>JAMCWQ010000001.1 GCA_023480825.1 Chloroflexota bacterium | reverse complement strand
CTCGTTCCATCTCCCTCCGACCTGGAGGTGGTCCATGAGGATGTGGCGGCCAAGATCTATTACGTCCGTTATCCGATGGCCGATGACGAGCAGGAGTTCATCACGGTGGCCACCACGCGTCCGGAGACCATGCTAGGAGACACGGCTATCGCCGTCAACCCGGGGGATGAGCGCTACAAGTACCTGGTGGGCCGCCACGCCGTTCTGCCGCTGGTCGGGCGCGAGCTGCCCATCATCGCCGATGACGCCGTGGAGCCTGGTTTCGGCACCGGCGCCGTGAAGGTCACGCCTGCCCACGATCCGGTGGACTTCGAAATCGGCCTGCGCCACAATCTTGCGGCTATCAACATACTACACTCCGACGGCACGATGAATGACAATGCCGGCAAATTCCGCCCATCTGCCTATCATGGAGGCGCGGGCGAAGGTACTGGACGAACTGGTGACGGGCGGCAATCTGGTGAAGGTCGAGGACTACAGCCACGCCGTTGGCCATTGCATCCGCTGCGGGGAGGTCACGGAGCCGCTGATCTCCACTCAATGGTTCGTGAGGACGAAACCCTTGGCCGAGCCGTCGATTCAAGTGGTGCTCGACGGCAAGATCAAGTTCGTTCCGGAGCGGTTCACCCGCACCTATTTGAACTGGATGGAAAACATCCGCGACTGGTGCATTTCGCGCCAGCTTTGGTGGGGCCATCGTATTCCGGTGTGGTATTGCGAGGCTTGTGGCGAGATCACCGTGAGCGACGAGGAGAAGGTCGAACAATGCCAGCATTGCCACAGCGACAAGGTCTGGCAGGACCCCGATGTTTTGGACACGTGGTTCAGCTCCGGGCTGTGGACGCATTCTACGCTTGGCTGGCCCGAAGACACAGAGGACTTGAGGTACTTCTATCCGACCACTCTCATGGAGACTGCATACGATATCCTCTTCTTCTGGGTGGCCCGGATGATAATGCTGGGCATCGCCAATATGGGCGAAATACCGTTCGAGTGGGTGTACCTCCACGGCTTGGTCGGGTGTACCTCCACGGCTTGGTCCGCGATCCTCTCGGCCAAAAGATGAGCAAGACGAAGGGCAACGTGGTCAACCCTCTGGCGGTAATGGACGAATACGGCACCGATGCCCTGCGCTTCGCGATGGTGACCGGAAGCACGCCAGGCAACGATATGCGCATCTCGACGGAGAAGCTGCAGGGCAGCCGGAACTTTGCCAATAAGATTTGGAATGCCACCAGGTTCATCGTGGGCTCCGCCGACCTTGGGTCCGTGCCAGACTTGGAAGAGGGCCGGCGCCGGTCCATCGAAAGCGCACACCTGGACATGGCCGACCGCTGGATTCTGAGCCGGCAAAACGACCTCATCACGGGAGTGACCCGCCTGATGCAGGATTTCCAGATCGGCGAAGCAGGCCGTCTCATTCACGAATTCCTGTGGAGCGAGCTTGCCGATTGGTATCTGGAGGCCATAAAGGGCCGCCTGTATGGTGAGGACAAACAGGCCAAAGAGACCGCCAGCCTCGTAGTAGCCACGGTGATGGAACGAACAATGCGCCTTCTCCATCCCTTTATGCCTTTTATCACCGAGGAGCTATGGCAGAATCTGCCGCACGAGGGTGATAGTATCATGGTATCTTCCTGGCCGGAGGCCTGGGCGACCGATGAGGAAGCGGAGAGCGAATTCGGCCTCGTAATGGACGTTGTCCGTGCCGTACGCAATGCCCGGGCGGAAGCCGGGGTGGAGCCGGCCCGCTGGATAGAAGCGGAGATAGTGGCGGGAGAGCACACCGGCATGCTGCGCGGGCAGGCGGATATCATCAGCCGTCTGGGCCGGATCGCTGCAGACCACTTGAGAATTGTGGAAAGCCGGGAGGCGCCGTATCCCAAAGCGATTTCCCTGGTGGTCGGCGATGTTATCGCCTACCTGCCGCTGGCCGGGCTGGTGGATGTCGCCGCCGAGTTGTCGCGGCTGTCCCGGGAGCTGGAAGAAACGCGCAACGCCATCGCCAGGTCGGAGGAGTTGCTGGCCCGGCCGGGGTTTGTGGACCGTGCGCCGGCGAATGTGGTGGACAAAGAGAAGCAGAAGCTGGAGACCAACCGCGAGAAAGCCCGGCGGCTCGAGGAGCGGATCGACAGCCTGAGCTGAAGGCTCAGGGCGGCTACGTCTCTCAAGAGGCTGCGAACTGTCATTCCGAACGGCCCGCTCCGACTGGAGTCAAATACAGTGCTCGTTTTGGAGGGCGGGCCGGAGGAATCCGTAACATGGTTCGGAGGAGCTCCGGCATGAAGCCACCAGGCACGGATTCCTCAGTCGCTCTTACGTCAAGGTACTCGAATCAAGGTACTCGAATCATCCTTGTCCGGCCGCTCCTTCGGAATGACATTCAGCCATCCATTCGCCCGGCCATGGCCTTGGTAATGGCGCTTCGCGCAATGCGAATGAATTCGCACCTACAAGTCACTGGCCTGTTCAGCTACATTGCACCATGATTTGCCAGTGGAATGCCACGCCCCGTTGCTCCTGGTAGCCTCGCTTTGCACACGCTCCTTCTCTACACTCACACATTGCCTTCACAACTTATTCACATTTCTACTGTAACATGTAGCTAGATGGGATGCCGGATAGCGGCATGAAGACCTAGCGCACAACCCGTTCAGCAGAAAGGAGACAAGAATGAGAAGGTCCAAGTTACTAATCCTTGTGGGAGGAGCCTTGTCAGTCGCCATGTTGGCGTCTGTGCTAGTGGCGGGCACTGCATTTGCCTATGGTCCATGGAGCGGGCCGGGTGGCATGATGGGCGGCTACACCGGCCCGGCGGGCGGGCCTGGGCCTGGCTATTACGGTGGAATGCCGTGCGGCGGCTGGGGCTGGAACTCAGGAACCACTCCAACCGGGCAGCCTATCTCGCTCGATCAGGCGGTCACAGACGTTCAGAATTACGTGAAGGCCGGCGGCAATCCTGACTTGGTGGTTACGGAAGTGCTGGAGTTCCAGTACAACTTCTACGCCATGGTCAAGGAACAGAGCACAGGAATTTACGCTTATGAGTTGCTGGTCGACAAGTATAGCGGCGCTGTTTACCCGGAGATGGGTCCCAATATGATGTGGAACACCAAGTACGGGCACATGGCTGGTTGGGGCGGCGGCATGATGGGTGGCTGGTGGTACGGACGGAATCAGACGCAGACACCCAATACACCAATGACAGTGACAGCGGACCATGCCAAGCAGATTTCACAGCAATATCTGGATGCCAACTTCCCCGGCACAGCCGCTGAGGATATCAACACCTTCTACGGCTACTACACAATTCATTTCACCAAAGATGGGAAAGTGGCCGGAATGCTCAGCGTGAACGGCTACACCGGCGCCGTTTGGTACCACTCGTGGCACGGAGACTTCATTCAGGAGACATCGGTGAGCTAATTCTTAGCTCGGTCTCCCTTCAAGCCCTCCTGGAGTCTTAGTCCGGGAGGGCTTTTTCGTCTTGACCAAGCCAGAGTGCAGGGGCTATCATCGGAGCACATAATTCGTCGGAGGAGTAGCCATGAGCGAGCTAAGACGGTACATTGAAGACTTGGTCGAGGCCTATGGTGTTTCCGGCTTCGAGGACGATGTTCGCGCAGTGATGAAGCGCGAGCTCGAACCCCTGGTGGACGAAGTTACAGTCGACGGCATGGGAAACGTCATCGGCCGTAAGGACGGCGCCCCGGGCGGCCCCAAGCTGATGCTGTGCGCCCATATGGACGAAGTGGGCCTGCTGGTCAGCTATGTTGACGACAAAGGCTTTATTCGATTCAATACAGGGGTGGGGTGGATTGATCCCCGGATTCTTCTGGCTCTCGACGTGATAATCCACACTCGCAAGGGCCCGGTCCCGGGCATGATCGGCACGAAAGCCGTGCACCTGTGCTCCAAGGAGGAGATGGAGAGTGGCGTTGACATAAGAAACATGTTCATCGACATCGGGGCTACGAGCAGAGAAGAAGCGGAAAGCTGGGGAGTGCGCATCGGCTGCCCAATCTCGTTCGATGCCAAGGTCAAAACCCTCAAGAACCCCGATTTGATCGTAACCCGCGCCCTGGACAACCGGGCCGGCTGTGCGGTGATTCTTGAGGTCTTGCGACGGCTCAAGGGCACCAAACTGGAGGCCACGATCTATGGTGTGGGAAGCACTCAGGAAGAGGTGGGCATGCGCGGAGCGCCGGCTGCGGCGTTCGCCATCGAACCGGATGCTGCTGTGATCCTGGACATGCCGTTCCCTGGCGGGGACACTCCCGGCATCGAAGAGCGAGACTTGCCTCTGAAAATGGGCGCTGGAGTGTTGCTGGAGGTCTGCGACCATTCGGGCCGCACACCAGCTTACGGCCTGATTGCCAACCCCCATCTGCGGAATTTCATCGAGGACCTGGCCATTGAAGCCGGGATCAAAGTGCAATTTGGGAGCTTTGCCGGCACAGGAACCACAGATGGAGCGACCATCCAGATGAGCAGGAGCGGGGTGCCTTCGGCTGTGATGGCGGTCTCCGGTCGCTACGACCATGGCCCGCTGGTGATGGCCAGCATGACCGAGATGGAGCAAGTGACTGACCTAACAGTCCGAGTGGCAAAGAGTTTTCAGAACTTCAAGCGCCCGGAGTGAGATAGGGGGCGAAGAGCCTACACTGGGCAAAGTCCTTTCGCTGAAGGATGGTCAAGGGGCGAGGGACATCAGGTTGTGGCCGAGGTGTAGCAGCGTGCAGTCCTACGACTCGGCCGCTACGGCGAATAAACAACTTCAAGGAGGAGCGAAGATGATCACTGTACGCAAAGACCAGTACGTTACCGTGATGAGCAAGAACAATCCACCTGCGGCAAGGGTCCAGTGCGGTGAGCCAGTGCTGTTCGAGGTAGAGATCACCCTCCGTGAGTTAGTGGACACCGGCAAGCTGCCGGACCCCATCGACTTCAACACGATCGTCCACGCGGCCGGGCCCGTGTACGTGGAGGGCGCCGAGCCGGGGGACATCCTCATCACCGAGTTCAAGAACTTCGTACCCTACCACGCCGGTTGGAGCGCGGCTCTCAGCAACTTCGGCATGCTGCAGGACGAGACGGCAACTGACTACGCGAAGGTCGTGCCCATTCGGGATGGCAAGATCATTTGGAGCGACAAGCTTCAAGTGCCGGCAAAGATCTTCCCGGGGACAGTTGGTGTCGCTCCTGCGGGTGAGGGCATCACTTGCCTGCTTCCCGGTCCGCATGGAGGCAACCTCGACAACTCCGACCTCACTACTGGCTCGCGCCTGTTTCTGCCGGTGTTAGTGCCAGGAGCGCTGTTCCAGATCGCCGATATTCACGCGGCGATGGGAGATGGAGAGATCGGCGGTACGGCCGTGGAGACTGGAGCAGACGTCACAATCGTGTTCGACCTCGTCAAAGGGGTCCACATCGAAGGCCCAATGACCGAGCATCCGGACTGGATCGCCCTCGTCGTTTCCCATGAGGACCTCTCGATAGCCGTCCGGGAAGCCAGCAGGCGAATGCGCAAGCTGGTCAGCGAAGTC
>JAMCWQ010000047.1 GCA_023480825.1 Chloroflexota bacterium | reverse complement strand
GGGATGCAATCCTCTCGTATCCTATGTCTGCAACCTTGAGGTGTTGTGCCAACAGTTCGGTTACTGCGGAGGAGGGAGCGTCGGAGGCGGTGGCGCACCCGCACCCCCCAGCCCTCCGCCCGCCGGACAGCCGCCACTCGCGGGCATGGGTTCACAATACACCGGGTCAATCAATGCGGGCATCAACGTCAACCTGCCGTGGAAGCTCAATTTCTCGTTCACATTGTCGCTGATGTTCGACACGAAGGGGTGCGTCTCGTTCGGCAAGACGGTGGGAGGCGGCGTGGGGACCGGGTCTCTTGTTTCCGGAAATCTTTCATTGTCCGGATCTAATGCCCAAACGAACCAGGATCTCTCGGGTCCTTTTGCGAACTCCACGTATGGTGTCTCCGAACCGGGAGAACCTTTCTCAGTTGAAGGGAGTGTCTTCGGCGGGATAAGCCCGCACGGTCCGGTGACCGGTTTGACGTTAGGGGGCAGCCTTGGCACGCCGACGCTTGAGCCAGTCTACGGTAGTGTAACCCGCACCACAACGCAGGTGAAACCGGTGGCACACCTGCCTGTCCCGGGGGCTAATTGTGGTGGCTAAACGTTGCTCAAGGGCTAAGTCCGTATCGGGACTGGCGATAGGCATCCTGTTAATGTTCGCTATAGGACAATACGGGACAGCCCGCAACCAGGGTAAGATTCCGGAATGGATCGACAACTTGGTTTTCGACGCATGGGGCGTCGCCGTGCTCGGGGGGGCTTTTATCTATTCACGATGGCTGGAGCGTCGCTGCGTAGGGGATATTCCACATGAAAAGTTCAGGGTAGAACCGGGCGAAAAGACTCTTTTCGGCAGCCGTTTCATGTCGGGTATATTCTTCCGAAATGTAAAGGACTTCAATCCGTTCCCGAATTTAAAAGACCGGCTCCGTGGAGCATTTGCCCAGCCGGGCACAGAGAATGCGATGCGCTTACAGGGGCTCCTGAAGATACAGGTAACCGACAGACGTCTCGTGTTTGGGTTCAGCGTGCTGGGCCGCACTTGGCGCGTGATTCCGCTTTCCAGCGTTCGGAGTATTTCTGAACTTCATGGCAAGTGGCCGTATCGCGACGCCTTGGTGGTTGAATATGATTTCGCGGGGCGGCGTGAAGCCCTTGTGCTCTCGTCCAAACCGCACAAATGCACGGCAATGGCTACCACGCTTCGCGCTGCTGCAGGACTCTGAGCGGGTAGCGGGTAGCGCAGCGTCTCGTCTCTCAGAGACTCTGCGGCCTGTAAGCTTGGAAATAATATATGATCTCAAAATACTTTGTTTGCGGCCTGTGTACAAAAAGCTAAGGGCTGCGAATCGCCTTACAGAAAAGCCGCAGAGTTTCGAAATCCCGAAACTCTGCGCTACCAGCTACAGTGCAACTGGCCTTTTCAAGCCAAGGATGGGGTTGTATTGGGGGAGGCTTGGCTCTTGGAACTGTTGGGAAAGCCTTCAACGCCGGCCCAATCACGGGAGGTAATTTGGCCAATGCCCGAAATATCCTGAGCGGTTTCGGTGTTTCGAGTGGACTCCAGCCAGTCCCGTACTACGGCATGCAGGAAACATCAAACTTCAGTGGCTTGCTCTTCGGACCCACCGGCGGAACTCCGGGCGCATCACTCTCCGCGACATACTCGTTCTGCGGAGGCGGTCACTAATGAGGGTATCGGTACTTTGGGTGGCACTCTTCCTTTGGGCGCTCCTGATGCTGTGCTGGGGGGTTCTCAGTGTGTTTTTTCAGGCCACGCTCCAGAGGTTCATGGATTGGTACACACTGGCGGACACGTGGTCAAAGCAAAAGGCCGCTCCCAAAGCTCATGGATCCCTTTCTCAGCGCGTTGGCGGGGTTCTTGTGATGTTAATGGGAGGATGGATGGTTTTCGAGCTGGTACATCTCGCCCGAAGGGGACCGAAGCCCACACCCCCGGCACGCGCCGTGCCGATGGCACCTGCAGAACTCCACTGGTCAGCATTAGTTGCTGGTATTGTGACGATCACGCTTGGGATCTATGCGATCATCAGACCTCAGGCTCTCCTCCGCATGACGCAGGCGAACTTCCCTAATCGTGAGCTCTCCAAGGAAACGGTCGCCAGGAGTCGGCAAGGAGCACGAGTTCTCGGGGTGCTCACGATAGCCTTTGGAGCATTCCTGCTGTTCCTGTGGTATGGCTGGACACATTGACGGGGCTGGCGCAGAGGCTGACTTTTGGGCTCTGCGATTTCCCGAAGGGAGGGCTTTGCGGCCGTAAGAATCTCTCGCTTCGCAAGATCGCAGACGCTACAATGCAAGCGTCTGCGCCACCCTCGGGTTGTACCTGACGCCGAACCGCTTCTATTCGCCCTCGGTGGGCCGCTGGCTCTCGCCGGACCCCACAGGCGGGGATGTGATGCATCCGCAATCGCTCAACCGCTACGCGTATGTGAGCAACAACCCGGCGACGCTCGATGACCCGCTGGGGCTATTTGAAGAGGACCCCATGTGCAACGACGCTTCCTACGCGATCTCGCATGCCGACTGCAGCGGGGAGGGACTGGGATGCAATCCTCTCGTATCCTATGTCTGCAACCTTGAGGTGTTGTGCCAACAGTTCGGTTACTGCGGAGGAGGGAGCGTCGGAGGCGGTGGCGCACCCGCACCCCCCAGCCCTCCGCCCGCCGGCCAGCCGCCCCTGGGAGGAATGGGGAACGCGCTTCAGCCTTATCCAACTCCGATCATCTTTAATTGGCCATGGGCAATTCGCGTGACTTCATGGGGCTGGCCTTACATAAATGTAGCGCTGCAAGGTGCGTTACCTGTGCTTGGAGCGGTCAACCCGTGGAGCCCTCAGGCTCAAGCTTTGAAGGCCAGTGTAAACAATCCGAAAGGGTACGCCCAACGAGCCGCAGACGCCGCTGCAGCCGGTGGAGGACACCAGGACCCCACCGCCGTGGGAGAAATCCATCGACCCGGAAATGAAAGCTCTCGCGGATTGGCTTGCCGCGTTAGCGAGGGGCAGCATTATTCCTGATACAGGGGTCGGACCCATTGTTGACCCTCGCGTGATCGTGCCGCAAAGCCCTCAGGTACCGCAAGGGGGAGTTTATTGAGGGTTGACCATGGATGTGAAGCGCCTAAATCGAGCGGTCGAGCTTCGGGACACCGATCAGGTCGAGGCCGCGCTCAAAGAGTTCAGAGAACTGGAAGCCTCAACGGCCGACCGAGGCGAGAGGGCATCGCTATTGCTCAACCAGTCAGGTGTCCTCGCACGGATGGGTGCGTTCGACGAGGCCGAGCAAAAGCTCCGGGAAGCTGTGACCCTGTGCCCCACGCCGGAGGTACGATGCCACGAGCTCGTAGCGCGCGCGGGAAACCTGACTCTTGGCAGACAGTGGGCTGCAGCTCTGGCTGAACTCGACCGTGCCACGACAGAATTTCCTGACTTAATTCGCGGCGATCAGTACCGCTATTTATACGAGGAGATCCAGACCCGCCGCGGGTTAATACTTGTACAACTGAACCGCCTGGAAGAGGCTCTCGACGTGCTGAAGGAGTGTCTGTCCTTCGATCTTCGCGCGGATAGCCGTTGGAAGGTGCTCTATAATCTAGCCCGCTGCTACTTCAATCTCAAAGACCCCGCCCGTGCAAAACAAAAATTCCTCGAATTCCTCAAGGCGGGAGGTGACACTGCCCACCTTGCTTCAGCACATTTTCTACTGGGTACAATTTACTACAACGAAGGCGCGGACGCCAAAGCATTGATGGAATTCGAGTGGCTGCTGCCCAGGATGGCGGAGGTCAGGTGGCCCGGGTCAGTCCTTTATACTTGGCTTGCGAAGACCCATAAGATGCTCGGCAACAAGGCAGAAGCAGAGCGGTACGAAGCGCTGGCCAAAAAATCGGACCGGTAACCGACTTGCGCTGTCGCAGAACTTGGCTCGGCGGGTAGCCACGGCACCGGTTTCGTGCCGTTCTATGAAAGGGGATGTCAAGAGACGTTTTTGTGCGTGGGCTGGGCGTGAGAGTTGGTCTCGGCATCCAGCCCTGGCACGATGTTGATAAGCAGCCGGAACGCGGGTCTCTCTGCCGGGGTTCGATGGAACCGGCAGGGAGGAAGTCGAGCGAGTTGGGGAGAGCCGGGGCTGGCGCAGAGGCTGACTTTTGGGCTCTGCGATTTCCCGAAGGGAGGGCTTTGCGGCCGTAAGAATCTCTCGCTTGGCGAGATCGCAGACGCTACAAGGCAAGCGTCTGCGCCAGCCGGCGCGATGTATGCCCCACCCGCGTTGTTTCATTTCTTGCAATCGAGGCAAGCGTGGTGTATAAAGGCGTCATCTTGGTTAATTGGTAACCGACGACCGCGTGCATGGCAAAGGTTGCCCTGGATGGGTGGCCCGCTTCGTGGCTGGCCGACCGAGGTCTTACCCATTTCGATCGACGAGGACATTTTGTTGTAGCACGATTCCGTCCAACCTTAGCAAGTGGACCTGCTCAATGGCGACTAAGTACGAAAGACGGGGCATCAGGCGCTCTGATCTGATCCTGCCACGCAGAGAAGGAGACTGAATTGAGAACCTATCAGAAGGCCTTTGGAATTGTCTTGCTGGCGCTCTTGCCAGCCACTCTCACAGCTCAAAACTTCGTCTACACCAACGATGACAACCCAACTGTGAATGGCAACACCGTCACTGCCTTTGCCGTGGACGCAAACGGCGCTCTCAGCCAGCTTTCGTGCTCGCCGATCGCCACCGGAGGCACCGGCGGAGGCGGAGGGTTTTTCGCTTCAAGCCGGATCGTCACCGCCGGCGATTATCTCTACGCCGCCAACGGCGGCAGCAATAGCGTAAGCGGCTTCACGGTGAACCAGACCACCGGCTGTCTAACCCCTGTCTCCAGTACGCCATTTGCCACCGGCGGCACAGGCGGCTCCAACGGAATATCCCTGGCGGCAACGCCCGACGCCAAGTACCTCTATGCAGGTAATGCCGGGTCGGAAAACATCACCGTATTCAGCATTGGCTCGGGCGGCACGCTGGCACCGGTTGGATCGCTCGTCTCAGTGGCCGGGGAACCGGCCGGCATGAAGGTGAGCCCGGATGGAAAGTACCTGGTCATAGCCTTGCCACTGGGCTCCAGTGGCTCCGTCAACAAAATTGCCGTATTCAGCATTGGCTCGGGCGGCGCGCTGACGCCGGTCACGGGCTCGCCGTTCACATCCCTGGGACCGGACGCGGCAGACGTTGACATCAACTGTTCAAGCACTCAACTCTTTGTCGGCAACGCAACCCTTGGCGCCTCGGAGGTGGATGTCTTCAATTTTCCTCCTTCCGGCGGCAGCATGACGGAAATCGAGGGTTCACCGTTCGCCGGCGCCTCATCGCCGTCCAGCCAGAACTCCAACGTGGTCACGCTCAGCCCAGACGGCTCCGAGCTGTTTGTCAGCAACCAAGCCAGCAACTCCCTCACCGTTTTTACGGTGGGCGCCGGCGGGGCGCTCACGCTTGTTCCGGGTTCGCCGTTCACCGGCGGAGTCGGGGGAATTCCTGGCGGCTTGGCCACTGACCAGGCGGGTTGTCATCGTTGGTGTAGACGAA
>JAMCWQ010000041.1 GCA_023480825.1 Chloroflexota bacterium | reverse complement strand
TCTTCCTTGCTTCCTCATCGCCGATACCGCTCACCCCCATCCGGGTTTCGGGGAAGCTTTGATGGAGGCGGCGCTGGGTTGCCGGGGTTCCATGATTCATCATATCTATCGATGAACCCCTTAACAGGACCATAGATGAAGAAGGAGTTTTGAGAATGGAAGACATTACAAGTTCATCAGATTACTTGGAGACGCAGCTGGACAAGTTCGTTTTTCGGGTCAAGCGAGGGTATCTATATAGTCCAGATGACGTATGGGTGACGCTCGAGAACGGACAAGCTCGCCTAGGTATCACCGACTTCCGGCAGAGGGTATCCGGCGACGTCGCGTTTGCCAAGTTTCCTCGCACTGGAAAGAATCTGGAAAAAGGGGCTAACTTGTGCCAGATTGAGACAATCAAGACCACGATTGCTCTGCCAGCGCCTTTTGACGGTGCGCTGGCGGCCGTGAATGAAAAGCTTAACAAGACACCCGAATTGATAAATGAGGACCCCTACGGTGAGGGCTGGCTGGCCTTGATGGAGCCCGCGGGTGATCAGGCTGTTCAGGGATTGCTCGACGCCGACGCCTACTTCGTCTTGATGAAGGAGAAGCTGGCCGAAGAGGATCGCAAGCGCCAGCTCCAAGGAGGCGAAAATGGCAGCGCGTAGGGATAGGGTTCTAATAATACCGTGCAGCGGAATTGGGAAGGCGTTCGGCACTATTGGCCGGGAGGCCGCTTATATGGTCACCGACGACCTGAGGAAGGACTGCACGGACACGATATGCTTGTCGCTGCTCGTCATGGGCGATGAGGAAGCAAGGAAGAGAGTTCGGGACAAGGCGGTCATAACAGTGGATGGTTGTCCAACCGCCTGCGCCCGGAAGAACGTGGAGACGGCGGGTGGTACGGTTGGCGCCGCCTTGCGGGTGGTTGATACCTACAGGCAGCACCACGAATTCAAGCCTGTTGCCATAGCTGAGTTGGATGAGGCCGGACAGGAGCTTGCCCGTTTCCTGGCTGACGAGATAACCGCAGTTGCGGATAAGATGATGGAGGGCGATCATGCCGGCACTTCCGAAGCGTAAGGTGGGCATTATCTCGTGCAGTGGTGAGGAGTTTCCCGAAGGATCGGTATCCCGAATGGCTGCCAGGATTGTGCTGGAAGAGCTCCGGCCCGATACAACTGTGACTCTCTGTCTGCCCCTGTTCTTGGCCGGAAACCAGGCGGAGCGTGCTTTCGCTAAGTTCTATCCGACGATTGCTGTTGACGGCTGTGATAAGCGGTGTGCAGCGCGGGCGACAGCCATGTATAGTGCAGAGCCGGCGCATGTGATAGTGGTCAGCGAGATTGCCAAGCGATATCCCGAGTTGAAGCCGGAATCGCGAGCGAAACTGGGCAAGGGAGGAATGGAACTGGCGAGACTAGTCGCGGAGGAGATCGCGCAGCAGGTCGATGAGATCCTGGCAAAACCCTATGTCCGCAGGGTGATTCCAATCGAGGAGTTGCTGGGCAGTGGTGAGCCGGGCAATGCTGCTGCATCCTCTTTGGTGGATGAGAAAAGGTCTCAAGCTAGCTCTTGAAAGACCTGCAAAGGCAGGTTTGCTATTCGAATTGCAAGGCGATGAAGGCCGAGAGGGATTTGACGATGACCAGTTACAAGACCAATAGCGTCTGGGTGGGGGAACACTGGGGGCACCTCACCTGCTCGAACGGCGCTGAGTTTGATTTTTCCGCCCCGAAGGCTGTGCACGGTCACGCCGGTGTGATGACCCCGGAAGATGGCGTTGTGGGCTCCCTGAACATGTGTTATCAGCTTATGTTCCTATGGGCGGCCGAGCGGGCCGAGGTGGATCTGGTTTCTTATGAATGCGAGGCGGAGGGATTCGTTCAAGAATCGCTGGACCAGACTTCTACGTTTTCCAAGTTTGTCCTCAGACCACGAATCGTGGCGAGGAATACGGACGAGCAAGTTATCGGCAGAGTAGTGCGGATGGCCTACCGGTACAGCTTGGTGGCCCAATCGGTAAAGGGCGAAGTCATTGTAGAGCCGAATGTAACCGTGGAGTGAGGGCCGACTGGGGATGGATGCTTCCCCTTTGCTCGCGGGTGGCAGAACTCTGGAGGTTTCTCACAGATGATACCAGGACGACGCGAATCTCGAAGTCTGAGGACCACAGCGATTTTCAAGAAGGTAGGACTGGTAGTCCTTCTGCGGAAGGATTCTGGGAAGGACCGACGTGCCCGGCCGGTGGTTCTTGGGCATGTCAGCGCCATGCCCCTACAACTCCCCGCCAGCTCAAGCTAATGAAACGTGCTGTAAGGTGATCTGATATATGTCGCATACATGGAGTTCTTGCAGCGAACGCAACCCCCCTACCCCCCTTGTCAGGGGGGCAACTGTTGATTTCGCCACTCATATCGCTGTGCCAACTGCTCAGTCCTTTCCGGCCTGTGACCGCCCGACCGATGGCACACTCGCTCAGCATGAGACCCCCGGTTTGAGAGAAAACGGGAAGGGCGATCTAGCGGCCGGCGGGCTGGAGGAGTGGCGCCTGCTGGACCTCAGCTTCGGTGACCCCCACATGAACCTGGCGGTCGAAGAGGCTGTGCTACGAGCCGTCGGGGCGGGTGAGTCTCCGCCCACGTTGCGCCTATGGCAAAATGAGAATGCTGTGGTGATCGGCTATTCCCAACACGCCGGTGACGAAGCAGATCTCGAATTCTGCCGGAGGAACGGCACAGCAGTGGTGCGGCGCATCTCCGGAGGTGGAGCGGTCTACCACGATCTTGACAACCTCAACTACGCTTTGTTCATCCCGTTGTCAGATCATCGGGTCTCCGCCGATGTGGTCGAGTCTTTTGAGTATCTCAGCCGGGGAGCGCTGGAAGCCATTCGAATCTTGGGGTTTGAGGGCGAGTTCCGGCCTGGCAATGACATTACGATCGGCGGGCGCAAGGTTTCCGGAACGGCGCAAGCCAGACGAGGTGGAGCAGTGCTCCATCATGGCACACTCTTGCTGGACGTGAACGTTCCCGTGATGCAGAGAGCGCTGCGCGTGCGCCCTGAGTACCTGGCTTCGAAAGGCGCGACATCAGTCGGCGAGTGGGTCACCTCTCTTCGAGCGCTGGGCAAGCGCTGTACAATGGAAGAAGTGAAGAATGCACTGGTGAGAGGCTTTGAGAGGGCTTTGAGGGTTTATTTCACAGTGGGAGGTCTGACTGGGGCTGAAACCGCCATGGCCGAGCGCCTGGCGCGAGAACAGTACCGCCAGCCGGAGTGGAACTTCATGCGATGATTCCTATCTTCAACGAGGAGGAAAGAAAATGGAAGAAACGCAGGTTATAAGGCTTATCAATTTGAACCCTATGCTGAACGTCTCCCTGGCAGGATGGTTGAAGCATGAGGGGGATTTTGTGCGGCGTGGCGAGCCGCTTTACATCGTCGAAACTCGGAAGGGTGCCTACGAGGTGAAGAGCGATGCGGAGGGGACGGTCGAGCGACTATTGGTACCGGAAGGCGGCGAGGTCGAGCCGGGGTGTGAGATAGCCATCGTGCGCTGCGCTCCCTCAGTCAGCGCCGTTGGCTAGTGGCCGGTTGCAAAGCTTGATCAGAATACGTTTTGTTCTGCCGGGGATTCGGTGGTGCAATTCATGCCCGTGCGAGAAGGGGATGCAGGATGGATGAGATGTATAGCGTACGGCTGGCGAGTCTGAGTCCAAGGTTGCAGGCGGTGCCGGTCTTGTGGCTGAAGCATGAGGGGGAGCATCTGGAGCGTGGCGAACCCCTCTACATCGTGGATTCGCAGAAGGGAGCCATCGAGGTAAGAAGTGAAGTAGAGGGGACGATCGAGCGGCTGCTGGTCCCGGAAGGTGCTGAGGCGAATGCAGGGCAGGAAATCGCCCTTATCCGGCTGGCGTAGAATGATATTCGGACGTGGCGTTATCAAGTTGAAGAACGGTCGCTAAGGGCTTCCGTGGTTTGGAAGGCAATTGGCGAGTAGAGAGCGGTACGCGAACCTATGAGGTGGAGAATTGTTGACCAGAGACTCTGTGGACCTGACAGCTGCATCCCCAGACCCGGCTGAAATTGAGAAGGATGGCTATGTTGTCGAGCGCGTTTCCGGTGGGGTACTGTTGCTGGAGAAGCGGGCGGACCTGGCCAAGATAAACGTCGAGATAACCAACGCCTGCAACCTCAACTGCATCACCTGCATTCGCAACTCCTGGCCGGACGAAACCGGCCGGATGCCCATCGAGCTCTTCCGTGACCTGATCGCCCAGCTTCGCCGCTTCCCTAAGCTCTCCAAGTTCACCTTTGGCGGCTTTGGCGAGCCACTATCCCATCCGGACTTCCTCGAAATGGCTGCTTTGGCGAAGGGGGCGGGCTGCACTACGGAGATGACCACCAACGGGGTGTTGCTGGATGCCAAAATGGCCGGGGAAGTCGCCCGCCTGGTGGACACCGTGGTAGTCTCCGTCGATGCCCTCGAGAAAGACAGGTACGCCGGGATGCGCCGGGGCGGAGATTTGGCTCCGGTACTCGAGAATACTGCCAGGGTGATAAGAGAAAAGCTGCATCTGGGAATCCGCAAGCCGCAAGTGGGCGTGGAATTCGTTGCCATGAAGAGCAATCTGGACCAGCTTCCGGGCTTCGTCGACCTTCTGCGCTCCGGTGTGGCGACATTTCTGGTCGTGACCAATCTCCTGCCTTATACTGAGGATATGAAAGACGAGATTCTCTACGATACCTATCCTGCTCGGCCAGGCAAGATACTGAACCTGTATGACTTCTGGCCGGAAACATCGGGCCGCCCCCCATACGAAGGCGTTCCTCAAGCCAGCAGGTGGTGGTCGGCGGTTCTCCCGGAAATGCAGCTGCGAACCCGGCGGTACTGCCGCTTCGTGGCCGACTACTCTGCTACGGTCGCCTGGGATGGGAAGGTCAGTCCTTGCTCGCCGCTGATGCACAGCTACTCTTGCTACATTTTCGGCCGCCGCAAGGAGATGAGCCGCCGGGTTTTCGGCGACCTTCGGGAATCCTCCCTGTTTGATATCTGGACTTCCGAGGACTATATGCGGTTCCGGTCCCTGGTCGGGCGTTTCGAATTCCCCTCATGTCCTGATTGCCAGTTTGCCGACGGCTGCGCCATGACGCTGGGCAATGAGATCGACTGTTGGGGTAATTCGCCCTCCTGCGCCGATTGCTTATGGGCGCGGGATATTATAAGATGCCTTTGACCTCTCAGCGGGACTGGCCTCAGGATGAGAGTACTTTTCCCGGGTGACAAAGAAGTAGGCCATGCACAATCTGAAGTTGCTCCTAGTGTCCTTTTGTTCGGCGGTTGCCTTGCTTGTCCTTGTCGTGCGAGAGCCGGTGGCGCCTTCCACACCGGCTCCTGAATCAACTCCCATTACCGCCTTGGGAAGCATGGGCAGAATGATGGGTAGCATTAGCCAGATGCAGGGTGTGACGTACCAAATGGGCGAGGCAGGGCAGTACCTGATGGCCACCCAGATGGAGCAATTACGGCGGATGGTAGAAGCGGTGCTGGCACAGTGGGGGCTTGCCGCTCCCGTTGCATCAGCGCCGCCGCCCGCGGCCGGGGGTGAGGCGCCGGTCGATGAAGGCCCCACTGGTGAGGTGGAAAGCGGACCGGTGGCCGGAATACCGGAGGCAGTCCCCGATCAGGAGCTTCAAGAGGAGCTCGAAGGCTACCTGCAGAGCCGGCCGGGCAGCTATGGTGCGGCCCTCCGAGACTTAGACACCGGCCAAATCGTTCTGATCAACGCGAATTCAGAATTCCCCGCGGCCAGCACCTACAAATTGCTGGTGATGTACAGGGTGTACCAGTACATCGAGACAGGACTATTGGATCCCAACCAGTCACTGACAATCACTCAAGGGGATGCCGTAGAGGGGGAGCCTGGTGGTGGGTTCTACCCGGGCGAGACGGTGAGCGTGGTGGATGCCCTCGAGGCGATGATTACGGTGAGCAGCAACACATCCGCTTATGCGCTCACACGGCTTGTGGGAGGTTGGGACCCCGTAAGCATCGCCGCAGACGAGCTTGGCATGAGCCACACCAGCCTGCGAGGGGACGGCTTTTGGACTACTCCGGCCGATATGCTGAAGTTCTTGGAAGAGCTTGCCCAAGGCCGGCTGGTGAGCCCCGAAGCCAGCCGGCAAATGATAGAGTTGCTCGAGCTGCAGACTCTGAATGCCGGGATTCCTTCTCTTCTGCCTGCCGGAGCTGTTGCCGCTCACAAAACGGGGGAATTGGACTGGGTGACCAATGATGTTGGCATTGTCTATGGGCCTGGAGGGCGCTTCATCATTTGCGTGCTGAGCCAGGGAACCCTAAAGGACGCGGCCAATGAAGTCGTCGGTCACGTAGCCCTTCGTGCTTACCAACGATATGCCCAATAGGATCACATAGGGGGTGCTCAAATGCGACTAGCGTTGATGAGCGATGTCCACGCCAACCTCCATGCCCTGCAAGCCACGCTGACGGATATCGATGCTCTCAAGCCTGATCGGATCTACTGCCTCGGAGACCTCGTGGGCTATGGGGCCTTCCCTAACGAGGTGATCGATCTCATCCGGGCTCGGAAGATACTAACCGTGATGGGCAACTACGACGACGGCGTGGGCTTCGAGCGGGACACCTGCGGCTGTGCTTACACCGACCCCGAAAGCCGTCGCCTGGGTGACCTTTCCTTTGTCTGGACAAAGGAGACGGTGATAAGTGAGAACAGGGCGTTTCTGCGCGGTCTGGCCCGGGAAATCCGGCTTGAAGCAAAAGGCCGGCACATACTGCTTGTACATGGCAGTCCCAGACGGATCAACGAGTATCTTTATGAGGACCGGCCCAGCGCTACGTTCCGGCGCCTCGCTGCGGCAGCCGCTGCCGACTTGATCGCCTTTGGCCACACTCATCTGCCGTACACCAAGACGGTCGATGGTATCCTTTTCGCGGGTGTGGGATCGGTTGGCAAGCCGAAGGATGGAGACCCAAGAGCTTGCTACGCTCTGGTCGATGTGGCGCACGACAGTCTGAAGGTGGAATTCCGCCGCGTACCTTATGATGTCGAAGCGGCGGCCAGCGCTGTGCGGGCATCTGGTCTTCCAGAGCATTTCGCCGAGGCTCTGGAAAAGGGCAGGGGATGAGGTCCCACATATGAACAATAGGGGCATGCCGTGCAGCGGTGGAGGCGATCCTAAGCCCATTGTACAGCGTTGCAGTGTGTACTAGAATAGGCGCTGCAACGTTCGCCCAGCCGAGGCCCGCTGCGAGCCATTACAGTGGTATTGACAAGGACTAAGCTGGCAGACAGAGGTGGGGCTGGTGGATGAAGGCAGGGGCATCCTTCGGCGAAAGAACCGGCGTGTCGGGTTGGTGATTCCTCAGGCATGTCGGCCCGAAGCCCCTTCTCGATGTATCATTCGGAAAATGGCTGTGAAGCACGGCAGGATAGGGTGGCAGGTGGCTGCATAGCTGGGGGAGCGGGCGTATGGGTAAGGAACATAGAGACTCCGGGATCGACATCATCGGCCGTGTACCGTGGGGCACCCATTTCTGCCAATTCTACGATACGGGGCAAGACCTCCTCGATATTTTGGTCCCATACTTCCAAGCGGGATTAGAGAGCAATGAGGCCTGCATGTGGGTCACCGCCGGGCCGGTAAATGTGCAAGATGCCAGAGAAGCTCTGGGAAAGGCGGTGCCAGACCTCGACAGGTACTTGGGAAATGGCCAGCTGGAGATCATCCCCTATCAAGAGTGGTACATGCTGGGAGGAGTGTTCGACCTCGACCGCGTGCTCAATGGCTGGGTGGACCGGCTGGATAGGGCTGTGGCCAAAGGCTTTAGCGGCTTGAGGCTGACCGGGAACACCGCCTGGCTGGAAAGGAAGGACTGGCAGAGCTTCGCCGAGTACGAAGAGGCTGTAGACAGGGTCCTTGGGCGCTACCGGATGATTGCCCTGTGCACCTATTGTGCCGGCCTATGTGGGGTCTCCGAGGTCGCGGATGTGATCAGCAACCACCAGTTCGCCCTGATGAGGCGCAGTGGACGGTGGGAGATCATAGAGAGCGCCCAACGCAAGCGGGCTGAGCAGGAGCGAGAGCGGCTGCTAGAACTCACGAAGCAGCAGAACGAAGAACTGCAAGCTCAAAACGAGGAGCTGCGTGCCCAAGCCGAGGAGATTCATGCCCAGGAAGAGGAGCTAGCGGCGCAGAACGAGGAACTCAGGCAAAATGAGGAGAAGTTCCGTCTGATCGCCAACACCTATCCCGGTACCATATTCATTCAGGACAACGGCTTGCGGTATACCTATGTCACCCATTCCCTGCATTATTCGGACCCGGCTGGTTCCAGGGGTATGACCGATTTCGACCTTTATCCGGAGGACCAGGCAAGAGAGCTTGCGCTGGTCAAGAGAGCCGTGCTGGAGAGCGGAAAGGGCACATACGCAGAATTCCAGTTGACGGTAAAGGGCGATTCCCGCTGGTTCGGTTGCGGGCTGGAGCCCTGGCGAGACGCCGCCGGCAAAATCATCGGGGTGCTTGGCTACTCGAGGGACATCACGGACCAAAAGCTGGCAGAAGAGGAGCGAGAGCGATTGCTCCTGGAGGTCGAGGCCAAGCGCCAGCAAGCAGAGGAGGCGGTGAAGCTGCGGGACGTGTTCCTGTCGGTGGCTTCTCATGAGCTGAAGACCCCGCTCACCAGCCTGTTGGGTTATGCCCAGCTCATGCAGCGCTCGATGCAGCGAGAAGGGACCGTCGACCCCCAGCGCTTGCAGCATGTGCTGGAGGTAATCGGCCAGCAGTCTGATAAGCTGGCGCGATTGATAAACCAGCTCTTGGACGTTTCCAGGATCGAGTCCGGAAAGTTTATCATTGAGAGGAAATCGACCGATTTGGCCGGGTTGGTGGAGTCCGCCGTCAGCAATGCCCGGGCTCGCACCGCGCGGCACATCATTCAGGCGAACGCACCGGCGCGCTTGGAAGCATCGGTTGATCCACTGCGGTTGGAGCAGGTCCTTGGCAACCTCCTCGACAATGCCATCAAATTCAGCCCGGAAGGCAGCGTGATTGAGGTGGAAGTGCATGCCCTGGACGAGCAGAATGCCAGGATTGCCGTGCGCGACCGGGGAATAGGCATCCCCCCGGAGCGGCGGGCCGATCTCTTCAGCCGCTTCTATCAGGCTCATCAGAGCGGCTATTCTGGTGGCATGGGGCTGGGGTTGTTTATCAGCAAACAGATAGTGGAGCTGCATGGGGGCACCATTGCAGCCGAGTTCCCCGAGGATGGCGGAACCAGGTTCGTGGTGGAGCTGCCCAAATCGGAGCAGCGGACACTGTAGGGGCGAATTATGGGTTTTGAGAAAATAATTAGGTAGGGTCGACTTATGGTCGTTTACTAAATATTGCCGATTTGGGGCGGTAGGGGCGGTCCTTCCCGGAAGGATCCCCGCCCGCCGCTATCCGGGAGGGCACAAGGCACCTCCCCTACGATGAACGTCGTTAATTTGTAAACGGCCATCCCTCTCCGATGCCGGAGAATGGGCCGTTGCGGCGGCTCCTTCTCCGAAGGACGACTGAAGTCGCACCTGCCAAACACTCGCTTGATTGGTTGGAGTCCACAAGCCCATTAGTCGACCCTACCGAAGGGCGCACCACTGTAGACCGGTGGCCCTCATTGGCCGGTGGCCATCGTGGCACTACTGCATGCAAGAGGCAGCGGCGGAATCCGTGGAAAACTCCCCCCAAAACCTATTGACACCTAAGTGTTACGCTATTACAATAGTTGTATATAGCAAATGCTGTTCTGAGCAAATATAATACCAAATCCGGGTAAGCCGTTTGGTTTGTCTGGGGGAAGATGCCCAGAATGCCACTATTGTGTAGCACAGCAAATACGAGACTCTATCCGGATTTGGTATAAGGAGCAGCCTATGGCCGATGATGGATTGGAGAGCTTTGTCACCGAGATGGCCGATCTCTACAAGGTTATTGCGCGCGGCAACCGCTTGCTGGGGCGGGACGAGGTCTTCTGCCATGGTCTCACCGTCCTCCAAGCAGAGACCCTCGACGAGATTGCCAAGAGAGACAGCGTGAATATGAACGAGCTGAGCGCAATCATGTTCCTGGCGAGAAGCACGATGACACGCGTAGTAGACCCGCTTGTGGAGAGGGGACTGGTAAGTCGTTATCAGGACCCCAGAGACCGGCGCGTCGTGTACCTGAAGAGCACCGAAGAGGGGCAGCAAGCGAGGCAGATAGTGATGCGATGCCTGCTCGACGCCCAAAAGGAGGTACTAAGCAAGATAAAACCTGGGGACCGGGATACCGTATTGTACGCCCTCCGCGAGCTGGTGAAGGCGATGACGGACTGGCGTCAGACTTGCTGCTAAATTAGTTACTTGGAGGTAATGAAAATGGAGTCCAAACAAAAACTATCTCCTGATGAAATCAAGGAGGGAGTCCGCCGGCGCTATGCCGAGGCCGTATCCAGATCCGGTTCGTGCTGTGGCCCGAATACGGTCACGAAGCAGAAAGTGCAGGATTTGGTGGAAATGATCGGATACTCGCCGGAAGAGTTGCGAGCCATTCCCAAAGACGCTGTGGAACACGCTTTTGGTTGCGGGAATCCGTTAGCCATGGCTGTACTCGAACCTGGGCAGACGGTTCTCGACATCGGATCAGGCGCGGGTATCGATGTGATCATGGCGGCCAGGCGGGTCGGCCCTAGCGGGAAGGTGATCGGGTTGGACATGACAATGGAAATGATCATGCGCGGCAAGGATAACGCCAGGCGAGCAGGTCTCGAGAACGTTGAATTCCGACTTGGCGATGCCGAGGATATGCCGGTCGAGGACAGTTCCATTGACTGGATTATAAGCAACTGCGTGATCAACCTGGCGCCGGACAAGGATAAGGTATTTGCCGAAGTCGCCCGTGTTCTCAAGCCCGGTGGGCAGGTGATGATATCGGATATCGTGACCGGGGAATTGCCGGTGGAAGTGCGGTCGTCGCTGGAGGCCTGGGCCGGATGCCTGGGCGGCGCCATTGAAGAGGACCTGTATCTGCAAAAAATGCGTGACGCGGGACTCGTCGACGTCGAAGTGGTCGATCGGGTTGTGTATGATGCCGAAGCGGTGAATTCGTTTTTCAACGGTGCAGACTGCGGCTGCTGCGGGGCCGGCGAAATCACTTCTGCTCTAGATGCGTATGTGGATCAGTTAGCGGGAGAGGTGGCCAGCGCCAAGATCCGGGCCAGGAAGCCGTAAGGGGTGGGATGCTTGATGCCTTGTGGGTAGGGATTCGGGCTGACAATGGCGTCAGCCGGCGAGCAAGGTCGGTGGGGCAGCAACAAATCAACCATGCCGTAGATTGTAGGTCGCGATTTATCGGGACGCCGGCCGCCAGGCCGGCCCTTTTGAAGGGGCAAAGGGCAATGCCCTGTGCGTCGTCCTCCGCTGAAGGATGACTGCCGGCTGTGCCGGCCAGCAGGCCGGGAACGGCCAACGGGAATGGCAGGTCGGTTTGCGGCAGGAGCGAGCTGGCAGCTTGTACTTGCGCTCCGGCCAGTGCGCTTTCATTCCACATTCAACTGGTGCACTGCGTAGGAGAGGCGTGGGTCTCAGGATTGCACAACAGGGAGTGCCTCTATTGGCCGGGTGCGATCGGCCACAGGGTGCTTTCGGGCGCCTTCTCCAAAGGTGCCGGAACTGTGCGACCAGCCGTCAGCCACACAGCCCCGGCGGATTGGAGCTAAGATTGGGGAGCCGGGGATCAAGACCCAGCCGGATGAATAGCGAGCATTGCGGAATAAGACTGTAATACGCGCATAGGAACCTCCTGGTTCGTGGCGAGCCTTAGCGAAGTACACAGTATAAGAACGGTAAAAAGCCTGTAAGGTTTGTAGGATAAAGGTACTATCTGTGGAGCCCAGTTGACTGATCGTCCCGGACCTTTATAATGGGTAGAAGGTTCAAAGGGGGACGTACAGCAGCGTGGTGACACGTTTCTTTGAAGGGATGGGGGCCGTTGCCGCCAAGTTTTGGCCGGCTGTGTTCCTATTCTGGTTGATTATTGCCGGGGTTGTTTGGCATTTTGCTCCGCCGCTGGAGGACGTGACGAAGTCCGGCGATGTTGCTCTACTGCCCAACAGCGCCGAATCTGTTCAAGCCGAGGATGTGCTCAGCAAGGACTTTGCTCAGGGCGATACCTCCAACGTGGCTTTCATCGTCATCAGCCGGACAGGCGGGTTATGGCCCGAGGACAAGTACTACGTAGAGCAGGTTACCAACTGGCTCCGATCTCCTCAGGCTCCCAAAGAGCTTTCGGGTGTGCTCTCGCCCATTGATTCTGCGAACCTACAGGCGATGTTGTCCAGCAAAGACGGCCAGGCAGAGCTTGTTCGCATTACCTTCTCCACTTCACCCTGGCAACCGGCGACCGGCAGGGCTATCGCGGCCATACGCGACCATATCGAGGGAACACCCGAGGGCCTCTCTGCGCATCTGAGCGGGTCGGCGGCGATCTACTCCGACACCAAGACGGCGATACAGACCAGCGTCGATAGGACCGGTCCCCTGACCATCGCTCTCGTCGTGCTTATCTTGCTGATCATCTACCGTTCGCCTGTTGCACCGGTTGTTCCGCTCGTGACAATCGGTGTGTCCTACTTCATCTCGCGGAATCTGATAGCCATCACCGGGCAGTTCATCAACGTCTCCTCGCTGGTGGAGACCTTCCTCATCGCTGTGCTATTCGGAGCCGGCACAGACTACTGCCTGTTTCTGATTTCGCGCTATCGCGAGGAGCTGGCCGCCGGCAATTCCCCTCGCCAGGCCACTGCGCGTACGATGGGCGTTATCGGTGAGGCTATAAGCTCGAGCGCGGCAACGGTCATCGCCGGGTTGGGAGCCATGGCCTTTGCCGTGTTCGGTCTGTTCAATAGCCTGGGGCCGAGCATCGCCATCGGGGTCTTTGTAACCCTGCTGGCCGCGCTAACCCTGATCCCGGCGCTCATGGCAGCCCTTAGGGAACGCATGTTCTGGCCGCTGCGTCCGTCCCAAGGGGGCTCCAGTGGCCGTTTTAGTCCCTGGCCTCGCATTTCCGGTCTCGTGGTCCGGTTCCCGGCGCAGGTTTTGGTGATCGGCTTTGTGGTGCTGGTAGGCCTATCGCTAGGTTTCACGGGGCTGGTCCGCGACTATGATCTCCTTGCTGGTCTGCCGAAGGACTCCGATTCCATAGCCGGAATGGACGCTATGACTGCCCATTTTGGCAGTGGCAGCACGCTCCCGGTCACCATAATTGTCGATAAGGGCCAACAGATATTTCCTAGCCTGCGGGATATCTACAAGCTGACAGGTGCTTTGCAGGGCACGGCGGGCGTTAGCGAGGTCAAGAGCCCAATGGCGCCGGATGGCGAGCTGCTGGCCGCGACGGTGCTGCAGGCCACTCCCCAACAGCTATCCGTCACTAATCCGCCAATGGCGCAGGCCATCGGGTCCTATCTTTCCAAGGACTATACGGAGGCTAGAATCGATGTCGCATTGCAGGCTGAACCTTACTCCAATCAGGCTCTGGACTTCCTACCTACGCTGAAGGACAAGGTGGAGAACGCACTGCAGGGAACATCATTACAGGATGCCAAGGTCTACTATGGGGGGGCGACGGCGATTACTGCCGATTTGCGTGACATAACCAACGTGGACACCGTGCGGGTGACGGCAATCGTGCTGGCGGCGATCTTTATCATTCTTGCGCTGTTGTTGCGAAGCATGGTAGCCCCGGTCTATCTGGTTCTCACGATCGTCCTGAGTTACCTTGCCACCCTAGGCGTGGTCACGTTAGTCATCCAAGGATTGCAGGGTGAGACCGGTATCGATTGGTCATTGCCTTTCATCGTCTTCATAATGCTGTTTGCACTTGGAGAGGACTACAACATCTTCCTCATGTCGCGAGTGAAGGAGGAAGTAGGCCATAGGGGTGACGGTGAAGGCATAAGGCGGGCCGTGGAGCGGACGGGCGGCATCATAACGTCTTGCGGCATCATCATGATCGGCACCTTTGGCATTTTGCTCCTCTCGCCCGTGCGCACTACTGCTCAAACCGGGCTGGCTATCGCCATTGGCATCTTCTTTGACACGTTCATTGTGCGGACGATTCTTGTGCCGTCGATTGCCAGGCTGCTCGGCCAGTGGAGTTGGTGGCCGCGGCGGCGGGCCGGCTCAGAGCGCCCCTTCTACTTGCGGCAACTACCCCGGCCTGGAGTGTAGAGGCGAAGCCAGTAGCAGGGATCGTCTTGTAGGTCCCGATTTATCGTCCTTCCGCAGAAGGACGGCCGCTGGGCCGGCAGTTGAAGCGACAAAGGGGCAAACTGCGGTCTATCCCGGCCGCATTCCCCCCTTAATCCCCCCGTACACGGGGGGAAACAGGTCATCTCCTCCCCGCACGCGGGGAGGGTTAGGGTGGGGAGGCGGGGTCGCTGTCTCCTGTGTCCTTCTGCGGAGCGCCCGCCGTCCGAATGCATTCGGACCCACAATAGATTTACATCGGCCGGCGCAGCTTCTCGCGGATTATCCGCCGGCGGTCTTCCAGCCTCTCGGCCCACCAGATGCCAATCGACGATAGGCAAGCCAAGGAACCTTCCTCTACCGGCTTTTGGAAGGGACCGGCGAAGCGGTTGCGGCACCATCCAAGGCCAGGGGAGACCGTGGACTCAAAATATTGGCAACTCTTGCACTGCTTGCCATCGTATTTGGCAAGCTGTATCTGCAGCCAGTCTTCCCGCATCTCGGCGATAAGGTCACTAGCGCCTTCGTCGTACGGGTTAGGGGCCTGTCTCGGCGGCAGGTCTTCGACCGCAGGGAGTGATGCCCCTTCCCTGTCTCGAATCCCCACGACCATGTCGTTTGCCTCTTCCATGTAGTAGGCCAGATTGGTGGAGGGGCGGGTTCTCGCCACTCCGGAGATGACGGGGTTTTCCCGCTTGATTGCTGGTGGTGTGGCTTCTTGTTTCTTAGGCGTACTGGGCCGGGCCTTGGCAAGCGGTCTGGTGTCGGATGGAGATTCCTCAATCCGGGCGCTGGGAACCGGAGCGGCCGGCTCGAATTCTTGGTCTTCAGCGACGGTCATCGGGGTCCGCCGGTGCTTGCCCTTCTGCAGCCACTCATCTTTTTCCCACGAATTGCGGCAGGCCAGCTCATAAGAGCGGACCAGAACCATGTGGTCCTTGCCGACGCGAGAAGGGTTGCGACACCAGCCGTGGCCATCCAGGGTGCTGGCATCGTAGTATTCACAATTACCACAGGAGCGCTTGCCAATCGCGGAGCCGAGGTTGGAAAATACTCCCTGTGACTTTCCAAAGAACTTGGCCATAGTAACACCACCGACACAAATATCTTCGTAGTTCTACAGATCGCTCTTGTATGTGCAGTGCCGGCCCACCCGATACCGGGCGCCAGTCACATTAGGAGGATTCGCCGAGCTCCATATCCGCCAGCGGGACCAGAACGGTCCGCCCATCGGCGAGTTCTACAGCTGCCGCCTCCGCCGTGTTTCCTGCGGGCAGCAACTGTGGTTTATAATAAGCGGAAATTGCGTTTCCTTCAAGACCCAAAAATGGAGCAGTGTTCAGCCACACTAGCGGCCGTCCTTGCCCCAGATTCACCGCCGGGGTTTCTAGGGGCGCCTCGCCAGTTTCCGGGTGGATAATCTCCGGCCGGATCAAGCCTTGCCTGAGGCGCGTCACGCCGCTGATTACGAGGTCCTCGCCTTCCAGCCCGGCCAGCAACTCAAATTTCGATGGAGGCATGGAGGCCGTCCCGACGACCTCCGTGACTACGATCGTAAGAGTCGGCATCTTCCCTTGGGGTAGGGCGGGAAAACGCCACTCCCGGATGTGCACGGTCTGCAACTGCGCGGGAGTTAGGCCGAGGAAGGTCTGGAGGTCGCGGCTGCTTACGCAGCCCACAATCACGCCGCGTGCGCCCAATACCGCCGCCCGCAGCATGGCATCTGCTGTTATCCCGCTCCTTCCTAGCAAGATCGCCCCTGCACAATCAGAATCAAGCATGTCCGGAGTGATATCGACATCGCGGCTGGCGACCTTAAGTGGACCGCTTTGCTCTCCTCCCACGCCGAAAATACCGAACAGCCTGGTCCCCGTTAGCTCGAGGGTGACGGTTTTGGAGTTCTCGATCGAGGCCACTACGCCCGGCAGCTGGCTTACCATGGTGTACTCTTGCTGGTCACCCAGAAAGCGGGCGAATCCGGTCTTCCTGTCGAACGACGCCAGCGTGCCGTCGATGGGCGCTTGGCAAGTTTGGCGACGAAACAGGCCTTTGGTGCTGGCTAGGATCTCGCCTCGCTGCATTTTCGTACCCACCGGCCTGCTGAGGAGGTCAAATGCTTTCTGGGGCGGAACCTTCAGCTTGGTAGCAACATCCACAGTGGCTGTGGCCTGAGGCATCGTGGCCCGGGCCAGAGTGTCCCCGGCCTGGACGTGGGTTCCCACTTCCACCAGAATCCATCCCGGCTGCGGCAAAGATCTGGACACCCGTATAGTCTTGTGATTAGTCAGCGGTGTTTGACCTGTTGGGTAGTATGGAATCACGCAATTTCCTCTCTTCGGCTAGGCACGCTGTAATATGGGGTTGCCGCCCTCCATGGCTGTGGTCCATTCCTGAACCTTCTCGCGACGCTTTGCCGGATCATCGGGCAGGGCGATCGGCCTGCCTCTCGCGTCCACTATCAAGCCGACCATACCGCCCCGTATCTCCTCGCCCGGACTGGTCTTTACGGCCTCTCCCTTTTCGGCGCCGCCGATCCGAAACTGCCGTCCCGGTTCTACAGTGATTCTAGCTTTCTGGCTGAGCCGGAGCGGTACAAGGGCGAGCGAGCCATACGGCACCTCCACCTTGTGGAACTCTCCATCCTCGCTCTCGGCGGTGACTTTGACCGCGGTTTCTCCGATCTCGGCTGTGCCCAAGGGAGTGATCACGGTGCCAAGCCAGAGTAGGGCGTCTTTGCTGAAAACGTTGGCCGCGCCATCGGGGTGATAGCGCGACATGGCTCCCACCGGGGCCATCAGGTCCGTGCTATCGATTGCCAGCTCTACCGATCCGGTTGTCTCCCCGGTGGGCTGGAGGGCATCCAGCAGCATTAGGGCTACCTGTTGGGGAGAGGCCGCATGCGTGAGCACGCCCCCGCTGCCCACCACCAGGTCCAGTGGGAAGGCCGCGATGCCTTCGAGTAAGGCCTGGAACGAATAGCGCAGTGCTTCTCTGGCAAAGGCCTGCTCGATGGCGAGTTGCCGCGGGGCCACCGGCATCGAGAATGGCCGCAATAGCTTGGCAAAAGCCCAGTCCGCCAGCTCTTCTTCGTCGCATTCGAACGGCAGCCAACGCAAAATGTTCTCGGCTCCGACTATTGATAACACGCGGGGCAGCCCATAGGCAAGCCCAAAATTGGGTTGCACGGATGAAACGAACTGGTTGCCGCTGGAAAGGAATAGGCTTGTGGAAGAACCGCCCAAATCCACCGTCAGCACGTCCCGTTGGTATTGCTTGGAGAGGAAACGGGCGGTCCACTCTTCGGCGTCGGCGGTGGACCAGAGAATATCGTCCTGGCCGACTCCCAGAAGGTTTATTCCCGGGAGAGTGGCTAGTATCCGGTTGTGATACGCTTCCCGCAGCTGGTTCTTCACAGCGTGAATGTTCTCTTCGGACTTCCGCGGCCGGATATTGTCCACCAGGCGCAGTGCAGAGCGGGGCTCGAGATAATCCCTGGCGATCTCCCGGCCATTCTGGTTACCGGCGTATATCACTTCCGGCTTGGCGGTGCCCGTCTGGTCTTGCTCGGGCAGTCCGGCAGCCACTATCCGCACCAGCTCACCGATTTTCTCCACGGATTCGCCATCGTGTCCACCGGCAATGACCACGACGTCGGGTTGGAGACGAAGCAAGCGGTCCACCTGCACCTCGGCCCAATCCGAGCCGTTGGCCCTTGCGGCGTCCTCCAGTTGCAGGAAATGCCCGACACTGGCATAGGTCGTTCGAACAGCACGCGCCAGCGCTGCTGCCCCTTCATGGGCAACCTCTGCTGCAGCGACGATCAAGGGACGTCCAGCGCTACTGGTAATCAGGAAGAGGTCGACTCCATCACCGGCGTTGGTCTGAGGCACAATGAGATGCTCATCCGCCATGAACTCGCGTCCAGTGATCTCCTTGATCGATTCAAGAGCGTTGCGGATACCGACGGTTATGTCGGAGAATGGCGGCTCGAGGGTCGTGGGCGACTCCCCCTTGGCGAGAAAGCGGTGTTCGCCGCCGACAATATCCATCAGGAAGACGCGAGTCGTTGTCGAACCGCAGTCGGCAACCAGAATCGATTCGATAGCGTAGTCTTGACGCATCCGGTATGCTCCTGCCAAACTCATGTATAGAGATGGCTATGTTCCAAATGAGGTAGCCCGATATTAGATCAGGAACCCGGTGGACAGCAAGGCGCCAACCAACCCGTTAATCGACGCCGGTATTACCAAAGGGCCCAACTGGATAACCCCGAACCAGACCAGATAGGCCATTGTCAGCAGAGCGACAATCAAGACCACAAGGGTGATAAGAGTGAATGTACGCGCCGGATGGCCGGTGGATTTGGAGGTGATCGCCCTGACAGGCTCCGTACGCAGCGTTGGCCCGATCTCGGCAAATGATGCACCGGCATCTGTTCTCGCCTTAACCGGCACTGCCAGGCGCGGAAGAACGACGA
Organism: Chloroflexota bacterium; assembly: GCA_023480825.1. GTDB lineage: Bacteria > Chloroflexota > Chloroflexia > JAMCWQ01 > JAMCWQ01 > JAMCWQ01. The sequence goes on along the minus strand of JAMCWQ010000041.1, from coordinate 6,447 downwards.
GTGAGAGGCAGCTCGAAGCGAGAACGAGGCCTCTGAACTCCTCCGGTCCTTTCCCATCCCTCTCGCCCGCGGAGATTTCCGTCTCCAAGATCTGAGGCTTAGACGGGCCGATGCTCTCTACCGGCGCTGTCTCAGGGGAAGCCGGTGTCTCCTGCTCCGCCTCTTCGGGCTTCACCAGCCGCAAATGGGGAGGCCGGTGGGAAACCTCTGACTCCTTCACGACTTCGGCGATGCTGGCAGTGGCCGCTTGTTCAGCTTCTATGACAGACGGCTTGACAGGAATCTCGGCCGGGCCACTCTCCGGCTGGCTTTCATCTTTTACTGTCAGGGAAGAAGGCTCAGCGGCTACCTCTTCTTCGGCCTCGAAGGCAACGATGTAGTCTTCCGGTTCCGCTGCTGCTTCCGGCGACGCCGGCTCCGGCGCAGCTTCCATCAGAGTGAGCCATGGTTCCTCCGCTGCGCATTCGGCCTCTAGCTCCACTGCATCTCCCGCCGGTTCCGCTTCGGCCGGGACCTCGCCAATGGCCGCTAGCCCTGCGGCTTCGGCAAAGGCCTCCCGAGCGTCCGGGGATTCCGCTTGGCTCTTCGGCGCGAGCAGTTCGGCAGGCTGCTCAACCTCGGGAGCCGGCTGTGCGATTCCAGTTTCCGGGTTATCCACTTGGTGAGGGATGGAGTGGGCGCTCTCCACAAGGGCGGACACCTCTTCGGCAAGGTCCATGTCTTCCAGCCAGGAAGCGATGTCTACCGGCTGCTGTTCATCGTCTGGCTCGGGAGTGAGGAAGCTACTGGACTCGATGCTCTTCTGCAAGTTCTCGAACTCTCCCAGCCAGTTTGGCTCTTCGCCATCTTCTGTTTTTGTCGAGTCCAGATACTGTTGCAGCCATGCCGGAAGATCATCCTCGTCGTCGGATAGCAGGAGAGGGCCGAAGTCTATCTCTTCTTCCGCCGGTTGCGGAGTGGCTTCCTTGAAGAGAAGAATAGGCTCCGGTTGTGATTGTGCGGCTGCCGCACCGTCCCCGGATAGTAGGGCACCGCAGCCACCACAGAAACTATCCAGGGCCCCAACCGTGGCACCGCATTTTTGGCAACTGCCGAAGGTGAATACCTCTTCGGCAACCATCGAAGCGCCGCAACTCTCGCAAAACGCGTTGCCATTCCGATTCGTCGTTCCGCACTGCCTGCAGTACAGCATGTCGAAGTCCTATCCGGTTTATTAGGACGCGTTAGGCCTGCGGAAAGTATAGCATAGTGCCACATTGTTGTCACCATTAATTGAAAGAAATTTGCCTGTTGGATAACAGCGGGCGAGCGAAATGAGTTTATTATAGTTGGATGAGGCAATTGCGAACGGAGGCGGATATGGAGAACGAGGAGCGGTTGATAGACGTAATCATCGAGATACCGCGTGGTAGCAGGAATAAATACGAATGGGACGATAACCTGAATAGAATACGCCTGGACCGGGTGCTATACTCCTCGGTGCATTATCCTACGGACTACGGGTTCATGCCCCGGAAAAGGGCCGAGGATGGCGACCATTTGGATGTTCTGGTGGTAGTGAACGAGCCGACATTTCCGGGCTGCATGCTACAAGCCCGGCCAATCGGTGTTCTGGAGATGACTGACGAGAATGGCTTGGACTACAAGATACTGGCCGTGCCCTCGCGCGATCCCCGTTTCGCCGAGACGAGAGAGTTGAAGGACCTGTCCAAACACTGGTTGCTGGAGATAGAGAACTTCTTTGCCAGCTACAAGGCTCTGGAAGAAAAAGAGACCGAGGTCCGTGGCTGGCATGGGGTCGAAAAGGCCTGGGACGTGATTGACAGCGCGAAGGATGAAGGCAGGTTCCCCTAGGTCTCACAATTCGAAGATGCTGTAGTAGCGGCCCGGTTGCAGGCGCCGGATGAGCGGCAACGAAACATTATGGACCGGAATTCCATGGTTCGTTACCCCCTGTGGGGAGCCATGGTGAGCATGCGAATGAAACACTACCGAGGCGCCGTACTGGTCGATAGGATCGGAGAGGCGTGAGGAGCCCAGAAAGGGGAACACTTCGGGGTTCTCTCCCGCCAGCGTCGCTTTGATCGGGGAGTAGTGCATGATCACGACCTTCTTCGGGCAATCCAGTTTGGCCAGCCCGGCTTCGATCTTTAGCGACTCGGCAATGGCCTCGTAGACGAAGTCCTTGAGTATCTTCTCTCCCCAGGGCTGGAGGCTGGCGTTCTCGAATCCACCGCCGAAGCCCTTCGCTCCCGCGAATCCGATCCCGTCATCTTCGATGAAAGATGTGTTGTCCACGTACCTAATTCCGGCATCGGTCATGATGCTGACGAGGACATCCTCTTGCCCGTGCTGGCAGTCGTGGTTGCCGAGAGTGGCAAAGATGGGAATGCGAACAGACGATAGCTCTCCGAGCAGCACCTCCATTTCTTTCGGCAGGCCGCTTTCAGTAAGATCGCCGCAGAGCAAGAGGAAATCGGCTTCTTGATGCAGATCGGCGAAATGTGCTTTGTAGGCGCCATGCGATGTCTCGCGTACGTGCAAGTCGCCCACAGCCGCCAACCGGGTCTTTTCCATCGGTGTCTCCTCGGATTTCACAGTGTCACAAATTGGGAGGGAATGGTCGCCGTTCCCCCCCTGATAAGGGGGGCTAGGGGGGGTTGGGGCCCTCCGCAGGCACATTAACCCCCTTATGATCCCCATTATCAGGGGGACAGGACCGCAGCCCGCCTCTAGAAGAACGAACTAACTGAACGAAACGAGCATACGTTTGGACAATAACCCGCCGCATGGTCTATCATGCGGACCAGGTGAAGCGCCTTCAAGCGATCCAACGATCTACCTGTTCCCGGCGCTGGCAACGAGCAAGAACCATGCCAGTTTCCGTGCCTCCCGGCTCAACCGCCAAATCCTCCTTCAAGGGGCCGGATTTGCAACGCCGGGGCGTCGAAAACGTTGGATATTGCAGAGGGCCGTCGGTCCGGCTCCGGTGCGCATCCCCCCGCGCACCGGAGCCGGACCTTCTAGGTTATCCTTGGCGCCGTACGGGCATCGAGGCATCGTCTTGGAGGGACTAGTGGGGACAAGAGTCAACAAATCCGGTCTGAAGGTTCTTCTCAACCTGCTCCTGATTTTGGCTATCGCGGCGAGTGGCTTTTCTACCGCCGCGGCGCAGGCCATGCCGCAGGAGAACAAGGGTGGGAGCATCGAGGTGAAGTTGAAGTACACCTCGTTTGACCCCTTGAAAGGGGTGCCGGCCGTGCCGGGGCCTCTGGCCGCCACCCCAGGTGAGCAGGAGAAACACTACATCGTGCAGTTCACCGGACCGGTGCAGGAGACGTGGAAGAAGCAAGTTGAGACGCTCGGGGGCCAGCTACTTGATTACATACCAGATTTCGCTTTCGTGGTGAAGATGAATGGCCCAACCAAGGCGAAAGTGCAGAAGCTGGACTTCGTGAGGTGGGTCGGCCCGTTCCAACCCGCTTACAAGATCGCTCCGGGGCTGGCCAAGAAGAGCGGGGATGTGGAAGTGAACATCACGGTCTTCGAGGGCGAGGATGCGACCGGGCCCTCGAATCAGGTCGGGAGGGCCGGCGGGAAAGTGGTGGCCAAGAACCACAACATCGTGCGAGCTAAGGTGAAGACTACAGACTTGGCCGCCCTGGCCCAGGACGATGCGGTGTCGTGGATCGAGGAGTACCATGCTCCTCAATTGCTGAACGATAAATCCAGAGAGATTGCCAACACCGCGACCGCCTGGAGCGATCTCGGTCTCTACGGCTCCGGCCAGATAATCGGCGTGGCCGATACCGGCCTGGACACTGGAATCACCGGTACTGTCAACCTGGATTTCCGTGGCCGCATAGAGGCGTCCTATCCGCTTGGGCGGCCGGTAACCAATGACTGGAGCGATCCCAATGGACATGGCACGCACGTGGCCGGCTCGATTCTCGGAAACGGCAAGAATTCCGGCAGCGATCCGGCCTCCCATTCTTACGCTTCCTCCCTCGCCGGCATGGCTCCCGAAGCCAAGCTCGTGATGCAATCAGTGCTGGATTCGAGCGGTGGACTCGGAGGCATACCACCCGACCTGAACACCCTTTTTCAGCAGGCCTATGACGCCGGAGCCCGCATCCATAGCGATAGCTGGGGTGCCGATGTGGCCGGGGAGTATGATTCCATGGCCGCCAACGTGGACCAGTTTGTCTGGAACCACCCGGACATGACGATCCTCTTTGCTGCGGGCAACTACGGCGTGGACCGCAATTCCGATGGAATTGTTGATCTGGGAGCGGTTTCCACGCCGGCAACGGCGAAGAATGCCATCACGGTGGGAGCGAGCGAAGGCAACCGGCCACCTGGGCAGGGCTGGGGATACACGAGCAACTACATCTGGAGCGACTTCGGGTTTAGCTCCTTGCCGCTTTCTACCGATCCGGTTAGCGACAATACGAATGGCATGGCCGCCTTCAGCAGCCGGGGGCCGGCGGCCGATGGCCGCACCAAGCCGGACATCGTGGCGCCCGGCACGAACATCGTAAGCGTTCACTCTTCCGAAACCTCCGATTGGGGTTGGGGCCAGTATCCCTACAACTCGAAGTACGAGTACATGGGCGGGACCTCGATGGCGACGCCCCTCGTTGCGGGCGCGGCGGCGCTGGTCAGGGAGTACTACACGGAGCGGACTGGCGACACCAACCCCAGCGCGGCCCTGATCAAGGCCACGCTTCTGAACGGCGGCGCAGACATGAACCCCGGCCAATATGGGACAGGCCAAACAAGGGAGATGGCCGCGGCGCCCAATAACGTCGAGGGGTGGGGCAGGTTGGACTTGAAGGGGAGCCTGCTCCCCGGGGCCCCGGCCTACCCGTTCTTCGTGGACTACGGGAGGAATGGTGGTGGCCTTTCCACGGGTCAGGTGATTAGTTACACGGTACCGGTAGTGGATCCATCTGTTCCCCTGAATATCACTCTTGCCTGGAGCGATTATCCTGCCGACCCTTCTGCATCCGTCGATCTGGTAAACGATCTCGATCTGAGAATCAAGGCCCCGGATGGAGCGATCATCTGGGGAAATGGTGCTAGCGGCGGTGACACGACAAACAATGTGGAGGGGGTGCGTATTGCCAGCCCGGTCACCGGCACCTATGAGATCGGGATCAGGGCCCGCAACGTGCCAGAAGGACCGCAGCCGTTTGCCCTCGCTGCCAGCGGTGGCGTGGACCCCTCTGCTCCCACCGGTACCATCTCCATCAATAACGGGGCCGCCGTTACCGGCAGCACCGCCGTGACGCTCCAGCTAGGGTATAGCCCCGACGCCAAACTGATGCGGTTCTCCAATGACGGGATGACCTGGACGCCCTGGCAGAACGTCAAGGAGAGCCGGCCCTGGACGCTGCCGGCCGGGAACGGTGTCAAGACGGTGTGGGCTCAGTTCAAGTCGTTCGAAGGCGTCGTCTCCAGCTCCGTTACCAGCTCGATAACATTGGATACGAAACCGCCCACCGGATCGGTATCCATCAACGACGGCGCAAGCTCTACAAACCAGATAACGGTCACGGTGACACTCAGTGCTACAGACAACTCGGGACTGCCCGTCAAGCAGTACCGGTTTGGTAAGATGGTGAATGGTGTTCCCGTCTGGACAACCGCTTGGACCGATTTCCCGACATCAGGGCCAAAGACCTTCGACTACTTGCTGCCTTCCGGGGCTGATGGGCCGAAGAAGCTCGTGGCCAGGTTCAAGGACCAGGCCGGCAACATCTCCACCGACTACAAAGAGACGATAAAGCTCAACACCGCACCGGCGCTTGCCGCTCCAAGTGACCGGGCGGTGCTCACAAACACCACCCCTCTTTTCCAGTGGGATGAAGTGCCAGGGGCCACCAAGTACAAGGTGGCGGTAATAAACCCTGATGGGACGGTCGCCATGAGAAAGGAGGTGGCGGGCGCGACGGAATTCCATATACCAGCCGGAATCCTAAAGCCCAATAAGACCTATCACTGGCAGGTGAAGGCATTTGTATATGGGCGGTGGAGTAGTTCCAGCAAGAGATGGCAGTTCACCGCCCCGTCCAATGCCCCCTAGTATTCTGACGCCGGTAGGGGCACAACCGTCGCCAGTACCACATCCTCGCTTGTTGATCCGCATATGGTTCGGGCTGTCATTCTGAAGGAGCGTCTAGCCGGCCACCCAGAGGGCAATTGGGAATTACCGGCAGTTAGCCAGGCCGATCAATGCCAGAATGACGCAGCGACTGAAGTCGCCGTGACCCAGAGGGTCAGCACAGCACATGAAAAAGTAGGACTGTCATTCCGAAAGCCCCGCCATCCCGAAGGTCAGGACCAATCTAGGGAATGGGGCGGGGCTGATCCTTCTGCGGAAGGACGCAACCTGGCAAGGGGCTAAAGCCACCGTGTTAGAGCAACCAGGCACGGATTCCTCAG
>JAMCWQ010000048.1 GCA_023480825.1 Chloroflexota bacterium | reverse complement strand
CCCCACAATAAACGAGTTCCCATCCTTCAGCTTGTATGTATCCTCGATGGTGGTTAAAGCGTGGTAATCCACAATGCAGTAGACGCAGTCGTAGTCTTCCTGCAGCGCCACGTAGTTCTGGATCGCCCCGAGGTAGTTGCCAATATGCTGCCGGCCGGTTGGCCTGGCGCCACTAAAGACCCGTCCCTTTTTCCCCGCCATTATCGGCTATATCTCCTTTCGATGCACCATTGTGTCCCCCAAGTGTACCATACTGGCTGGCAGCGTCAAGGATTGATCCGGTAGACATAAGTGCCGCCTTCGTGGAAAACCACCTCCCCCAACGACGAGAACTTGGCAAGCCCCTCGGGCGGATAGTGCTTCATTTCAGTGCTGGAGCCGCGCAATCCCCGTTCGACGTCGCCCACGAACACGTACTGCACATGATACTTGGCGAGCAAGCTGCGCGCCAAGTTCAGGTCGGTGGTAGAGTATATCGTGTCGATATCCTGCTCTCTCTGGTTAAGCTCCGCGTCGATCCCGCTTTGCCCGGCGCGCCATACTCCCTCGTGATTGGCCCAACCAAGGACTGACGCCAGGCCCGTGAACATAGAGACGCGCCCATAGTCGGCATATGGTGGCCCCGACGCCTCCAGTATCACCGCCATTCCCTTGACGTTAGTGTTCAGCCACTGGAAGGCATCGTAGTCTGATGGCTCGGCCAGCTTCATATAGGTCGTCCCATCGAGGCCATGGAAGCCCCCGGATGACCTTATTTTTTCCATGCCGGCGAGGACCGGATAGGCCATGCTGATGACCAGCAGGGCGGCGAATCCTCCCATCCAGAGGTGTGACCAGTCGAAGAAGGGAGTCCGGGAGCCATGACCGTCAGCCCTCCGTATCCTAGGGGCGAGCAGTTGCGCTCCATGATAGAGCGCAACGGGGGTCACCACTGACAGCATGATCCAGGCCTGGTAGTAGAACTTGAAGACCATATTCATGCGGTCGTGGAAGGCGTCCATGACGAAGATAAGCTCACACGCCAAGATAATCAAGAATGCCAGGGACCCGAGCAAGACGGCAAAGGCTCGCCCATCGGGCTCGGCTTTCCAGAGGTACCAGACACCCAGAAGCACAAGCGGAGGAAGAAGTCCCAGCAGAGGGAACCGGAAGAGGACGGCGGCGGTCCCCAGCAGGACTATGACAGCGACGAGAATCGCGGCGTTCATGTAACGGCGCTTTGGGCCGGTCGTCGCAGCGACCAGACCTTGCATGAAAATGAAGGGGGCGGCCACATAGAAGAATAGGCCGAAGATGGTCAGGAAGTCCCCGAGGGTCGTCTTCTCCCAAATAACGATGCCGATGTAATTGGAGAGCTTGCTCAGGAGCGGTATGCTGGCGATTTCCGGTGGCAAGGGTAGCTGAGAGGCGCCGACGACAGACTTGAAGTTCAGATAGAAGGGCAAATAGAGGACAACGCTGAACGCAAGTATCCAAAGAGCGCCCGGAATCGTCCGCCGTATGCTCTTGGATCGTGCTGATACCAGCAGCAGGCAGGCGCCGATAATGAGGAAATTAGTTGGGAAATCCCAGCTATTGATAAGGTAGAGCGAGCCTAGCACAACCCCTGCCCACAGAGATAGTGCAGACGGCATTAGCCAAAACCTTGTACGTACCCACCCTGATCCCTTAGTACGGAGAATGGCCAGTGCAGTGCTGAGAGCGAGCAGGCTAAAGGGAATAACCATTACGTGGGCGTGGAGGTCCGCCAGGCTGAAGCTAAAGGATGGGAACTCGTTTATTGTGGGGTACTGCACGCCGAAGATGGTGTCGACGATTATGCGGGAGCTGTTCCAGCCCACGCCTGACCACCAATCGGCAGCAAGGGTGGAGCTGGGATCGTTGAGTAGGCTGATTCCTGCGTACAGGTTCCCGGCGAGAACAAGGAGAACCGACCCGAGGAATCCCGCCAGATAAGCGGCGCGGCGCCGCTCTCCGCCTTGGCCGGCGACCAGGTCGAACACGAGCCCGAAGCAGGAGACGGCGGCCAGGGCGAAGAACATTGATATCGCCAGATTGAAGGCCACTCCGGTTGGCACCCCAGAGACCTTAGTGACCACTGCAGCCAGAAAGTGGCCAAAATAGTAGTAGTTTATTGGGTAGCCCGCCAGCCATGGGTCTTGGGGCAAGAGATTGTCGTAGCGCATGAAGGAGTTCAAGAGGGCGAAATCCATTGGCTTCTCGGTGGCCCAGATATCGGGCGTGAACCCCCGGAGAACCACGAGTAGGGCGAAGCCGGCTGCAAACACCAACTCCGTCGTCAGGATGAAGCGCCATTCCTTACGGAAGAACGAGATCAGTTCTCTGAAGTGCGCCCCGTCCCCCCAAGATAAGAGAACGGCTCCTAATGCCAAGACCAAGGTGGCGCACAGCCCAATCGTCGCCACTGAGAAATGGAGGACTCCAGTGATGGTGAGTATCCACGTTGTGTAGCCAACAAGGAGCAGGCCGGATACACGCGCCAGATGGTATCCGCGACTTGGCAGCGAGCCAAAGACGCGAAAGACAACCGGTAGCGCCGCGAGCCCAAGTGCGGATACGGCTACCCACCAAACGATCGCTTCAAGGATTGTATCCAAATAGAACGACCTCCGCTTGCCTTCATCTTGGTGCGTATTGGGTTAGCCAACGAGTGCGACCCCTCGGTGCTGCTGCAGGAGCGATTTCCGGCGCCGCTCCGATAGTCGTGCGAAAAGGGATAAGGGATCCGGCATCCTGAGCGATATGGTTCTCGACAAGCCAGCCCGTGTGCGGAGGCAGGCAACTGTCAAGTTGCATCCCGAGGACCACACTCCCAGTATATTAACGCAACTGCGCCCGAAAAGCCAAGTGGATGCGAAATGGCCTTCCCTGTCTCCCTCCGGTTTCTGCGCTGAGACCGTGGCGATGTTCAACAGTTGAACGGACGATGGCCGGTGATTTGCTAGATTTGAGGTCCCTAGAGCTTGCCAGGTATGTGGGGCGGCACTGTCTGAACTAGAGAGATGGACTACTCAGGGACGGTCGTTGAGCCAACCATGTAGGGTAGGGTTTTCAGCTTTTGTTATTCCGAAAGCCCCGCTTTGGCTAAAAGGCGGTGGGATTGTTAGTACAGAGGGCGGGGTTGAGTATCCCGTTGCCAGCGTCGCCGACCGAGCACATAGGCTTCGGATGCCAAGCAACGGATTCCTCTCAATTGGCTGAGCTTCGCGTTTGGACCCTGCTAAGTGGGCACATGGCGCACATAGTTGTAGGACGGAAGGCCAGGGCAATTGCCTGTTCGACAGGTGAACCCAAGGCTGGCGCTTGCCCGTGATGCGGTAGTAGCGGAGGGGTGCTGGAGAATGCCGAGCCGGGTTGCAGTTACTGGCCATGTTGGCTGTTCATCTGTTCAACATTTCGTCGGGAGGCGATCCCTGGGGGATGCAGCAACAGGGCATCTGCTATAATGGAGGTGTAGTGAAGCAGTTGGAGGTAGATCTGTTTGCGACCTGTCGAAGTGCGAGCTAGAGTCATCTTCATGGGCACACCTGAATTCGCTGTGCCCTGTCTCTCGGCGCTGTCTGGAGAGGGACACATAATCGAGATGGTCGTCACGCAGCCGGACCGGCCAAGCGGAAGACATCGGCGGCTCAAGCCTCCGCCTGTGAAAGAGTACGCGCTCGCTCACGATCTTCCGATCATCCAGCCAGCAAGCTTGCGCGATACCGGCGTCGTGAACCTCCTTGGTGAGCTGGACCCAGACGTAATTGTGGTTGCAGCGTTCGGAGAGGTGCTTCGGTCTGATCTACTGGGGCTACCCCGGTACGGGGCACTAAACGTGCATGCTTCCCTTCTTCCGAAATACCGCGGAGCATCACCTGTCAGCGCAGCGATTCTTGCGGGAGAGCAGGAGTCGGGTGTCACCATTATGCTCATGGATCAGGGGCTGGATACCGGCGACATTCTCGCGCAGGAGCGGGTCGCCATCCAACCGAGGGAGACGCAAGAGAGCCTCACCGGCCGGTTGTCCGACTTGGGAGCCCGATTACTCGTACGCACATTGCCCGCCTGGATCTCCGGTGAGATCTCTGCGCTTCACCAGGATGCTTCCATGGCGAGCTATGCAGGGCTAGTTACAAAGGAAGCAGGCAAAATTGACTGGAAGGCAAGTGCCGGGGAAATAGAGCGGAAGGTGCGGGCGTATGTGCCGTGGCCGCTGGCTCACACCACATGGAATAACAGGCAATTGAGCATTCTCGCCGCGGCCGCCGTTGGCCATGGAGTCGAGGGCGCAGCGGGGCAAGTGATAGGGCTCCAGTCTGTTCGGGTTCCCGGTGAAGGTGGCCCAAGTGAGCTCGTGGGGCTGGTGATTGCCGCCGGGTCTGGTGCACTCGCGGCGGCGCGCCTGCAGCTGGCCGGAGGCAAGCCGATGTCAGCGGAGGAGTTTGTGCGCGGCCATCCGGCGATCGTTGGCACCCTACTTGGCGCGTCCTCTGCTTAAGTCTGCGCCTGGTTTCGCTGAAGCTGCGGCAATGTCGAGGTAGGCATCCTAAGGGCGATGGCACGCCTGGTATTGTTCGCGTGGTGGGGTGTCCCGGGTTTTTGCACTTGATCGGCTGGCAGCGAGTCCGGCCCACTGTTCGAAACGGGCTGCATGACGCCCCGCAAAGGTGGCACGCTGGGCGTCACAAAAGGGGGCAATGAGGACTGTGACCGCTGGGTGCCCGTCCCGTTTTGCCGGTTGCGGGCCTTGGGTTGAGTACTTATCGGCCAATCGAGGTAGCGTGCTATGGTCCATTCAGCGAAGAGGCAAGAGGTGGCTCGTGGCCCTATGGCGAGCGTCAACCCCTTAGACCCCCCTGCCAGGGGGACCTCAACTGAGGAATGCGGAATGATGACCGAGGGTATCAGCGGCAGATGAGGAGGATCAAGATGGAGAAGTTGGTGATGCTCTGGAACGTTGTGCCTGAAAATCAAGAGAGATTCGACGAGGTCGTCGAGGATGTCTTCCGCAACATCGCTGAGGTCCATGGAATCGCCAAGGTGAGGTTGTACCGGGCACTGTCTTCGTACCGCACTTATCCTCCGCACCGCGGGACCGAGTTTGCCTATTGTGCCGAGATGGAGCTGCATGGAGCGGATACGACAGAGCAGTCTCTCTGGAGAGACCCAGAATACAAGGTGCAGATCGAGAGGCTGTCCACAGTTGTCTCAGACCTTGCACCGCTCGGACTCGACGAGTTGATGGCCTTCCAGAAATGACAGAATTGGCCCATTAGCTGTAGCGCTGCTCTTGCCAAGGGTCGGCTTCATTGTTGTACCCGCGTTCCTCCCAGAAGCCGAGGCGGTCGCGAGTCATCAGCTCCAAGCTGCGAAGCCACTTTGCGCTCTTCCAGAAATACAGCTTGGGAACTACCACCCGAAGGGGCCAGCCGTGTTCCGGCGTCAGGTCTGCGCCATTTAGCCGGAAGGCTAGCAGCACATCGGTCTCCATGAGCGCAGCCAGCGGAGCACTAGTAGTGTAATGGCCCTCTGCATGCTGCATAACGTACTTGGCCTCCAGGCTTGGAGTGACGATCTTCATGAGTTCACGGAAGCTCACGCCTTCCCATTCGTTGTCCAGTTTGCTCCAGCCGGTAACGCAGTGAATGTCCGACCGGCTCTTCGTCCTTGGTAGCGCCAGGAAATCCTCGTAGGATAACACCAGTTCCTTTTGAACTGCACCGAAGACACGGAGTGTCCATGTCTCGGGATCGAAATGCGGAATGCTACCCACATGCAGAACGGGGAACTTAGTGGTCACCCGTTGCCCTGGAGGAACGTTGGGATTCTTTGGCTCCTTGCCGCTCCAGCCCTCGTGTAGCCGGTCCAGCCACATCTTGCACCTCCCATATTAGCGCCGGCCAAGCTGCGGCTCCTGCGACTGAGGAGAGGCCCCCGGCAGGGCTAGCTGGCAATAGGCCAAATCAGAGTCCCACGCCAGGCTAGGCCGGTCTCGCTTAGCCACTTCCACGCATACGTTCGCGATTCCATACTGGTCGAGTGCTGCAACAACAGACTTGCGAGCCAAGGACGGTGCATTGTTCGTTTCCGACAAATGGGCGAGCCATACCCAGCGTTGCTTGATTCGATCGAGGCTGCACACCGCCTGCGCTGCACTCTCATTGGAGAGGTGGCCTCGATCGCTTAGGATTCTCTTTTTCAGAAAGGCCGGGTAGGGACCATTCTTGAGCATGTCCACATCATGGTTCGCTTCCAGCACCACCAGGTCCGCGTTCTCTACCGCGGACAGCACCTCGTTGGTGATTGTTCCGACGTCAGTCACCACGCATAAAACGTGCCCGCGATGAGCGATTACATACCCGACGGTGCTGGTGGCATCGTGTGGCACGGGGAACGATGCCACCTCTGCTTCCCCAATGGTCCGGCTGTTCCCTGTTGTGTGTTCACGCCAGTCCACCCGGCCGAGGTAGTCACGGGCGGTTTCCATGGTGAGGGAATTCACGACCAAGGGGATCCCGTAGCGCCTTGACATAACGCCTGCAGAACGAATATGGTCGCTGTGTTCGTGTGTAATGAGGATCGCGTCGACACTGCGAGGATTGACTCTGAAGGATGCAAGGCCGGCTTCCATCGATCTTGCCGGCAATCCGCAATCGACCAATACTGTTGTCTCGCCGCACCGGACGAGTAAAGAGTTGCCGGAGCTGCCGCTGGCCAGCGAAACAACCTTCATGGGTCCTTCCTTCTAATGGGTCTTGCAGAACTATAGTGGTTTCGCCCGTAGACTGTCAAGAACAGCCTAGCCAACTGATTTGGTTCAGGCGGCACTGGTGCAGGCTAGTGGTATGCAAATTGCTTGAAGAAGGTTGTAGCTGTGTCCTCAAGAGATCAGTTCATACACCGCGGACTGGTCACTTCTAGGGAGAAGGTGAAAAGATGGGTTGGATTTACGGGCTGTGGGATACGGTCGCCGCAAATATCTCTAGGGCCTTTGGCGTCTTTTCGCTTCTCTGCATTCTCGTTTTCGCTGGCCAGACCATGGCTCTGGCCGATGGAGTGATCGACCTGAATCAGGTGGCTCAGGATGTGAAGGATGGCAAGGTATCCTCGATAGTCATAAACGGTGATAGCCTCACGCTGACAATGAAGGACGGCAGCACCTTCACTTCGCAGAATGAGGCAGGAACGTCACTTACCAAGACTCTCTCCGATTATGGCGTCACCCCTGATCAAATAGCCCAAGTGACGCTGACAGTCAACCCGAACACAGACTCCGGAATCTTTGGCACGCTAATCTGGGTGCTCCCGTTGCTGCTCCTTGCCGGACTGGTATTGCTTATTGTGCGTCCCTCGTCCTCCGCAGTGGAAGGCGGACCGCAGGATCAAGTCACATCGTTCGCTAAGAGCCGGGCGAAGAAGATAAGCCCCCAGCAGCCCAACGTGACATTTGACGATGTTGCCGGAGTCGACGAAGCCAAACAGGAGCTGGTGGAGGTGGTCGAGTTTCTTAAGCAACCGTTCAAGTTCGACGCGGTGGGGGCTCGAATCCCCAAAGGGGTGCTAATGGTTGGGCCGCCCGGTACTGGCAAGACCCTGCTTGCACGGGCTGTAGCCGGTGAGGCCGGGGTGCCCTTCTTTTCCATAAGTGGTTCGGAGTTTGTGGAGATGTTTGTCGGTGTCGGCGCCTCCCGGGTAAGAGACCTCTTCGCGCAGGCCAAGCAAAACGCCCCCTGCATTGTCTTTGTGGATGAGATCGACGCCGTCGGACGGAGCCGTGGCGTCGGTTTCGGAGGTGGCAACGACGAGCGAGAGCAGACACTGAACCAGATACTGGTGGAGATGGATGGGTTCGATCAGCACGATAATATCATCGTGATCGCAGCCACCAACCGTCCGGATATCTTGGATCAGGCGCTTCTCCGCCCGGGGCGCTTCGACAGGCGGGTAACTCTGGAATTGCCGGATAGGAATGGCCGTTTCCAAGTCCTGAAGGTCCACAGCAGGTCGAAACCTTTGGACCCGAGCGTGGACCTCGAGCGTGTTGCCAAATCGACTCCCGGTTTCTCCGGCGCGGACCTCGAAAATGTGATGAATGAAGCCGCAATTCTGGCCGCTCGCCGGAACAAGCAGCAGATAAGCATGGCCGAGCTGGAGGAATCGGTCGACCGGGTCATTGCCGGCCCGGAGCGCAAGAGCAGGGTCATTGGGCAGCGGGAGAAGAAGATTACCGCCTACCACGAATCCGGGCACGCATTGATCGCCTGGGTTCTTCCAGACCTCGATCCAATCCACAAGATTTCCATCGTCTCCAGGGGCGAAAGCGGAGGCCATACCCGTCTGGTCCCCGTCGAGGACCGCAGCCTCTGGACACAGGACCAACTGAAGAGCACTCTGGTCTTTGGCATGGGCGGGTTGGTCGCAGAGAAGTTGGTGTTCGGCGAGACAACTACCGGGCCGGGCAGTGATCTGCAGAAGGCCACCGAAATGGCCCGAAAGATGGTGACCGAATTCGGAATGAGCAAGGAAATCGGTCCTCTAGTGCTGGCTTCCGACGGGCAATCTTATCCAGGTCGTGACATCTTCGACAGGCCGGTATACGGGGACGAGCTTGCCAATCGCATTGATTCCGAGACGATTCGCTTCATCCGGGAGGCCAAAGACCGCGCCGAACAACTGCTTCAAGAGCACAGAGACAAGCTGGACAAGCTCGCCGAAGCCCTAATCGAGCAGGAAACAGTCCAAGGAGATCAGTTGGCAGATATCCTCGGCCCGGTGCCAGCCAAGAGCTAGACACTGGCGCTCCTTCTATTTGAACTGACGCTATCTGTGTGTTAGAATGCCGCGCACCATCCTGTGACCCTCGCTTGAGCTTGGGATCTTTGTGCTCCCCTATCTCATTAGAGAGACCCGCAGCATACCCAGACTAAGGAGGCGCGCTTTGTTGTCCAAACTCTCTCTTTTCAAGTGCCTGATAGCACTCACGCTGATTACGTCTGCCTTCACGCAATTGCCGGCGAGCCCGGTGGCTGCGGCGCCGAATGCCGCTGGCCCCCATGTGGCTGGAACCTCTTTCGTGGGCCCAGATGGACGGCCATTCTTCGTCTTAGGCGTAAACTACGAGGGGCATACCGATCGGGCCTGGCATATGTGGGAAGCCAATTACTTCGATCCCGGACTGGTGGAGGCCGATCTAACGCAAGCCCAGAATACGGGCTTCAATGCCATACGCATTTTCGTGCAGGGGCCCTTGCGTGATGATATCCAGCGTGGTGACTTCAGTAAACTCGACAAGGTGGTTGGGATAGCCAAGGCCAAGGGCCTTTACGTGCTGATCACGCTCTATGACTACGAAGACCGCAACTTGCAGGCTGTTGCCGATATCGATGGCAAGATAGCCGCCCATTACGCCGGAGAAGCAGCAGTGCTCGGGTACGATCTCAAGAACGAACCGCAGTTCGGAACGATTGCTTTTGCCACTTATCCTGCTGGCAGCAACGTCCCGTTGCAAACGGACGCGCTGATCAAGCAGTATGGGGAGAAGATGAGCAGAGCGGACGCCGCTGCCTGGCGCTCGACAGGTGAAGGCAAAGGCATCGTGCCAAGCAACCTTAGCGATGAGCAAGCCTACTACTTTGCCAACAACTATGAGATCTACAAGGAGTTCTTGAGCGCGGGCGAGTTGTGGGTTGCCAAGCATGCCGGCAAATCCAGTCTAGACTACATGGACTCCGCCGATTCCGCCGAGTGGCGCCCCTTCCTGGACGCACTCAGCACCAGCTTGGCGACTTGGATCGACGTGCAGCGCCGGGCGGTGCAGTCCGCCGACCCCAACCATCCGGTTACTGTGAGCTATAGCAACTTGGTGCTGGCGAAACTGCCGGCGAACGGCAACTTGGGCTTCTTGTCGCCCCATCGTTTCAGCGACCTCGGTCTTTCTTCCTTTAATTATGGCATGAATGCTCTGGAGAATCTGCGCGCCACCTTCCCCGGATTGCCGATCGTGCTCAGCGAATTCGGGTATTCCAATGCCTCTGGCAGTCTGGGAAATACCACCACAATTGATCAGCAGAACACTGCCGCCCACGAGGCGGCTACCTGGCTCTACCTGTATTCCCATGGATTTGCCGGCGGGTTGAAATGGATGCTGAACAACTACTCTAATGGTTATAATCCGCGGGAAAACGCCTTTGGCGTGTTCGACAACTCGGGTAATCCGAAGATTACCTACTACACCACCAAAGCTATAAGTGCTTATGTGCGGCAGGTGGGAAGCGCCGCTGTGAATGGTAGCTCCTTGTCCGTCACATCAGGGCCATCTGCGGGCACCCTTGACTACTCCTTCACCGGAGCCGGTGGCGCATTCGGCACCGGTGGGGCTCTCGCCTCCGGGCAGGCCGGTTCGGGTCTAGTTCGTGCCGAAGTAGACGGAAATGGCCAAGTAGCGGTCGACTGGGGGCTGGATGCCTATTCCGGGATCAGCGCGATGAGCACACTCCCGGGCAAGCTCTCTCTTCGTCTAGACCAGATAGTGTCCGGCTGGGATGACCGGCGAGCCGTAAAGCTTAGTGTTGAGGGTGGGGGGGAATCACAGCTGAGCAGGAGCCCGGGAGCGGTCGCGTTCGCCGTGGAGGCCAACCGTACTTACCGGCTGGATCTCGGCCACCCCCCCGGCTTTCGATCCTTCTCAACCCATAGGCGGAGATTCCAGCCTTTATTTTCCTGAGACCGAGCACAACGTGTCCAGCGGATTCAAGTACTATTGGGAGCATAATGGCGGCCTATCCATCTTCGGTTTTCCCATCTCCGAGGAGTTTACTGAAGATGGCTACACGGTTCAATACTTCGAGAGGGCTAGATTCGAGTATCACCCGGAGTTCAAAGGGTCTCCCTATGAGGTGGAATTGGGTCTGCTCGGCAACCAGGCAACCGCCGGAAGGAGCTTCGAGCAGTCCCCGCCTTTCCCAAGTGGCGCCGATCGCGTCTACTATCCGGAGACCGGCCATTCTCTTTCCTTCGGGTTCAAGTACTACTGGGAGCACAATGGTGGCCTAGCTATTTTCGGCTACCCCATAAGCGAGGAATTTCAGGAAGTCAATCCAGCGGACGGGAAGTCGTATACCGTCCAGTACTTCGAACGTGCCCGCTTCGAATACCATCCGGAATTCAAGGGAACGCCCTATGAGGTAGAGCTGGGGCTCTTGGGCAAGCAGCGGACCGTCGCTAAAGGATGGACCAGCTGGTAATCACATTTCACTGAATTACACAAAGAGGGCGCGGCCGACGCGGACCATGGTGGCGCCCTCTTCCACTGCGATTTCGAAATCGTCTGTCATGCCCATGGAAAGCTCAGGCAGGCGGCAATCAGGAAATCTCCGCTCCAATTCATCGCGTAGCTCCCGCAACCTCCGGAAGTAGGGGCGAGCGGCTTCGGCTTGGGGTACTATGGGTGCCATGGTCATCACCCCCTGCAATCTGATGTTGTTCAGGCGGGCCAATTCAGGCAAGGCGTCGAAAACCTCGACAGGCTGGAAACCGTGCTTAGCCTCTTCTCCGGAGATGTTGATTTCCATTAGAACGGGCATCGACTCCTGAGTGCGCTGGCACTGGTGGTCAATGGCTTCGGCCAGGCGGACGCTATCCAGCGACTGGATGCAGTCGACTATCTCTACCGCCTGTCTCACCTTGTTCCGTTGCAAGTGGCCTATCATATGTATCGTAGCACCCGGATGGGACCAGCCGGTCAATTTCTCGCTTGCTTCCTGAATCCTGTTCTCCCCGAAGTCTCGCACCCCCAGTTTGTAGAGTTCCTCGATGGCGGATAGAGGCTGGAACTTCGTGACTGCTACCAGCCGCACTTGGGAAGATGGCCGGCCTGCTCTTTGTGCGGCGGCTATGATACGGTTGCGAACATCTTCGAGATTACCGGCTATCGACATCGACTAATGAAACCTCCAAGTCCCTAGTTGGCGATTGCAACAAGTGCGCCGAACCTTCCGGCGCTGCCCTTCTCGGCGCGGTGAGAAAAGAACTCATTATGGCGGCAGTGGGTGCAGATACCACTATCTTCGATATTCTCCGGCAGCACCCCCACCTCCAGGAGGGAAAGGCGGTTGCCGGCCCATAGGTCGAAAGACCATTGCGAACCGGTTCGCGACAGTAGGAGTGCATCATGTTGGAACTCTTCCCGGACGGCAGTGACTACATCTTCGCCAACTTCGTAACATTGTGGCCCGATGCTTGGCCCTATTGCCGCCAGGATGTTCTCTGGCCGGCAGCCGAAGGTCTCCACCATTTTCGTTACCGTCTTGCCGGCGATTCTCAGGATTGTGCCCTTCCATCCGGCGTGGGCCAGACCAACTACTCTCTCCTCAGGATCGTATAACAGGACCGGAACGCAGTCCGCGTGCAGGCTGAGGAGTGTGATCCCCGAGAGATTGGTAACCAGAGCGTCCGTAGCTGGGAAGTAGAGATGCCGCTCCTGTCTGGCCGGTGCTGCGGATACTACCTCGATGTGATCTCCATGCACTTGCCTGCCGGCTGCCAGAGCGTTAGAGCCAAGGCTGAGGGCCATGTTTACTCGTTGGCGGCGCTCTTCGGCAAGGGCTGGGGAGCCCGCCGAGCGAGCGCTCAAGTCCATGCTCTGTCCTTGCGCATCGTGTTTTGAAGTAATTCCGTGTATTACGCCATGGTGCCTGCTGAGGCTCTCGAATTGCCAGTAACGGACACCGTCTGTCTCACAAGGTTCCAGACTGCAGCCTCCCCTCCCAAACCACTCAATGCTTCTCGGCTTGGCGCTATGCGAAGCGATACCATGATAGCTGTTTGCCGGCGAAGTCGTCAACAGGCTATTGGTGATGGTCTGGCTTGAAATCGGGGATAATCTTTGGCATAATTTGTTCTGCGTCCTATTCGGTTCTCGCTCACGATTACGCCCGCTTTCGCCGCTGAGGCAGGAAAATCCGTGGCATGGGAGTTGCGGCTGAGCCTAATGTGGAGTGAGTGAATTCTCTTAGCAGCACAGGTGGCCGCTATCGATGGACTGAGGATCGACGTGTTATAGGGGCTGGATCACAGGGGCGCTCGTATCAGCTAGAATCTGGAGCAGATAGTTGATGGGTTTCGGTGCACTGATCATGATCGTCGACGATGACGAGAACATTGCCGAGTTCGTTACTCTAGCCTTGGAAGACGAGGGCTATAAGGTTATCACGGCAGGAAACGGGAAGATGGCGCTGGAGAAAGCCTCACAGGCCCATCCCGACCTAATCCTCCTTGACATGCGTATGCCTGTTATGGATGGTTGGGCATTCGCGGAGGCGTACAGGCGGGAGCCGGGCTCGCATGCCCCGATCATCGCCTGCACCGCAGCCAGAGACGCGGCCCAGAGCGCCGCAGAGATCAACGCCGAAGGGCATCTTGCCAAGCCTTTCGACATCGATGAATTGATCCAGGCAGTCCGCCGGTTCACCAACCACCGGGTTGGAGTATAGGCGTCCTCGCTGGCCAGGCACGAGGGCCTAACCACCGAAAGAAACGGCGGGCCGCAATCCTTCCTCGGAAGGACGCCCTACACTTGCCGGCCTGGCGGCCGGCGTCTCGATGAATCAGGACCTACAGGACTTTTGCCATTTCCGCCTTTGGCCCTTTCTTACCTACGCTAGGCTATCCTTCGACCTTCGCCCCGCAGTCCGGGCAGAATTTGGAGTTCGGCGGTAGCTTTGTACCGCACTGTGTGCAGTGGTCGGCCGATTTGAGGGCGGCGCCACAGTTCGGACAGAATTTGGCGTTGGTCTGTAGTGGCGTTTCGCACTTGGGACAGGTAGCCACGATGGTCTGCCGCCAGTTCTCCGTCGATAGCTTCTTGTCTTCCTCTGCCATGGCCGCGTGTGCCCAGACTTCCTCAACCGAGCGGCTCGCCTGGGCGGCCGACATCTCCACGCCCAGGTCCGGAGCGCACTCTTTGCAGAGACCGCGCTTGGTGTTCCAACACTTCTCGCGGCAGACCCAGCGCTGGCAACGCGGACACTGAATGAAATCGGGCTTGATGTCCTGAACGGCCTCAATGAAGGCTGCGTCTTTTGCCCGTTGGTAAGCTGCGGAATGGACCCGGTCTCCCAGGTCTGCTGCCCGGCCGAAAAAGCCGCCGAACATGCTACTGGCCGCGTCCAGGGCTCCAGTTATTGTTCCAGTCGCGGATGCCTTGAAGGGGGTCCGGTAACCGGTGCCACAGCGGTCGCAGTAGAACTCGAATTGAAACCCTTGATCAGTTGATTGGTCGTGATAATTGCGGACGAACTCGATCTTCTCGGCCATTGGGCTCTCTCCTTGTGATAGCATTTAAGAACACGAAAGCCTGACTGCCCGGCCGCCGGCAAGCTCCCGCCTTGCCCGGCCGCCGCTGCTACAATATACCCGCGCTCTCGCCAGTGGTCAATACCGGCGCAGGAAAATGCTAGCCCTTCAGTTCGTGGTTCTTGGCGGCCACCGACGCGGGCATTCCCTTTTGCACCACGTCGCACAGCGCTCTTTGAAAGGCGGCCGGATCGGGCACCTGGATGGCGTTTCTCCCGAACACCACTCCCCTGCCTCCGCCTTGGACTATCCGCTCGGCATGTTCGAGCGCGTCCGCCTGGGTCGGCAACTTGGCTGCCCCTAGACCCAGCACGGGAACAGGGCAGGCGGAGGTGACTTCGTTGAACTTGAATGTGTAGTAGGTCTTAATCAGGTCGGCGCCTAGCTCCGCGAGGATACGGCTGGCGCGGTAAACCTGTTCATGCAGTTCTTCCTTAGGCAACGAGTCCGCTTGGACCGGGAAGTACTCTCCTACAACAGGTATGCCAGTGGCGTTCGCCTCTCCGGCCAGCCGGCTGAAAATCTCCACGTTAGAGGCGTCTCGCACCTCGCTGCCTGTCTTCAGAGTCAAGGAGATCAATACCAGGTCGGCTCCGGCTACCATTGCTTCCTGCGGGTGGCCGGTAGATACGGTATGAGCTTCCAGATCTCCCCATGTCCCGCAGAACACCGTGCTCCAATTGAGCCTGGTGATCGCCATTGGCGCTCCTTTGTAGCCGAATGCCTGGCCGCAGTGCTGCATCATCCCAAGCGAGAGGAGAATCCCGGACACACCGGGATCAACCCGGCTGATCACCCTTGGGAGATCGATCATTCCGGGCAATGGACCGGCGTGACCCCCATGATCCATCGCCACCACTACAGCATTCCCGCCTCCTGAGAATAGGCGCGCCAAACGAATCTCCTTACCAATCACTGCCTTGTCCTCCTTCGATCTGCCGTCCGCTGCTTACCTCAATAGTGCAACGCCGCGGCAACCTGTCAATCAATACCATAGAGCTTGTTTGCGAAGCCCAAATACGATAAGTACGGACTTTCGTAGCGTTCATGCCGGTCCGGATCGGGACTGAAAATGCTCCCGCAGTGGTAGAAGGCTGCAACAGCCTCCTCGAGGGAAGCGAATTCGCCTGATCCGAACGCGGCGAGCATCGCGGCTCCCAACGTTGCCGCCTCAGCTACTGCCGGTCTCTCTGCAACCAGCCCGGTAACGTCAGCCTTCATCTGGCTCCAGAAATCGCTCTTTGCCCCGCCTCCCGTGCAGCGGAGGACCTGGGCCTGAAAACCATGCCGCTTGAGCAATTCTGCGTATTCGCGTAACGCGAAGGAAAGCGACTCCAAGAGAGCCCGGTATACATCGGCGAGCGTCGAGCTCAGAGAGAGGCTGCAGAAGAACCCACGGGCATCCGGCTTGGGCTTCGGTGTCATGATTCCGTCTAGATGCGGCAACACAATCAGGCCGCCGGCGCCCAAAGGAGCTGTGGAGGCAATTGCATCGAGCTCGGCATTTGTCTTGGTTCCAGCGAAATTCTCCCGGAACCAATCAAGGAGAAGGCCACCAGTCTTTGCGTAAGCCAGCCCATACTGATACTTGGTTACCGGGAAGCGGCCGCCAAGCAGGCCAGACGGCAGTCCCGAAGCCAGCCTCTCAGTCAGAGCCAGCAGGGCTAGACAGGTTCCGCTTGATTCGAAAAGCGCCCCTGGCCTGGAGAGGCCGGCGCCCAGTGCTCCGGAGAACTGGTCATTCGTCCCTGTCACCAGGAGAGTCTCGGGGCTCAAACCCCATTCCACCGCCACTTCGGGAAGCAATCTGCCGATGGGACTGCCAGCGGGTTGAATTCCGGCCAGTTGCCTGGCCTGTGCACCTACCATGGCCAGGACAGGCTCGGAGTAGCCGGGTGAGTCTTCAGCATAGAAGCCACTGGTCCGGGCCATCTGGGGGTCTGTGATGGCCGAGCCGGTCAGCCTGTAAGCAAGATAATCTGGCAACAGCAGATGGCGATCCACCAGTTGCGCAACATCAGGCCTATTGTGATGCAACCAGAGAATCTTAGGAGCGGAACAGACCTGTTCGATGACAGGAAGCGCCTCCTCACCGCTGTAGCGGCCGATAGCCTCTTGCAGGTACTGCCACTGCTGGACGGCGCGGCTGTCGTACCACATGATCGCCGGGTGAAGCGGGTTGCCTTGGCGGTCCAACGAAACGAATGTCTCACCTTGCGAGGAGATAGCCATGGAGCGGATACGGGCTCCGCTTCCCCGGGCGGCACAAACGGCGACATCGCGAACGGTCGTGTAGATGGTCTCGATCGGAGTCTCCGCAAGCCCGCGGCTTGTCTGGCAGGGAGGCAATGGCGAACGGGAAAAGGACAAGGGGCTTCCGGTGGCATCAAAGACCCCAGCCTTAGCGGCGCTCCCGCCTATATCGATGCCTAGATATCCCGGTGTACTCACGGCACGATCACTGTGCGCACCTCACCGCCGAAGTGTTCCAGTTTGTCCAGCACCCCATTGATTGCTCCGGCGTCTAGGGGGACCGTCCGGGTGACGGCATCAGAAAGGTCGAGCTTGCCTCGCCGTGCAAGCTCCACCAAAAGCGGCAGCTCTTGCAGCAGGTGATCATTCGTGCCGATGATTTCATTCTCGTTACCTAGCAACTCATGGTAGGTGTCGATTTCGAGGGGCCTGTCAGTGATCCCCGCGAGCACTGCCCTGCCCATTATATCCAGTGATTGCACCGCTTGCTTCATGGTCTGCGGCAGGCCTATTACTTCGAGGGCGACATCGACGCCCTTGTTCTCCGTGAGCTTACGAATCTTGGGAACCGGGTCGCAGGAGGCAGCGTCGATGGGAACAGCTCCATACTTCTCCGCCAGACGAAGCTTACCGGGATTGATGTCCACGGCATAGACGTCGAGCGCACCGAGAGCATAGGCCAGCTGGATCGCAGAAATTCCCAGCCCGCCAACACCGAAAACGGCAACGGTCTCGCCGCCTTGCAGCCTGGCCTTGCGCAGAGCGTGAAAGGAGGTAGCGGACGAGCACATGAGGATTGCGCCCTGTTCAAAGGGGATCTCATCCGGGAGATGAACGGCGTTGCGTTCGGGAACGGCGATGTACTCGGCATAACCACCGTTGGAATAATGTCCCAACATGGAGAACTGCTCGTGGCCCGTGCTGCAGTAGTAGCAGTCGCCACAGGTCAGCAGGTAATGCAGGCAGACACGGTCGCCGACTTTCACCATCGTTACTTCATCGCCAACCTGCTCCACAATACCCGCAATCTCGTGGCCGAGCGTCATCGGTAGGGGGCGCACAGTGGACTTGCCGGCCCGGTAGTGGGCATCGGAATGGCAGATGCCGGCGGCCTTGATGCGCACCAGGACGTCCCTCTCGCCCACGACGGGCAAGGGTATCTCTTGCATCTGAAGCGGTTGCCCTACCGCGACCAACCGTACTGCTTTCATACTCCCTCTCTCCATACATAAGCTGGCTAATGAACGGGAACAAATCAGGCCAGTGTTTGGTAGCTGCGACTGCAGTCGTCCTTCTGCGGAAGGAGACGGCGCAACCGGTCTATGTAGGGGCGGTTCGCGAACCGCCCGGAGATGGCCGGCCTCCATGCTGCCAACTCGACTGAAGTCGACCCTGCATGACTATTGCTTAATAGTTCATTCGATGCTCGTATATCACGTAATGGACAATTGCGCAAGGCCTAGTCTTTCGTCTACTCTCCCGTTCGTCTGGCCCGCCGCTTGCTACTAAGAACCATCCAAGCGGGTCTGCAGTTACGAGAGAGCAAAGGAGACACAGATAATGCGCAGGTATTACTCGAAGTTCGCCCTCATTTTGGCGATTTTCGCCGTTCTGGCGGCAACATCTTGCGTCGCCGCCACGCCCACACCAACGCCTACTTTGACACCAACCCCGACGGCTACACCAACTCCCACAGCTACGCCGACCCCCACGCCCTCTCCCACAGGACAACCGACCACCCTGACATCTATCCATATGATTTCGCCAACTACCGGCTGGGGGAGCAACCGGGATCAAGGACTAATCCTTCGCACAGGCGATGGCGGGTCCACGTGGAGGAACGTCACGCCCACAGGAGTGCCCCAGGCCGCTTCCGGATCGACTTTCTTCCTCGATGCCGATCACGCATGGGTGATACCTTTTCCCGCGGCGCCACAAGCAACCGCCACGGTATCCACGACAGTCGATGTCTTCCAAACATCCGATGCTGGGCAAACCTGGACCAGCAGCGAGTTTATGGCCCTGCCAAGCGCCAGCCCCGGGTTCCTCTTCTTCCTCGATACGGAGCATGGCTGGTTCATGGCCAGCCTTGGAGCCGCAGCTGGCTCCCAGGGAGTAGCTATCTATGGGACTTCAGATAGTGGCCAGACCTGGCAGCAGCTTTCTGTCACTGCCGGCGCTTCGGGACCAACGACTGCAGGCAGCCTACCATTGGGGTGCATCAAGAGCGGCCTAACCTTCGCTACTCCCACTGACGGCTGGGCAACCGGAAGTTGCGCGGGCGGTGGCTTATTCTTCTATTCCAGCCATGATGGCGGCCGGACATGGCAGGCACAAGAGTTGCCGGCTCCAACCGGGATTTCCGCGAGCCAATGGGCGACCGTGCAGGGTAGCACTTTCCCTCCCGTGTTCTTCGGCAGCCAAAACGGAATCATGACAGCGAGTGTGCTGGCAGTCGGGAACTCATACGTGTTCGTAACACAGGACGGCGGCACAACATGGGTCCCTAAGGCGCTACCGGTTCCCCTTATCCCAGGCCCGGCAGATTTTGCCAATATCGCTGATGGATGGCTTCTGGGGCTTCCATCACCGCCCACCGGCACCAGCCCTACATTCAACCTCTATGTCACGCACGACAGTGGTACGACGTGGAGCCAGGTCCAGTCGTCGACCAAGCTCGGAGAAGTTACCCCGGACTTCGTCGACTCCAAGAACGGTTGGGCCCTTGGTACGAACCCAAGTCTTTTACTAATGACGACAGATGGAGGGATGACATGGACACAACTTAAGCCGACCTTACAGAAGTAGAAACGGTCGCTGCGGCACTGTCACATTGTCCTTGTACGGGGGTGGATCTCTTGGTGAAGCGAGTCTCCGCGCTGTTCATCGTCGCTCTCTTCTGCGTCACGGCCCTACTGGACTTCTTCGACAGCAGCACAAACCTACAGCAAGGAATGGTTGCCCGGGCTGAGGTATCCTCCTTTAGGTTTGCCGCCTGGTCCGACATGCATGTGGGACCAGACTTAGCTACGAATAACCTCCGAGTATCGGAGATTGCCGACCAGATTGCCGCGCTGGACCCCAACTTCACGATCGTCCCCGGAGACTTGGAGGATTCAGGGTTTACCGCAGATGGCATTGAGGTCTGGAAGGAGGCAGTGAACGGGCAGTTTACAGGCGATACGGCTCCCAGTGGGCTTTTTGACATAACTTTACCGTCGCGGGGAAATTACGATAAGCTTGTTGAGCCGGGTGACTGGGAGACCTATTTCAACACCGGGCAGATGTCAGACCAAATCGGCGCCACCAACTACAGTCATCAGGGAGGCGAAGAGGAAGAGACCTACTCTTTTGACTACGGTAACTCGCATTTTGTCAGCCTCGATGTGCCTGGCCGCTTCGATGTGGCTGCAACCCATGCCGACATAGACTGGCTAGACTCGGACCTTGACGCTGCTGAAGGTAGAGGACTAACCCATGCTTTTCTGTTCTTTCACGGGCCGGTGTACTGCATTCAGGCCGGAGATCCTACGATGTGTCCATACTGCGACCCCGGCGCCCGTGTCAGCCCACTTCCAGCACTCAATGACCAGATGATAGAGGTGATCAACAAGCACCCGATAGTGTCGGCGGCGTTCAGTGGCCACGAGGGCACAAACCCGTATACGCACTTGGACTCGACCAGAATACCGGACTTAACACACCCGTTCGAGCAGTTCTTGGTGGGGAACACCACCTATCCCAACACCTTCAGCGCCAACTACGAAGCTCGGTACGACTATCTTCCGCCAGGCCGTGGCTTCCTCATGCTGGATGTGGAAGGCGCCAGTTTCACGGCAAACTGGTACCAGACTGGCAAGTCAAGTCCGATCAAGAGCCTGACATTCTCCAAAGCGGAGCCCACCACGCCGGTTGTCTCCATCGAGGGGGCGCCGGAAAGCGTCGTCGAGGGAACGAAGGTGGATCTGACAGCATATGTGGAGAATGGAGGGGAAGCAGGCGGTCTCGACTATTCTTGGGAGGTCACTAAGGATGGAGTCCCGTTCGCTTCAGGCTCCAAATCCCGGTTGAGTTTCATGCCCGATGACAACGGTGCCTATGTCGTAATCCTCACGGTCACGAATCGCTGGGGCAGGACCGGGCAGGACAGCAAGACGATAACGGTGAGCAATGCACCGCCGGAAGTCGAAGACATCTCCGGGCCCAAGCGGCCAGTTCCTATTGGATCGGTGGTCAAACTGAATGCTACTTTCAACGATCCAGGCACACTGGACACTCATACTGCTGTTTGGCGTTGGGGAACTGGCCGCTCGCCTGGCGTAGTAACAGAGAGCTCCGGATCTGGTTCGGTGAGCGGCAAGCGGATCTACAATTCTCCAGGCATCTATCAGCCCAAACTCGTGCTGACAGACAGTGATGGCGCTTCCGTCACTTCCCCCTTCTGCTACGTGGTTGTCTACAGTGCCAGCAAAAGCTATGAGACGGGAAGTGGTTGGATCGATTCCCCGGCGGGGGCCTACACTCCGGATCCTTCGCTTTCCGGCAAGGCTAGCTTTGGCTTCGTCTCCAGTCATTCGCAAGGAGCGTCGATTTCGAGCCGCACCATGCAAATCCGATTCTCCATAGGTGGTCTGAAATTTGCGAACACCGGAGGCCAATGCGTATGGGCCAGCGGACTGAAAGCGCGATACCGGGGGGTAGGTGTAATCAATGGGACAGGCTCTTACAGCTTTGTGCTAAGCATCAACGATGGCCAAGTGGCTGGCAGGGGAGGAGTGGACAAGTTGCGCCTCAAAATCTGGGATACCGTCAGCGGGAAGGTGGTCTATGACAATCAAATGGGAGCCCCCAACGCCGCCGATGCCCGGCAAGCTATTGCCGGAGGGGACATAATGGTCCGGCAGTAGGGAAGCCGGCAAGTAACGTAGGTCAGGGGCTCGTGCCCCGACGTATCTTTTGGTGGTCAGGCCCTCATCCCCTGGCCCGTTCTCCCATCCTTCGGCGGAAGGACTGGGAGAAGGAGAACGCGCTTTCCCTTCCCCTTGCTATTGGGCCTGCCCGCCACAGGCAGGGGAAAGGGGGCTGGGGGCTAGAGGGCCTAACAACATTGTGTCAGAGGGGCACCACCTTTGTCATTCCGGGCGGCCCGCCACAGCCAGAAGCCAGTGTCGTCCCCGGGCAAGGAAGGCGGGCTGGAGGAATCCGCCTGGTTGGGATGCGCTCCGGCACCAAGCTCACCAGGTTACGGATTCCTCAGTCGCTGCTGCGTTCCAGCCCTGACATTCTGGCTATCCCGCCGCTCCTTCGGAATGACATTTCCCCCTCTTCGCTCGAACAGCAGGGGCAAGAGTCTGTACTACGACGCGCCGCACCAGTCGACGAGCAACCTGCCAATCGAGCGAGTGACGATCTGGAGTTCGGCGATGGATACTGACTCGTCGATCCGGTGCACCTGGCCTGCGCCGGTTGGCCCGAAGGATATGGACGGAACTCCGGCTAGCAGATAGGAGGCGGCGTCGGCCCAGGAGTCCTGCCCGATGATTTGGGGCTGCACTCCATCCGGCTCGGACGCCCGCCGCATGGCCTGAATGATATCGCTATCCTCCTCAGTCTCGACGGCCGGCCAATTTGATTGCCAATGGATGACCGGAGGATGCTCCCTCAGCCAGGGATCGGCCGCTGCGGCTCGTTGGATGTGGTCCTCGATCTCCCTCTCCACAGGACCCGCAAAGCCCCGCTCGTCGCCGTTGCCTGGCAGGTAGGTGATGTCCAGTGTAAGCTCGCATCGGGCCGGCACGCTCGCATAGAACTCGCCTCCGTGTATCATCGTGGGCACGATCTGGGGATTGGAGAGCAGCCGGTGCTGTTTATCCGGGCGGCCAAGCCATTCCCGGTTCAGCTCCTCGATGGCGTTTTGAATAAGCCACATCTTGTTGATGGCGCTGACACCACCCCCGGCTCTCCAGTGTTCGATCTCGTGCTCTGCATGAGCCGCCCTGCCGGTCACGACGATGGAGCCGAACAAGATGCCCCTATAGGCAGCCCAAATATTGAAGCCACTGGGCTCCGGCAGGAGACAGGCATCGGCCCGGTAGCCTCGCTCTATTGCGGCGAGTGTGCCCATGCCGCTTGTCTCCTCATCTCCCACTACCTCGATGATCAGGTCTCCGGCCAGGCGGGTTCCCGAGCGGTGTATCGCCTCGGCAACGGCGAGCATGGCGCCGATTCCGCCTTTCATGTCGCATGAGCCGCGACCATAGAGCCGGTCCCCCTCCACGATGCCGGCCCAAGGGTCTCGCGTCCAGCTTTCCACCGGGTCCGCTGGCACCGTGTCCAGATGACCGTTCAGAATCAGCGACTTGCCGCCGCCGGTGCCTTTGAGAGTCGCTACGGTGATCGGTCTATCCTTCCAGTCTAGGCCTTCCGGGTACATGGGATGCCTTCGCATTACCTCGACATCCGGTTCCCACTGGTCCACTTCGAACCCCATTTCTGATAGGAAACCGGCGATCCATTCCTGGGCCTCTTTCTCTTCGACGGTGGGTCCGCCAGGCCCTAGGAAGGCCGTATTGTAGCCGATGAGGGTTCGGGTGAGATCGACTACGCGGTCCGGGTGATCTGCCAGGTAACTCAGCAGCAGTGGTTCAGGCTGATCCATGTCATTCTCCTTCAACGCCGTAGCTATCCGCCATTATTGCCCGTAAGGATAGCAGACACCATGTGCACTATGCCCACTGAGTGTGTGCTGTTTATGTTCGCTCTGAACCTTGCCCCTCGTTGCCTGCCGATTTATCATCGACACAGCCGATGGGGCGGCTTGGCCCCCGGCCCATCCGGCAAGCCAACACAGTCCTGGCCGATCTTTCTTGTCTCACCCGGTCTTCATATGCTCAGAAATGTCTGGCGAAAGACATCGCCGGACCATCTATTATCGATCCTCGAGTTGCAATGAGCTTTCTTGGGGCATATTGCGGTTCCCTGGTACGGGACAAACAAAAGGGAGGAGCTTCTTTCATGAAAGACGAGAGCGAGGAATTCTTGAGCCGTCTAGCGACCCGAAAGATCAGCCGTAGAGACCTGCTGGAGATCTGTGCCAAACTGGGGGTGAGTGCGGCCGTGGCAGGTCCGATCCTGAGCGCTTGTGGTAGTTCCGGCATTGCAACCCCGGCGGCAACTGAGACAGTGGGGGCTGGTGGTACGGCAACAGCAGCGGCTACAGAGACCGGCACGGCGGCCGCCACGGCCACGCCAACGGCCACGGCTGCTGCGGTCATTGGTGGGCTCACGGACCGGCAGAAGACGGTTGTCCTGGGTTACCGGGCGGATGGAAGCACTCTCGATCCGGCCTCCTACTGGGAATCCGCGGTGTCCGACGTTATGGCTGGCCTGTACGACAATATGTTAGCCGTCAAATGGAACGAAGCAGACGACAGTGTGGAAGTGGTCCCGCAACTTGCCGAATCGTGGGAAGTATCGCCGGACAACTTGACCCTCACGTTCCATCTCCGCAAGGGAGTCACCTTCCATGATGGCGAGCCCTACAACGCCGAGGCTCAGAGATATTCTTGGGAGCGGCAGGTAGGAATAAACGACGGCATCGCCTACATGGTCACCGACTACGTGGACAAATTCGAGGCGGTGGACGAGTACACCTTCAAGGTTACGCTCAAGCAGCCTGTTGCCGTCTATCTGCAGTATGTCGCCGGGTTCTGGGGCCCGTCGCGGCCTGTGAGCAAGAAGGCCGTCGAGGCGCACAAGACCGCCGAGGATCCGTGGGCCAAGGAGTGGTTCCGGGGCAACGGTGTAGGCACCGGCCCATACAAATTCGTATCCTGGACGCCCAACCAGCAGTACGAGCTCGCGAAGTTCGAGAACTACTGGCAGGGTTGGGAGGGAAACCATCTGGAGAAAATGGTTCATCGCATCATCAGTGAGACGGCCACCCAGCGCATGTTGCTGGAAAAGGGCGATATTGACATAATCATGGAGCCGATGCCGCCGCAGGACTTTCAGGCCTTGCAGGGGAAGCCGGGCATAGTGACCAAGACAACCCCGAGCGGGCACATGATCACACTCTTTCTGAACCACAAGAAGAAGCCTACGGATGACATAAACGTCCGCAAGGGGTTGGTCGCCGCCTTCGACTACGATGCCGCGGTGAAGGACGTCTACGGCGGGCTGGCCATCCGGAACGGCACTATTGCCCCGAAAGGGTTCGAGGGCTACAGGGAGAATCTTCCCGATTTGCCAAAGAAGGACCTTGAGAAGGCCAAGCAGTACTTTGCTGATGCCGGCTATTCCAGCGGCCTGCAGATAGACATGTATTACGACGAGGGCGATGACCTAATGCGGCGCAGCTGCGAGATGTTCCAGGCGGACCTTGCTTCCATCGGGGTCACCTTGAATGTCCGTCCGGCCGCGGTCGCAATGGAGTGGGAAATGGAGGCTGCGCCTGATACGGCGGCCCAGGCCATCATGACCTACTGGGGACCGGATAACCACGACACCTACTCCCTGGTCCATACCCTTTGGGCTACCGACGGTGGAGGCAATTGGTCGTTCTTCAGTGACCCGACGGTGGACGATATCCTGAGCAAGGTCCAGTTGGAAACGGACCCGGAGAAGCGATCTGCGATGTACTGGCAGGTTGACGACATAGTCCGGGCAGACGCGGGGGCGATCTTAGTTTGCCAGCAGATGGTTTCCCTCCCAACC
>JAMCWQ010000049.1 GCA_023480825.1 Chloroflexota bacterium | reverse complement strand
CCTCGCCAACCTGCGAGAGGTAGCCACGGGTGAAGGCGGTCCAACACCCGGCGATGACAATATTGAGGTTTCCGAGAAGCTGAGAGGCAAGCTTAGGATCGGACGCCAGGAGCTCCCCGGCCACCCGGCTGCCGGCCTGCAACATCAGGGCGGAGAACTCGCCGAGGGCAGGCCCGGGGGTTCCCGACTGTGCGGCGCGGCGCCCAAGTTCCTCTATTTGCAGGGTGAGCTCGGACAGGAGATCGGGTGAGAGAGCACTGGACCGTGCTGCACCGGTTAAGAGGTCGAGCAGCGGGCTGGATTCGCTTCGCCTTGATGCGGGCCCACAATGCTCGCCCCGTTGGCGGCGAAGGATGGGATTGCGCTCTCCACCGGTGGTGGGTAGCGGCTGGTCTGGTTGGTGGTAAGGCCACGAGCGCTCTATCATCTAGGCTCCGCTGACGAACCGGCGTTAACCGGTTCTGCTCACTTGCGCCTCTTTGCCGAGCCACGCTTGGGTGGCCGGGGTGGGCAATTATCAAAGGCTGCGTCTATCGAGTCTGCTGGCATCCTGCCCCGTGCCACCGGTATCCTTACACATACAACTATGACGCAGGTGGCTGTCTTAGTCGATGGAGAAGGGATTGAGATTGTGTTGAGAAGATGTTGAGGTTATGAGCTTTCCATTCTGCGGTCCGCTCTATTGAGTAGCCGGTTATCAGTGACCAGTGTCCAGCAGTCCCTGGCTACTGGATACCGGCCACTGGATGCTCTCTTAGGCTGGCCCGAATCCGCTGCAATCTGCCCGGTCCGGTCCATCTGATGGTCGCTTACAGATTAACGACGGTTGCCGTAGGTCGTCCTTCTGCGGAAGGATCGTGCCCCGGCGCTGCTAGACGGAAGGGCACAAGCCCCTCCCCTACGTGTCAAAAAAGGGT
The DNA here is from genome assembly GCA_023480825.1 of Chloroflexota bacterium. Classification (GTDB taxonomy): domain Bacteria; phylum Chloroflexota; class Chloroflexia; order JAMCWQ01; family JAMCWQ01; genus JAMCWQ01. The sequence goes on along the minus strand of JAMCWQ010000049.1, from coordinate 4,755 downwards.
GCTATCTAGTAGATGACCATTAGTGGCACCTACCAGATCATCGTCTTACAACGGCCGGCGGCCAGCCCGGCTGCCCCACGAGGAGGGGCCTACAAGGTAATCCCCTTTGCCCCATGCCCCTTGGCCCGATGCTTTGGCCACTGGCTACGGAATGCGCCTCGCGCCCTTATTCCGAAGTGGGCATATGGAAGTACATCGACTGGAGGCCGATCCTACCGGGGCCCGAAAACCGGTTCCAGAACATCTGCCCACCACTACCGAACATCCCAGTTTTTAGGCTCTGGTTAATCGTCTGCATTTGGACGCTGCGTTCCTTATAGACCCAGCCGCCTGGCTCTATGTCGATCTGCTCTCCAGGAGCCAATGCGACTTCAAACACATTGCCGTAGCCGTGCAACCAGAGGACGCCCTCCCGCTGAGGGCAACTGAAGGAATCGATGAAGAAACCGGTGCCACTGAACAGTATGTTGGCCGCTCCCTTCATTCGGGTGAATGAGTACTCGACGTTATCTGTTGCAGCCAGGAACTGGTGTTCCCGAACGTCAAGCGCATCGCCGGGTCGCATATGCATTGGGAACACGTGTCCCACGCCATCACGACTGAACGCAATCCGCCCCGGCCCGGCCGCTTTCGTCAAGAAGACCGGCATCCCGGAAATGACTCTCTTGAAAGCACCCTTCAGCGGTTTGATATCCACCTGTACAACCGGGTCTTTCCAAAGTAAGATATGATGCTCGAAGTACACGGGAACGCTGCCCAACTCTACTTGCAGCACCGGGACCAACTCTCCCTCAATGTGATATGTTATGCCTCCAAAGTTCTCGTCACGAATTCCTGTAGGCAATTGCACTGGTACAGCCATCGCTCAGACCTCCCCGTTTGCTAGACGCTTTGTAGTGTGACACCGATCATAGCACTCCTCTACTGGTGGCACAAGCACCACTTTTCTTGTCTTTGGCCCACTGTATCTGCCAACTGCTTTGAGAATACCACTCGTGTGGCTTGTACACGCATTCTGGCTTCCTGAAGCAACCATTGTGCTGTCTTTCACAGGCTTCGCCCGGCATCTTTCCTCTCTGACGGTTTCTCCTCAATCACTTTTGCTTCCGTTAGCGGAACAGTGGTCACATTTTTCGCCATAGTTGTCTTTCTCTTCGAAGGGAGCATCAGATTGTTGCCCTCTGCCATCCAAGAACTGGTTTCTAGCTCGATAATCAACAAGCTCAGCGCTCTTGCCGGTCTGCTCCTTGTGGCGACAGGTATCAACCTTCTGGGAACAAAGCGACTCAGAGTGACCAATCTGCCGCCCGCTCTTGTTGTCGTTGTCCTGCTGTCGCTTCTGACAAAGTGAACGCAGGTCAGTTTTCAATCCTTATTGCTATCCGACGCGAAACCTACTTCCCCAGCGCCCGCTGATTATTGACCTGGCCCGGGTTCTGTGTTAATATGTGTCCAAGAAACCCTGCGATGCCCGTGATCAGTCTACGAAATTTTGAGCCAACACCTCATAAAACGGGAGCCGATCTCGAACGGGGATGCTCAAGCCCGGATTTAATGGCCAGAAACGCCATTTTGGGATCAGCAAGAACCGAATGGTAGGCACCCACCTGCTAATGCAGGTTCGAAATGGAGTAGCGCACGGCATGGTGGGGTTTTGTTTTACCTTCAGGGACGTTCTTCTGCCCTAACCGGCTTTACCTTAGCAGTAATGGGGTGAGATGTGAGCCTGCATGTCTTCCATGGCGGCGACCTCTACTCGGCCAGAGAGGAAACAGCCAGGATCCGGGACGAGTTCATAAGTGGCGATCTTGCCGACCTGAACGTGACCACCCTGGACGGCGGCAAGCTAAGTCTGGACGACCTCATCGGCGCCTGCGAGGCTTTTCCCTTCATGGCCAGCCATCGCCTCGTCGTGGTGGAGGAGCTTCTTGGGCGGGTCGCCGCTGCCAAACAGGCCGCCGCCGAGCAGGAGGATGATACACTGGCCGCCCCTTCCGGAATGTCATCGGCACTCATCGATTACCTTCCTCGGCTGCCGGATCAGGCCATCCTCGTCTTCCTAGATAGCAAGCGCCTGGACACCCGGAGCGCCCTCCTGAAGGCCATCGCCAAGCTGGGAGAGGTCCGGGAGTTCGCGCCGAAGAAGCGCGATGAGCTGGAGGATTGGATCAGGAGCCGGTGCAAAGCTTCCAAGATCAAGATGAGTGCCCCGGCAATCAAGATGCTGGCGGACTTCGTCGGCGGCGACCTCTACCAGCTATCCCAAGAATTGGACAAACTGAGCACCTACGCCGGACCGGTAGGCTCGGTAGAGCCACGGGACGTGGAGCTGCTCGTGGCGGACGTCCGGGAGAGCGCGATCTTCAACCTCACCGATGCCCTCGTGGCGCACCGGACCGGCACTGCTCTAACCACAGCGCACGATTTGGTGGCCGACGGCCGGCCGGTGCCGTGGATTCTTTCCAAGATCGCGCAGCACTTCCGGGAGATAATCATGGTCAAGGAGGGGCTGAGCCAGGGCTGGTCCGTGGCCGACGTGCAGCAGCGGCTGCGGGTGAAGGAGTACCCCGCCAAGAAGCTGATGGAGCAAGCCCGGCAGCACACCATAGGAGAATTGCAGGGTGCCTACCAGCCTTTGATCGAGGCCGACATTGCCCTCAAGACCGGCCGGGCCCGGCCGGAAGTTGCCTTAGACCAATTGATCGCCTCATTGTGCAGGTAGCAGGCCAAGAAAAAGCAGGGTGCATGCACCCTGCTGTGAAAATCGACCACCGTCTGCCGGATATTGGCCGTGTTAGGCATAAGCAAGCCAAAAGTGTCATTCTGAGCGAGCGTGCCATCGGCTAGGCAGACAATAGCCGGAAGGACTGAGCAGGCGGTGGGGCAGACGGCACCCTGAGACCAGCAGCGCAGCGAAGAATCTAGTCCAGGCTGTTAGACCACCAGGTACTAGATTCTTCGGGCCCGCCTAATACCAGATGGAGTGCATGAGGCAGGTGTTGCGGGCCCTCATAATGACAGCAAGAGGCACCAGTAGTGCATGAGAATCTACTACTGGTGCCCTTTTGTGGCGATTGTGAATGCTCCTGAAGAGAGCCTAGAATTAACGAAACTAGCCTACTACTTGCCGCTAGCCTTGTTGTACTTGGCCATCAGCCGCGACTTCTTGCGCGCAGCGTTGTTCTCGTGGATGACGCCCTTCTCGGCCGCCTTGTCCAGCGCGCTTATCGCCGTGCCCACGGCGATGGATGCCTCATCCATGTCCCCGGCGGCGATCAGGCGTTCTGCCTTGCCGACATAGGTCTTCAAGGATGTGCGGACGGGCTTGTTCTGGGCGCGCTTCCGCTCCGATACTCGAATGCGCTTAATGGCGGACTTTATGTTCGCCAATGAGTTCACCTCCTGCTTGATTCATGCCATTTGTTTGCAAAGTCAAAGTGAAGTATAGCAGACACTGCAGGCAAAGGCAAGCAAGTTTGACGAAACATGGTACACTAGGCATTCGCTGAATATTTATGGTAGAGGATGGTGGTAGGTGGCCGATCTGGCGGAGCCATCGAGCCGGGCAACAAAAATCGCCTCCAGCGCACTAATCGTAATGGCCGGCTATCTAGCCAGCCGGGTCCTAGGGCTCGTGCGGGAAATGGTGATCGGCGCCCGGTTTGGCACGAGCGGCGAATACGATGCCTACGTGGCCGCTTTTCGCATTCCGGACCTGCTCTTCCTTCTGCTCATGGGTGGCGCTCTGGCGTCTTCGTTTATCCCGGTGTTCACCGGCTATTTGGCCCGCAACGATTCCCGCCGCGCCTGGCGCCTGGCCACCTACACCATCAATGGCTCCCTCGTAGTTCTGGTGGCCGCTTCTGCGGTAACCGCCGTGTTTGCCGGCCAATTGGTCCCCTGGCTCATCGCCCCCGGAATGTCGCCGCCGCAGCAAGCCCTGGCAGTGGACCTCACCCGCATCTTGCTGCTTTCTCCCCTCTTTCTTGGTTTGGGGGGAATTGCCATGGGTATTCTCAACTCCCACCAGTCCTTTCTCCTTCCTGCCTTCGCCCCCGTAGCCTACAACATATTCATCATCTTCGGCGCCGTCGCTCTTGTGCCTTTCTTCGGCGTGCGGGGATTGGCGATGGGCGTAGTGCTCGGCGCGGCCGCCAATTTCCTGATCCAGGTTCCCGGGCTTCGCCGCCTCGGGTTCAAATACACCAGTGCTTTGAACACCAGAGACCGGGGGCTCCGCAAAGTCCTCACGCTGCTGCTGCCGCGACTTCTCGGGCAAGCGGCTTTCCAAATCAACTTCATCGTGATAACCAACATCGCCTCCCGGCTGGCGGTTGGCAGTGTTTCCGCCCTCAACTACGCCTATCTCCTGATGCTGCTGCCGCATGGGGTGTTCGCCCTCAGCCTGTCCGCCGTCGTCTTCCCCCAAATGGCCCTGCAATATGGCGGCCGGCAAATTGACGAGATGCGGGACACCCTGTCCAAGGGTCTAAAGACCCTGCTCTTCCTCACTCTGCCTTCGGCAGTCGGCCTGATGATCCTGCGCGAGCCGGTGGTGCGGCTACTCCTGCAGTTCGGGTCGTTCACCGGCCACTCCACGGAGATGGTGGCCTGGGCCTTGCTCTTCTTCTCCGCCGGCATACCGGCCTATGCCGTGGTGGAGATTATGACTCGCGCCTTCTATGCTCTGCATGATACGAAGACGCCGGTCTTCGCCAGCGTCACCACGATCGCCGTGAATATCGTGCTAAGCTT
>JAMCWQ010000038.1 GCA_023480825.1 Chloroflexota bacterium | reverse complement strand
GATGGTAGGCCCGTCGGCCAGCGGTAAATTCGCCCGGCCCCGGACCCTCTCGACGAAGTCCTCCAACCCCGCCGGCATCTCGGCCCTGGCCCCTGTCACACCTGCCACCGACACGCAGTACACAAAGCCGGCGGACTGCGAAGCAACCAGCTGCACCCGTTCATCGGTGCTGGCCGGCGCCAACAGGAATACCAAATCGATGCCCTGTCGGCTGCACACTTCGCGCAGGTCTCCCGCCTCCTCCGGCGGCAGGTCCGGCACGATAACACCGGCCACACCGGCGGCGGAAGCCCCGGCAGTGAACTTCTCAATGCCGTAGCTAAGGATAGTGTTAAAGTATCCCATAAGAATAATGGGGCTGTCAACCTGGCTGTGAACGCGCCCGGCGATTTCGAGGCAAGTGGACATCGTGACGCCCATGGCAAGAGCGGCGGTGCCAGCCCGCTGGATGGTAGGCCCGTCGGCCAGGGGGTCGGAAAACGGGATCCCAAGCTCCACCACACCGGCTCCGCTCCGGAATAATTCCAATATTATGCGCTCGTTGGTAGCGACATCCGGATACCCGGCGGTAATGTAGGGTATCAGGACCGCCTCCCCCCGCCGCCGTGCCCCGGCAAAGACCTCCGATATGCGAGACAAAAAACCCTCCTTATTCGTCCGTTGCGCTGGCTACCCGCCCGAGACGGGACAACGCATCCAGAGGCACCTGGACTGCGCCCGCCGCGTCCCCCCTTTAATCCCCCCGTACACGGGGGGAGACCTTGTCCCCTCCCCTCGCGTTGCGCGCTAGTCCACTTACCGTCCCCTCCCCGCGTGCGGGGAGGGTTAGGGTGGGGATAGTTGCGGCATTCACACTCTCACTGCCACCAAGAGTTCAAAGACTGCGGGTCAGAATGAATTCTGACTGCCGGCCGCCAGGCCGGCCAGCACTGTTTGCTGCGGGCTGGCGCCCGCCGTCCGAATAATGAAGTTTGACTTAATATTCGAGTGTTTGATGTAGGGTGGGCGGCTTGTCCCCCGCCGCAATATCAGACTGCGCTACCATGGCGGGCCGCAAGGACCCGCCCTACTTGCGGCACTAGTCGCCAATTGGCACCATTGCTGGGCCGCTGCGGCGGCTCCTTCCGCAGAAGGACGAATAAATTCGCACCTACACAATACCCGCTTCAACTCTCAAAGTGCATAATTCGGACCCACAATTCCAGCCCTACATTCGCCCTATTCTAATGCTATGTTTGTAGGGGCATGGCATACCGTCTCTGCCGGGCGGTTCTCGAACCGCACCCTACCCTGCCATTTGCCTTGATCCATCAGTCCTGCCATGGGCAGACTACCCCGTCTGACCGTCGCGAGTGGTCCGGCGCTCCAGCGTGCCTGCTACCGTTTGCACGTCCTTGTCGCCGCGGCCGGATAGGTTGACGACGATTGCCCTGTCCTTGCCCAGCACCGGGGCCAACTTGGCGGCGTGCGCCAGAGCATGGGAGGACTCCAGCGCCGGGATTATGCCTTCCGTGCGGCAAAGCTGGTGGAACGCCTCCAGCGCCTCTTCGTCTGTAGCCGAGAAGTAATTGGCTCGCCCTATGTCCTTCAGATAGCTATGCTCTGGCCCAACACCCGGGTAATCGAGGCCCGCAGAAATACTGTGCGCCTCTATCACCTGCCCATCGTCGTCCTGTAAGAGATAGGACTTGGCGCCATGAAGCACTCCCGGCCGCCCCGCCCCCAGACTGGCGGCATGCCGTCCGGTCTCCAGGCCCTCGCCGGCCGCTTCCACCCCATGCAGGGCGACTTCGGGGTCGTTGAGAAATGGATAGAAGATGCCCATTGCGTTGCTGCCACCGCCAACACAGGCGACCACGGCATCCGGCAACCGGCCGAGCGCCGCCAGGGCCTGGCGCTTGGCCTCCCGGCCTACGACTGATTGGAAATCCCGAACCATCATCGGATAAGGGTGCATGCCAACCACCGATCCGAGGAGGTAGAAGCTGGAGTGCACATTCGTGACCCAGTCGCGGATCGCCTCGTTCACCGCGTCCTTCAACGTGCGGCTTCCCAGCTTCACCGGCCTCACCTCGGCGCCAAGCAGCTGCATGCGGAAGACGTTGGGAGATTGGCGCTCCATATCCACCTCTCCCATGTACACCACGGCTTGCAAGTCAAGCATCGCACAGACCGTGGCCGCGGCCACTCCATGCTGCCCGGCGCCGGTCTCGGCAATAATTCGCCGCTTACCCAGCCTCCTGGCCAGCAATGCCTGCCCGAGGGCATTGTTTATCTTGTGGGACCCGGTATGGGCCAGGTCCTCGCGCTTCAGGTAGATTGCCGCGCCGCCAAGCTCCCGGGTCAACCTGGAAGCGTAGTAAAGGGGAGTCGGCCTGCCCACGTAGTCCGCCAAAAGCTCCTCGTACTCCCTTTGGAAAGCGTCTTCCGTCTTCGCCACCCGGTAAGCCTCGATCAGCTCCCTGATTGCCGGCATCAGGATCTCCGGTGCGTAAGTGCCCCCGAATTGTCCATAGTGCCCCTGCTCGTCCGGCAACGGCGGCAATGGGAACTCGCAGGTTGGCCGGAGGGAGGCGCCATCTGGCAACCCCCCGGGCAACTCTTCACTGATCTGCCGCCTCATCTCCACTCCCTTCCGCCTTCGCCGCCCGGACAAAAGCCGCTATCTTGCCGGCATCCTTGCGGCCATCGGTCTCCACCCCGCTGCTCACGTCCACGGCTAGAGGACGAACCTTCCTGATCGCCTCAGCCACATTCACCGGATTCAGGCCGCCGGCCAGAATAACTGGGAACATCCCGGCCAGGTCCGCCGCCATATGCCAGTCTCCCACTTGCCCCGTACCGCCGTAATGGCCGGGCACCAAGGTATCCACCAGCAGACTGATTCCCGGCACCCTCTTGAGGAAATCGCCGGCGGCCCGCTTCACAGCCTCCAGTTGGCCGGCATCGCCAAGGTGAAGCGCTTTGATCACGGGGAGAGACATTCTCGCGGCGAACTCCGGCGATTCGTTTCCGCTCAACTGTACCAAATCCAGCCCGGCAAAGCTCCCGGCGCTCTCTATCCGCTCGGGCGCTTCATTCACAAACACGCCGGCAAACTTGGGAAGCCTCGCCAACTGGAGTCTCTTTACTGCAGAGATTGCCTCCCGGGCGATTTCCGGAGTGACACGTCTCTTGGCAGGCGCAAAGATAAAACCCAGCATATCGGCGCCGGCCAGCGCCGCCGAAACCGCGTCTTCAGGAGTCCTCAAGCCACAGATCTTTACAGCAGTCATCTGCCGGTCAACTCCGCAATCTTGGCCGCCGGGTCGCCGGCAGTAACCAACGCTTCACCCACCAGCGCCGCATCGACGCCGCACCGCGCCACGAAGTCCACGTCCCCGGCCGTGTGTATGCCGCTCTCGCTGACAATCACCCGGTCCTCCGGCACCAGATGAGCCAACCTCGCGGTTGTCTCGATATCTACCGCAAAAGTCCGCAGGTCCCGGTTGTTGATACCTATTACCTGCGCTCCGCTCGCCACCGCTCTTTCCACCTCTCCGGCATCGTGCGCCTCCACCAAAGCCGCCATCCCCAACGATCGCGTCAAAGCCAGAAGCTCCAGAATTTGCCGGTCCTCAAGAGCGGCCACGATGAGAAGAACAGCATCCGCTCCGTATGCCCGGGCCTCGTAGACCTGGTAGGGCGCAATCACAAAATCCTTCCGCAGAACAGGCACCCGCAACGGGCGACTCCTGAGCGCCTCCTTCACCTCCACTAGATCAGCCAGACTCCCCTTGAAGAAGGTCTCATCCGTGAGCACCGAGACAGCCGCGGCGCCGGCCGCGGCGTAGGAGAGAGCAGTCTCGCCGGCCTTGAGATCGCCCCGCAGTGTCCCCTTGGAAGGCGAGCCGCGCTTCACCTCGCCGATAACCGATATGCCGGGAGCCCGCAAGGCGGCTACGAAGTCGAGCGCGGGGTCTTGCTCCTCGATCTTCCGCTCCAATTCGGCAAGCGGCGTAGCCGCCTGCCTGCTCTCTACTTCCCACCGCTTAACGGCTAGAATCTCGTCCAGAATCATCCCGCCGTGCCCCGCAACTCTGGCTGAAGGAGGCCAGCCGCTCCAGCTTACCACCTGCCATCCCGCTATCGATCGACTCCGCCGCCAGCCGCGCCCCCTCCCGGAATGAGCCCGCCTGGCCGGCGACCATTAGGGCCGCCGCCGCATTCAGGACGACGACGTCCCGGCATGGTCCGGGGTCGCCCCCTAGAACCGAGCGCACTATCTGGGCGTTTCGCTCGGCCGAACCGCCCCGAATGTCGTTCAGAGCCGCGCGTCGGAGCCCGGCATCCTCCGGCCGGAGTTCCACCACAGAAGGCTTGTTCTCGCCTATCCCCTCGTATATCACGCTCGGTCCGGTGATGGTTAGTTCGTCCAGCCCATCCTCGCTATGCACCACCATGGCCCGCTCGGCGCCCAGTTCCTGCAGGGCGCGGACTACCTTTGGCGCCGTCGGCCTGTCGCTCACGCCCACCACCTGCGCTTTCACTCCTGCCGGGTTGGTCAGGGGTCCCAACAAATTGAAGACGGTCTTAATACCGATTTCCCGCCGCGGACCGGCGGCGCGGGACATCGCCGGATGAAAGGCCGGGGCATACATAAAGGCGATTCCTACCTCTTCCAGACATTTCTCGACCTCCGCCGGCGTCATCTGGATGTTCACGCCCAGCGCTTCGAGGACGTCCGCACTGCCGCAGCCGCTCGTGATCCCCCGGTTGCCGTGTTTAGCTACCGGGACACCGGCCCCGGCCACCACAAGCGCCGCCGCGGTGGAGATATTGAAAGTGCCGGCGCCGTCACCGCCGGTCCCGCAAGTATCCACCGTGAATGCCGCGCAGTGCACCCGGTTGGCCCGCCGCCGCATGACCTCGGCGAGTCCGACGATCTCGTCCACGGTTTCGCCCTTCATGCGCAGCGCTGTGGCAAAAGCTGCAACCTGGGCTGGGCTTGCCTCTCCCAACATGATCTCCTCCATTACTTCGGAGGCTTGATCACGGCTCAACGACCTTCTGGCGACCAGTTCTTTGATGGCATCCTTGATCATTTGGGGGCTCCATTTGCAAGAAAGTTGCGCAGCAGGTCTTTTCCGGCGGGAGTGAGGATAGACTCCGGATGGAACTGCACGCCGGAAAGAGGGAATTCCCGGTGCTGCAAACCCATTATCAACCCATCTTCAGTCCAAGCTGTGATTTCCAGACATTCGGGCAGTGTCTCCCGCTCCACGATCAGCGAGTGATACCTCCCCACCTCCAGCGGCTCCGGCAAGCCGGCAAATACCCCTTGGCAAGAATGGTGGATTCGCGAGGTCTTACCGTGCATTAGTTCGGGCGCCCGCACGACCTGGCCGCCGAAGACGTGGCCGATACACTGGTGGCCTAGGCAAACTCCAAGAATGGGGAGGCGCGTGTGAAACAGCCGGATCACCTCGTTGGAGACCCCCGCCTGTAGCGGAGTGCATGGGCCGGGAGAAATAACGATCTTCTCGGGCGCCAGGGACTCGATCTCTTGCGGAGTGATCTTGTCATTGCGATATACCACCACTTCCGCCCCCAGCTCACAGAGATACTGGTAGAGGTTATAGGTAAAGGAATCGTAGTTGTCGATTAGCAGCAGCATTATTCCAGCCCCTCCGCTTCTTCAACAGCTCGCATCAGGGCCTGAGCCTTGTTCAGAGTCTCCCGGTACTCCCTTTCAGGAACGCTGTCGGCCACTATTCCGGCGCCGGCTTGCACGTAGGCCGTCCCGTTCCGCATGACAATCGTACGGATCGTGATGGCGGTGTCCAGGTTCCCGCTGTAG
>JAMCWQ010000027.1 GCA_023480825.1 Chloroflexota bacterium | reverse complement strand
GCACCACCCGGAACGGGATACCGGTGGCATTGAGGAAGAAGTCATAGTTGAGCACAGAAGCGGGCCAGAAGCCCGTCTTGGGGACGATCAACCCTGCAATGATGGCGTTAAAGGCAAATGCCACCGAGGCTGAGCGGGCGCCATGGGTGAACTGGCCCGGATTGGAGCCGGAGAGATCCCGGCCCAGCCGGAAGAGGGATAGGGCGGCCAATACGGAGCCGGGGAACATCATGAGATACCTGGCCCAAGCATCCATGTCGATGAGGAGTTGATGGGCATCGCTCAGGCCGACTACCGCGGAGAGCGCACTAACGATGACCCATGCGGCCAACGCCGCGGAGGCTGACCAGCGGAGCCAAGTGTGCCTTTCATCTACTTCTTGAATCAGGTATGAAGCGAACTGTAGCAAAGCCAAAGCTGACGCCACGAGCCAGATGAGTCGAAGGACGTCGAGTGGTGTCTGGGCGGTCTGTAGGCCGGCGGAGCGGAGCGAGATGAACATGTCGGTCCAGGCAAGAGCGCTTTGCAGTAGGCCAAAGGCCGCCAATGGCAGCATAGAGCGGGAGACACCGGGAATGGGCGCCCTCCGCGCTTCCAGAACGACAATCAGCCCGGTGCTGAAGAAAGCCAGGCCATAGATGAAGAAAACGGCCACTGTGTTGTCACGTAGTATCTCCGACAACTGTGCCATCGTCCCAACCTATTCCCCGGCCTGCCCTGGCCTGGCCTAGAAGATGGGGGCTCTAGCTACTGGCTTCGTACCGGCTCAGGACCTTGCCGATGATATCAAGGGCTCGCAGGATATCCTGGCGGCTGATACCGTAGTGAGTGATCATTCGCAGGCCGTCTTCCCCGTAGTTGGATACCTTCAGCCCGTTTTCCGCCAAGCTGGCCTGGACGTCCTCTTGCTGGACCCCGGGAACGGTCACCTTGAACAACACGATATTGGTTTGGACGGCTTCAAGGTTGATCTTTACGCTGTTCATGGCCGCTAAGCCTTCTGCAAGCAACCGGGCGTTCTGGTGATCCTCAGCCAGCCGGTCCACCATCTCGGTGAGCGCAACTATTCCAGCAGCGGCGATGACGCCTGCCTGCCGCATGTTGCCGCCCACCAGACGCCTGGTCAGCCTGGCCCGTTCGATCCACTGCGCCGGTCCCGCTACCATGGAGCCAAGGGGGGCCGACAGCCCTTTGGAGAGGCAGAACATGACGGTGTCCACCTGACTGGTGATCTCCTTGACGTCGACGCCTAGAGCAGTCGCGGCATGAAAGACTCTGGCGCCGTCGAGATGCACGGGAATGCCGCGCGAATGAGCCAGTTCTGTCACTTTGCTCATTTGCTCCGGTGTCAGAACTGTGCCGCCGCGCCTGTTGCAGGTGTTTTCCATGCAGACGACACCAGTGGGGGGAAACTTGCTGCCTTTGGTCCTGATAGTCCAGCCAAGCTCGTCGAGGTCCGGCATCCCCTGCCAGTTGGTGCGCACGACTCTATACGGCAGCCCGCCAAGAGCCGCCGCGCCGCCGCCTTCGGCGTAGACTATGTGGGACTTGTCTCCAATTACCGCTTCTTCACCACGGCCGCAATGGGTGAGCAGGGAAACCAGATTGCCCATCGTGCCGCTGATCGTAAGCATGGCCGCTTCTTTGCCGGCTTTGGCGGCCGCCAACTCTTCGAGTTTCCGGACCGTCGGGTCCTCGCCGAACATGTCATCACCAACCTCGGCGCGGTACATGGCGTCGCGCATAGCCTGGGTGGGCAATGTGACGGTATCGCTCCGGAGATCGATTGAGTTAGGCATCTGTGCACTCCTTTTGTTACACGGCTAGCCAGATTATAACATAATACCGGCCAGCAGCCCTAGGCGGCAGCATTGACAGGCGTGGGGAATGGGCTATGATTGGAGTGGAAGGTAGCCCTTCTCAGTGGGGACTGCCAAATGCCTTGTCGAGGAGAGTTGACCGGAATGATAAGTGTGGAAGAAGCCCTTGAGACGGTGCTGGGGCATTTCGATCCGTTGGATGCCGAGCGCCGGCCGATATTGGATGCTCTCGGGCAGGTGCTGGCGGAGGACGTAATCTCGTCTGCCAGCATACCCCCCTTTGATAATTCCGCTATGGACGGGTACGCGGTCCAGAGTGGGGATGTGGCTGGGGCCGGGCGCGACAAACCTATCGAGCTCCGCGTTATTGCCGACCTGGCCGCTGGCCGGGTCGCCGGGGTGAGCGTCGGCCCGGGGACGGCGGTGCGCATTATGACGGGTGCTCCTCTTCCCAATGGAGCGGATGCGGTGGTTCGTTTCGAGGACACGGATGAGGCTTCTGCTCCCTCCACCAGGGAGGGCGGGCGCATCGGTGTGATGGTTCCCGTGGTGTCTGGCGAGAATGTCCGTTACGCCGGCGAGGACGTTCGGACGGGAGAACTGGTTATCCCCAAGGGGGCGACCGTCCGCCCAAGTGAAATCGGAGTCCTGGCGTCTTTGGGCCGAAAAGATGTGTTGGTGCATCGCCGCCCAAAGGTGGCTGTCTTGGCCACTGGCGATGAGTTGGTGGAGATCGACGAGCCTGTCAGCCCAGGCAAGATTCGCAACAGCAATAGCTACTCCGTCGCCTCTCTGGTGGCGAGGTATGGCGGGGTGCCGGTCATGCTGGGCATCGCGAGAGACCGAATCGAAGAGTTGACGGCAAAGCTTGCTGAGGGGCTCACGACAGATCTGGTAATCACGTCCGGCGGCGTGTCGGTGGGTGATTACGACATGGTGAAGAACGTACTGAAGGCTGAAGGCAAGATCGATTTTTGGCAGGTGAGGATGAAGCCGGGCAAGCCCTTGGCCTTTGGCCATATCCGAGGTGTGCCGTTGCTGGGGCTGCCTGGCAACCCGGTCTCGGCCATGGTCAGCTTCGAGCAGTTCGGCCGGCCGGCAATTCTGAAAATGCTGGGGAAGACCAAGCTGGCAAAGCCTACCGTGAGCGCGACACTGACCGAGGATGTGGAGAACTATAGCGGCCGGCGTCACTACATCCGGGCAATATTGGAGAAGCGCGATGGCCGGTACTATGCCTGGACCACGGGGGAGCAGGGGTCGGGTATCTTGACCTCCATGGCGAAAGCGAACGGGCTGGTGGTGATACCGGAGGATCAGAAGCTGGTGAAGGCCGGCACGGAAGTGATGGTGCAGATGCTGGATTGGAGTGAGGAGCAAGCTTAGAGCCTAAGCGCGGATCGACACCTTGCCGTCGACCAGCTCGATTGCCGCAGCGCTGCCAAGGAATTCCCGGCTGAACTGCCCTGCATCGCTGGTGGTAATAAAGCATTGCTGGTCTCGGGTGGAGATCGCTTTCAGCACGTATTCTCGCCTTGATTGGTCCAGCTCGGAGAGAATGTCGTCCAATAGGAGGACCGGCTGCTCGCCCGTCTCTGTCCTCATCACTTCGCTTTCGGCCAGCTTGAGTGCAAGGACGACCGCCCGCTGTTGGCCGCGGGAGCCGTAGAGGGCCAGGTCCATGCCGGCCAGCCTGAACTCCAGGTCGTCCCGGTGGGGTCCGATTAGGGTCATGCCTCTGGCGATCTCCCTGGTCCGCAGGACCTCCAGTTGCTGGACAATTTGGTCCTCGATCTCCTCAGCGGCGGTAATTATTTCCGCCATGTTGGATGATGGCGAAATGCTTGGCGGCGCCGCGCCAACCGGGGGAGGCAGGCTGCTGACGTAGCTGACCTGAACACCGTTGTGATTGCCGGAGAGGCTGGCATAATTGTGCTGCAACTGCTCTTGCATGGATGTGGTAATCGCCATTCGCCTCGCCATGAGATAAGCGCCGGCTTGAGCCAGCTCGCCAGTCCAGAAGGACATTTCTCTTTTGATTTCCAGCGGATCGATGCTGGGGTGCTGCTCTTTCAGGTGCTTGAGCAGGTTGTTTCGCTGCAAGAGGACCTTGTTGTAGTGCTGTAAGGTGCGAATATAGCGTGAATCGACCTGGGAGATCAGGATATCGAGGTAACGCCGGCGTAAGGAGGGAGTGCCCGTGACCAGGGCTATGTCTTCCGGAGTGAATAGGACGACGTTCAAAACGCCAACCGCGTCGACGCCGCGCTTGGGGGCGCCGTTTATCTTCAATCTCTTGCGGAATACCGGTGGCTGGCCGAGTTCACCTGCTTCCATGGCCAGCGCCACGTCGATCCGGAACAGTTCAGTGGATCGCTCAACTTGTGTAGCAGCGCGAGCGAAAGGTGGAGAACCGGTGTCCGGCACTTGCCGCCAGTTAATCAGCTCGCGGTCGGATGAGGCACGGTGCGATCTCATGGTGGCCAGGAGATGGAATGCTTCGAGGAGCGTGGTCTTCCCACTGGCGTTATCCCCGTGGACGACCGTCACGGCGGACGCAAGGTCGAGATGAAGCGATTCATAATTCCGGAAGTTTGTGAGAGAAAGGGTCAAACAGCGCATGGTCTTCCCAGGACTCAGTTTGGCCAATTATAGCCGAATTCTGCTCTGAGCACATACTTGGGAGGGGACCGGCCATGCCCGTAACCAATTGGCCTCCCGTTGATTGTATTAGCAGCAAGATTCTAGGAGGAAGTCGTGAATAATTGGAGAAAGCTGGCGATTGCCGCGGCTATTGTAGCGGTGATTATCACGAGCTTGGTTCCAGCTGCGCTGGCCTCCGGCGCCCGGCAGCCGGCCGGTCCCTCGTTCGCCATTGCCCCTACGTATGGCCCCCCGGCACTGACCGACATCAAGTTTCAGGGCACAGGACTGACCCCCGGCGGTGTTGTCACGGTGGTCTTTGGGATGGGAATTGTGCAGGGTGATTACGTGGCCGACTCCGAGGGCCGGATAAGCGGCTCGATGCGCCTGCCCGCGCCGGGTACATTGCCCGAATATGGTTATTTCCCCATCGATATTTGGGCGATCGACAGGAGCAGTGGGGAGGAATCGGCAATGAGCCAGTTCAACCTTATGACGGGGGCCGATTTTAGCGCAACGGTGAAGCAGCTTGGCTTTGCCGGGGTGGACAATTCCCTCTCACCGACGTTCTCTGATTTCTTCTTCAAGAACGGCGGTGTCCGCATTTTCGGCTTGCCGGTAACCGGCGAGCGCATTGATACGGATCAGGAAGGCAGGGTCTATACCGTGCAGTACACGGAACGGCAGCGGTTCGAGTACCATCCAGAATTCCGGAATACCGAATATGTGGTCGAGACCGGCCTTCTGGGCCGCGAATTGACAGCGGGCGTCCAATTCCCCGGCGTAAGTGCTTTTGAGAGCAGCGCAGACATGCTATACGTCCCGGAAACGGGGCACTCTATCGGGCATGGCTTCCTTCATTTCTGGCAGGAAAATGGGGGATTGCAGGTCTTCGGCTACCCCATAAGCGAAGAATTGTCGGAGCAGAACCCGCCTCCACCAGCCGGCGATGGTCAGGTCCATACGGTGCAGTACTTCGAACGAGCCCGCTTCGAGTACCACCCGGAGTTCAAAGGGACTCCTTATGAGGTGGAGCTAGGACTGCTGGGCAGCAAGCTGCTGGCCGCTCACTAGGACAAGAGCCCCTACCCCCTCTTCCCCGTCTAACAGTCGAACGAGGGGGCTCTTGAGTGAAGCGAAGGAAGGGGTCATGGTGATAGGGAGTTCGGATTCCGCACGGACTGCACAGTAGGACAAGGGGTGAGTTGCCGCACTTGGGGCCGGGCGGCGGGTGGAAGGGTACCTACTGGCTCCTTTCCCTTCAGTGTGCCTTGGTAACTGTTCACACTTGTCCTAGTGGGCAATTTATGGTAAACATGGCGGCGTGACGGTCGAGGAAGAGCTTGCCCTACTGCGGACAGAGAATCAGGAACTAAGGCGCCAGCTGGCGGAAGCGCTG
>JAMCWQ010000082.1 GCA_023480825.1 Chloroflexota bacterium | reverse complement strand
GGCGCCCACGAGAAGTGCGCTCGAGGCCGGGTTGGCTCAGCTTGCCGGGAGCCTATCTTCGAGGGTTGGAAAGGTAAGACAGGATCTCCTGCAGGCCGCGGCCCACCTCGAAGCGACTATCGATTTCCCTGAGGAGGAGATACCCCGAGCGGAGCTGGATGAATCCCTCCAGCGGTCTACTGCGGAGCTTCAGCACATCGCAAGCACAGCCAGTGCCGGAATCGTCTACCGGCAGGGCGTGCGGACGGCAATTGCCGGCAGGCCGAATGTCGGGAAATCCAGCCTTCTCAACGCCCTTCTACGCTTCGAAAGGGCCATAGTCACGAATATCCCTGGTACGACGCGCGACACGCTGGAGGAGACTCTCAACCTGCGCGGCGTGCCCTTTGTGCTTGTGGACACGGCCGGCATAACGGCGAGCGAGGACTTGGTGGAACAGCTTGGCGTGGAAAGAAGCCGCCTAGCGATGGCCTCGGCGGCCCTGGTTGTGCTCGTCCTGGATGGCAATATGCCGCTCAGTGCCCAAGATCGCCACGTCGCCGAATTGGTGCACAAGCTGCGCCCGGACGATGAGGGGAAGAGCCAGAGCCTCATCGTGGTGAACAAGGCAGACCTACCACAGAGAATAGACCTTCGGGAAGCGGCCAACCTGCTTCCGGGCGCCAAATTTCTGCGGACCTCCGTGGTCACCGGGGAGGGCTTGCAGGAACTGGAGGATTCGATGCTGGAAATGGCGTTTTCCGGTCGGATCGTCAGCCCGAGCAATGTGCTGGTGACGAGCGCCAGGCACGAGCAATCGCTGCGCGCCGCTCTGGACTGTCTGATATCCGCCTCTTCGGCTGTGAACACCGGCCTGACTGCTGATGCCATCGCCATCGACCTTCGGGGCGCCATAGACGCGCTGGGGAAGATTACCGGCGAGACCGTGGGTGAGGACATCTTAGACCGGATATTTTCCGACTTCTGCATCGGCAAATAGACTCCGAGTTCCCCCCTGACAAGACTGCTGTGATGCCCCCCTGACAAGGGGGGTAGGGGGGTTGGGTATCTGATAAGGAGACTGCCTGCGAAACCCGAACTTTGCAGGGCGAAAGAGTGTTAGCAGAGGACACCAGAAAGGTAGCCGGCTTGGCAGAAGACATTAAGCTCGAGGAAACCAAAGAAGGAATTGCCATCCCGTTGCGTGTGGCCCCCCGGTCATCCAGGAATTGCCTCGACGGGGTGGTGGAAGGGGAGCTCCGCCTGCGCGTCACCGCCGCCCCCGTTGAGGGAGCGGCGAATGCTGCAATCATCGCCCTGCTCGCCAAACAACTCGGCATCGCCAAAGGACAGGTGAGCATAATCGGGGGCGAGACATCGAGACACAAGCGGGTGCTGATCACGGGGGTGTCACAAGCCGCCATTCGAGCCGCCCTGCTTTCGCACCAATAGGACGGCCGGGATGAATAGGACAAAGAAAATGGCGGATGCCACCACCGGCAGTACGCCAACCGGTCCACGCCCCTTTCGCCCGGCTGGAGGCCGGTAGGACTGTAATCTCCACCAAAGCCTGGCCAGCTCCCAGAAGGCCCGGCTGACAACGCGCAGACTCCCGCCCGATTGCTCTCCAGACAAACGCGGGTAATGGTTGACCCCTACTTCCATAATCGTCGCACCCTGCATGTTGGCCTTGGCATGAATCTCGGCGTTGATCAAAGCACCGGGCGACTGCAGCTCCAAATGCCGCAAGAGGTCCGCCCTGAAGATCTTGAAGCCGCAATCGATGTCCCGGACCTTCACCCGGAAGACGAGTTGCACAAGCAAGTTGAACGTGCGGCCAAGCAGGGTGCGCCGCAGGGCATCGCTGCGCTGGCGCCGGTAGCCCGCCACAATGTCGTAGTTCCCGACATAAGGCGCCAGCAGTTTGATGTCTCTTATGTCAAACTGCCTGTCGGAATCCATGAACATCATAAAGTCGCCGGTGGCCGCGTGGAACCCGCTTGTCAGTGCGGAGCCATAGCCCCGGTTATGGGGATGGTGAATAACCCTAACGTGCGAATCCTGGCGGGCAAGCTCATCCGCAATTTGGGGAGTCCGGTCCTTGCTCCCATCGTCAACGACGATCACTTCGAAATCGGAGAAGACCTC
Source organism: Chloroflexota bacterium (assembly GCA_023480825.1). GTDB lineage: Bacteria > Chloroflexota > Chloroflexia > JAMCWQ01 > JAMCWQ01 > JAMCWQ01. The sequence goes on along the minus strand of JAMCWQ010000082.1, from coordinate 4,058 downwards.
GGGAAGCACGGCCAGAGCACCGGAAACGACGATACTTATGTTTTCTTCCTCGTTATGGGCGGGAAGAACTAGGGATAGCTTTCCATCTATCATTCAATCCTCCAATTGCCGCAATGAACGGACACAAAATGAGAGCCGGCCATTCGGTCCGGCTCTCATCTCGTTTATTTACAGTCAGGATTCTACTTAGGCATCCATTTAAGAGCTTGGTACGCCGGCCTGGGGCTCCAATCCGCTCGAATTATACTCCAGGGAGCCTTCTCATCGCTAGCCGGCACCACAGTGGACATATTCAAGTTCCAGACATTCATCACGCCCATCCAAGGGTAGCTTTCGTGGGCTATCTGGTACGCGCGCACCAGGTACTGGGCCTGGAGGTCCTCGGTGATGTAGCGGCCATACTCGTAGCCGGGGGCCTGGTTGGCAGTAGTCCATCCGAATTCGGTAAGCCACATCTGCTTATTACTGTCCCCATACTTCTCCATCACCGCCCGCAGCCCTTCGACCCGGCGGAAGTAGAAGCTGGGATGGTTGCTCCAGCCATACTGGCCAGGATTATCCGGCCAGAGCTGGTCAGGCGAGTTGCAGTTGCTACCCGGATGAGCCCCCAGTACATCGAAGTAGTTCTTGACCTCACCGTTGTTGTATTGGTAGCACTGCTCCAGGAACACCACGTCATCTATGGCGATGTTCCTGTCCATCACGCCGGTTGGTGTAAGCCCGCCGTAGATTACTATTGCCCCCGGGTCGGATGCTTTCACCCCCGTGAACCCGGCCTTCAATAGCTCCACGTACCGTCCGGCATTGACATTGCCATTGGTCTCACCGGCAGTGTTCTGCTCGTTCCAGATTTCGTAGGCGTAGACCCTGCCCTTGTACCGCTCGGCTATCGCCTTCATGAAGCTGCCTAGCGTGTTCGGATCGGCAGGCATCCCATGGCCGCCGTCGGAGGTTGCCCAACTCGGCGCTCTCGTGACACTCAGTATTAGCTTGAGGTTGTTCTGGTTGACGGAATCAACCACCCTGTCCAGCTCGTCCCAGGCATACTGCCCAGGCTGTCCTTCGATGTCGTACCACACAACCTGCTGCTTCACGAAGGCGAATCCCATGTCCTTCACAAGATTCAGAACGCGTTGGCGGTCAGTCCAGAAGAGCTGCACATTCACGCCATACCCCACTTTGGGACCTCTGAGAGGGAAGGTGGCAGTGCTGGTATCGGGCGTCGGGGTAGGAGTAGGCGTAGGAGTAGCCGTGGGTGTGGGGGTGGCCTCCGGCCCTCCTCCAGTTGCGGGCGCGGTCTGGATGCCCAGCGTCTTAGCCTGCTGTACGCCCAAATGGCCTAGCTCGGTCTCATAGTCGGTACCTTTGAACTCCGGATGGTATTCAAACCTGGCGCGCTCAAAGTATTGTACAGTGTACGTCTTGCCGTCCACCGGGTTGACTTCCGAGAACTCATCGGAAATGGGATAGCCGAAGATATCCAGGCCGCCACGGTGCGTCCAGAAGTAAAGGAAGCCGCCACTCAACCAGTGTCCAGTCTCGGGGAAGTAAACGCGGTCCGAAGTGCTCTCCTCTGCAGGGCGCCTCAGGAATGGTTCCTCATTCCCCCGTCCGCTGGTCACGTCACGGCCTAGAAGTCGTAGCTCCGTCTCGTAGGGGGTGCCGGCAAATTCGGGGTGGTATTCGAAGACCGCTCGCTCAAAGAACTGCACGGTCCGCCCGTCAAGAGTGAATTCATCGGTGATGGGGTAGCCGAAGATGTCCAGCCCGCCGTTATGGTCCCAGTAGTAGAGGAACCCACCTCCAATGCTATGGCCGGTCTCCGGGAAATAGCGAACATCGGCTGCCGCCGCGGTAGCGGCGAACGCCGGGGCAACATTGATCAACACTACCAGGGCCACGACTAGACCCAGAATCCTCTTCATCACCACACTGTCTCCTTTGCTTCGTGCGACGAGATACCTATAGATGCTGCAAAGCGCGCCGGGGCCTAGGTCGGTTAAACAGCCCCCTGTAGTAATGGCAAAACGCGGGAGGAACACCACCCCCTTTCAGTCAAAATCTGAGCCGGTCAAAGCAGCTTGGCCTTGATGCGGCCGAACGTGAGGACATCCCCTTTGGCTACAACGGTCGGCTCTTGTATCTCCACCCCATTGATGAAAGTACCGTTGGTGCTGGCCACATCGGAAAGCCACCACTTCTCATCGCGCCAGGCAAGCAAGGCATGCTCACCGGACACGAATTCGTCATCCAGCACAATAGCGTTTTCCGCGCGCCGGCCGATAGGGTTAACAGGCTGAAGGGGGAGAACAGCACCCTGAGCAATGGATGACTTGCCAGGGTCCACTATTACCAGTCTTCCCTCGGGCTCCAATTCCTCAGGTTCCATTGGAGCCACTTCCGGAACTCTCACCTGCTTGGTCAGGACTCGCATCACCTGCAGCAAGAATAGGTAAAGCAGCCCTACAAAGGCGATCCGCAGAATGCCAACCAGAACATCAAAAGGCGCAGTTGCCAAGCTTTGTCCCCTCAGTTCCCTGATACAGTCCGGTAAACCAGCGAAAGGCCGCCAAAGGATATCTCGTCCCCTTCGCCGATTACCTGCTCTTTAACCCGCTGGCCGTTCACAATGGTCCCATTGGTGCTGCCCAAATCGAGCACGTAAAACTGGGTCCCGATCATCCTCAGTTGGGCATGGTGCCGGGACACACGCTCATCCTCCAGCACAATGTTGTTCTCCAACGAGCGGCCGATGGTGATGAGCCGGCGATCGAGCCGGTACAGCCTCCCCGCCTCCTGGCCGTCAGTCCTGATCAAAGCAAAGGAGCGCGCCGAACGGCTGGCAACGCGCTCCACGGGTAAGACCATCGTACCCTGCCACTTTGCTTCCGGTTCCTCTTTGGCGCTTTTCACCACCCCATCGGCGATGCGCGCTTGCACGTTAATCGCCTGGCGCGGTAGCGACTGGTCCGGCTCGACCCGCACAACGACGTGGCCAAGGAGCTTATAGCCTCGCTGGGAGGACAACGTGGAAATGAGCTGCGCCAGCTCGCGCTCGAGATTATGCGCGGGGCTTAGCCCGGCGAAGTCTTGGGCGTTCATGCGGACATCGAAGTGGTTCGGCGCGATCAATCCTGTCACGCCGACGCGCTTGCCCGATTCCAACGCCCTCTCCAACTTTCGGGCCAACTCTACTGGATGAACCGGGCTGCGGAAAAGGCGGGCGAACGATCCCTCTAAGAGACGCTCAACTAATTCTTCAAATTGCTCGAGAGCTTGCATCCTTGCGACCTGCGACAGAAGGTTGCGACATTATAATGCTACGATCACCACCGGTCAAACTCATCTGATAATATAACGCACTGGCCTTTCTTTGAGTTGCACGGCTGCGCTGTGTTATACTTATGAGTAACATAGGCTGTACTGCTTACCTATGATTGGAAGGGTGGCGGAAAACTGAAGACGGACGTGCTACCAAACGGGGTAGAACGGCAAATTGACAGCGATTCTGAGTCGACGCCTGATACGCAAACGGCCACCGGCGCCCCGGAATTTGCCCATCCCAGCGAAGCGGAATTCGCCCGCATCCTCGATTTCTACGGAATCAAATGGTCCTACGAGCCACGATCCTTCCCTATCCGGTGGGATGGCGACCATGTGGCGGAGATGTTTACACCCGATTTCTATCTCCCAGACCTCGACCTCTACGTCGAACTCACCACCATGAAGCAAAGCCTCGTGACAAAGAAGAACCGGAAATTGCGGCTTATCCGGGAGCTCTATCCCGACATCAACATCAAGCTCTTCTACAGGAAAGACTACCGCCATTTGCTGGCGAAATATGGCTTGAGAGCCGGCGTCTAGAGGCCTCGCTTTGCTGCAGGATATTGACAGAGTGCTCTATAGTGAGGAGGCGCTCCGCACTAGAGTGCGGGAACTTGGCGCCCAGATCACCATGGATTACCTATCCGAACCGCCCGTCAAGAGTGAATTCATCGGTGATGGGGTAGCCGAAGATGTCCAGCCCGCCGTTATGGTCCCAGTAGTAGAGGAACCCA
>JAMCWQ010000053.1:366-6292 GCA_023480825.1 Chloroflexota bacterium | reverse complement strand
GGCGACCGCTGCGGCGGCCCGCTTGCTCTATGGCATGGGCCGGGACAACCTGCTGCCCAAGCCGGTATTCGGCGCCATCAACAAGCGGTTCCAGACGCCGCACTGGAACATTGCGATTGTGACAGCATTGATCTTCATCATTGCGGCCACGCTGAACGTCAACACGATAGTGAACTACATCAACTTTGGCGCTCTCTCCGGGTTCATAATGCTGAACATAACCGTTATTTGGATCTACATCGTGAAGAAGACCGGCGTGGAGATCAACATTCGCAGGGCCCAGTCTGGGCTGTACCATCTTCGCTACTTGATCGTCCCGCTCATCGGCCTGGGCGTGCTGGCTTGGGTCTTCTTGAGCCTTGCCAATGACGCCAAGATCTTCGGGGGCTTCTTCTTACTGGTCGGCATCATTTACCTTGCAGCCCGAACCAGGCTCTTCCGGGAGCTACCGCCGGAGTTGGAGGTCTGAGGCTTCAGCGGTCCACCTAATGATCTAGAGTCCGAACTCACCGGGCCCGGCAGAATTCTTCCGGGCCCGAAGTTCTTCTTCGGCGGGCTTTCTTGTCATTCTGAAGGAGCGGCGGGATTTGTACCCTATCAGGGAAGGAGATGCGGCAGCGGCTGAGGAATCCGTGCCTGGTCGCTCTAACAAGGTGGCTTTAGCCCCTTGCCAGATTACGTCCTTCCCCGGAAGGATCAGCCCCGCCCAACAAAGAACCAGCAGTTGCTTATGGAAAGGGTCGGGGCTTTCGGAATGACAGGGTTCGCTCCCCTCTCCCAGTCCTTCCGCCGAAGGATGGGAGAAGGGCCAGGGGTGAAGGCCTGACCACGAAGCGGTGACGACGGAAGAGGCTGTTCATGCCGGTGGAGAGACCTAACCCCCCTTGCCCCCGGCGGGCGCATGGCCATGCGCCCCTACATCAACGAGGAAAGCCCGGCCTGGCGGCTGGGGGCGGGCGGCTCATCCTTCTACGAAGGACCCCTACCGGATGGATTTGCCAGTCCAAGCCGGCCTGGCGGCCGGCGTCCCGGTAAATCGGGACCTACAAGACCCTCATCGGCCCCGGCCGCTGGCTACTGGCTTCCGGCAACTGGCTACCCGCCTTGCCACTTGACCATCTCCCGGGCGGGCCGCCTACATGACAAATCCGTACCTATATTTTCATTCCTTAGGTGGCAGCAACTCGACGGAGAATACCAAGTTGTCAAAGTCGCCGTCGAAGCCATGGTTGTGACAGTGGTAAATCCGCAGACCGTCTCTCTCTTCGACCGTCATGCCCTTGCCGTACCACCGGGTGAACCGGGGCCGGAGTGCCAGAAACCTTTTGGTGTGAGGCTGAGCGTGAAACCCCTCAATTCTTAAGAAGCCCTTGTCGTTCGTACACTTGAATATTATCTCGTCGGGAGTTCCGCGGTCCCATGTGACCGCAACGCCTTCCTTGACGAATTCCCCCCATACCTCTACTCCGCCGTTCCCGGGGTTAACACTCAGGCCGACGTTCTGCAAATCCTCGGAATTCTGGCTAATGCGGGTTACTTTTACTAGTTGCTCCTTGGCTATTGGTATCACATCCCAGACCATCACGTCCGGTCGTCCCCGTTTTGCCCAATCCTTCGAGTACAGCCTGTTCATGTACAGTTCGGGATTCCTCACATTACCCCTCCCCAACCAAAGATGGTCATTCCGCCTGGTCCCGTCCCCGAGTGTCCCCAAATGCCTTGATTTGGTTTGCGGCTCCGGTACGATCGTGCTCTGCGGACATGATATTGTACGCCGCCATTGAATGGTGGGTCAAGGTGAGCCACTCTGTCATTCCGAAAGCCCCGCCTCTCTCCCCTTCCGGAAATGCAGACAAGTATTGACAGTTTGCGGCCGGGGGGGTATATTGAGTCTATAGGAAAAGAACCACGGATGTAGTCCTTTCCCGAGCGTGCGAAAGCGGCGTTTCGGTGTAGCCAGCACCGTTATTCGATGATAGGCGGCAGCGCGGCCGCCAAAGTATCATAGTCCCATCTCCAACATCAATTTGCTGTAGTAACTGGACGTTTCTGAAAAAGGCTGAATACTGTAAGCGGGGTTGCGGTGACCTTCGAGTCTTGCTGTTGTGTAGCCTCATAAGCGGTGATTGCTGATAGAAGCATCTAACGGAGAACTTAGCCAATGGCTGAATTGCTGTGCCGGTTAATGCTTGGCATGTGTTTCAGTTCGGCTTGCTATTGCCGGTTCGGCTCCGGTTTGCGGCTTGTCTCACTTCTTTTAGGAAGGAGGTGATGGTAAACAGGCATTTTCTGGGATCACGTTAGGTCTTTCGCTCTCTTTATGAACTCCCATTGAAAGGAGGAGCAATCATGGCAACCGAACAAGCACCTGGCCAGCCTGCAGGAGTCTTTATCCGCCGGTCTTCCGGGCTCACCCGGCAGATAAGCGCTTGGGACGCGCTGATGTACTGCGCTACGACTCCCGGCATCGCTTGGCCAATCGTCTATGCCGTATGGACCCCCTGGCTCTATCCCGGGGCCCACATGGTCTGGGCAACATTAGCAGTCCTTCTTATCTATCCTATCGCCGCTCTTTACTGGCTCTTCTCCGTGGGCATGCCCCGCTCTGGAGGAGAGTACGTCTATGTCAGCCGGGCTCTCCACCCGGTGTTTGGCCTGATGTGTTCGTTCACCATCTCCTTCGTCAGCATCTCCTGGACGGCAGTGGGCTTCTTCTGGTTCTTCCACTACGCTTTCGCCCAGGGATTCCGGGGGCTTGGCCTCCTCTACGGAGGGACGTTCTGGCCGGACGCGGCAAACTTCGTCGACCAGCAGTGGTTCCAGTTCCTCGGCGGAACCATCCTGCTGCTTTTCCTTGGCTACATCTTCACCAAGGGTGCCCGCTGGATGATGACCGTATCGTGGATCGCCATTAGTGCGGGCATCGTATGCATGCTCATCCTCGGTTTGTCTGCCCTGTTTGGGGCCAACAACTTCGCCGCCAACTTCACGTCCATGACGGGGATGGACTATAACTCCGTCATCCCTGCCGCCACGGCGGCCGGGTATCCGACGCAGTTCGTGGTGTTTGCGACTCTGGCCGGCGGCGCCACCTATGTGGGCCTGAACACTCTGGCCTCCACGTTCTCCGCCAACATCGCTGGCGAGGTCCGGGGGGTTCAGAGATCTCAGCTCATCGCCCTAATTGGGTCGCTTACCATCCAGTTGGTTCTCTGGGCTCTCATGTACTGGTTCCAGTACATCTCCTTGGGCGGCCAGTGGTCCAACTCTCTCTACTACCTGGCAGAGACCGGGAACAAGGCCTATACCCTTCCGGCCGAGCCCATGATGACTATGCTGATCGCGGTCCTAACTGGGAGCCCAATCGTCACATTCCTCCTGTTTATAGCCTTTGCCCTCACGGCATGGGGCTCGCTGGCCGGCGAGGCTTTCGGTCCCACCCGCAACATCTTCGCCTGGGCCTTCGACCGCATGATCCCGCCGAAGTTCGCCGAGATGGGCCGCCGCACCCGCCAGCCCTGGCTGGTGCTCATACTGACCTTGGCAGCCGTCGAGGCCTACTACGTCATCCAGATCTTCGAGGGGGCGTGGATGGCCAACGTCGGTTACTCGATTCTGGCCTGGTTCGCCGCCTGGCTGCTTCTTGGGGTCGCGGGTATGGTCTTCCCGTTCCGCAAGAAGGACCTCTTCGAGTCCATGCCACCGATGGTCAAGGCCCGTTTGGGTGGTCTGCCGGTGATGACGATACTAGGGGTGCTTACGTTCATAATAAGCGCCTTTATCGTCGGCCTCATGCTGTACATCTACTACTCGACGGGCGGGCTTCCCGCGGCGGGCGCGTTGATGGCAGCCAGCTTCCTGATCATCCCGATCTTCATCTACATCGCCTCCGCGTTGTATTGGAGGAACAAGGGCGTGCCAATCTCCAAGCAGTTTGAAGAGGTACCGCCAGAGTAGGTATAATACAGGAAGAGAGTAGTATTCGCAGACTAGGTAGTCCGGAGATCTTCTCCGGACTACCTTTGTAAAGGAGTAATCAATGGGTACGGTGAAGATCTTTTTTGCCAGCGACTTCCACGGGTCGGAGCGGGTGTTCAGGAAGTTCATCAACTCCGGCAAGCACTACGGGGCCGAGTACTTGATCGGCGGGGGAGACATAACGGGGAAGATGATCGTCCCCATCGTGCAGCACCCTGATGGCACGTTTCATGCGAGTTACTTCGGCTCTGAAGTCGTACTAACAACAGAGCAGGAAGTCCAGGAACTGGAGGCGACTCTGAGGTCGTCGGGTTTCTACCATGTACGGACCAAGCTCGAGGAGATGGACAGCTACACGCCTGAGAAAATCGACGAGCTATTCCACGAGAAGATGAAGGAGACGATCTACAACTGGGTGGCCTTGGCCGAGGAAAGGTTAAAGCCGCTTGGGATAAAGTGCTATATGATGCCGGGAAATGATGACCACACGATAGTGGACGAGGCGCTGGCGTCCAGCGATTACATAGTGGATTCCGACCAGAAGGTGGTGCAGGTAGGGCCATTCGAGATGATAACTCTCGGTGACGCCAACATCACACCGTGGATGTGCCCGAGAGATATCCCGGAGGAGGACCTGGCCGCCAGAATAGACGCCTTGGCGGCGCAAGTGAAGGATATGAGCCGCTGCATATTCAACCTGCACGTTCCGCCCTACGATAGCGGGCTTGACGTGGCTCCGCAGTTGGACAAAGACCTAAAGCCCCATATGGATGGCAGCGAGCTGAAGATGGTGCCCGTGGGTAGCCATGCGGTGCGGGCGGCAATCGAGAAGTATCAGCCAATGCTGGGACTGCATGGGCATATACACGAGAGCCGGGGGGCGAGGAAGATCGGCCGGACTGTTTGTGTGAACCCCGGCAGCGAGTATCAGCAGGGGATACTAAAGGGAGTATTCCTGAACATAGATGACAAGAAACTCAAAATAGACTGGGCTTTTACAACCGGATAGGCGAAGCCGGGGGAAACGTTGAGTTGATATTGAGCGATAATGGCTTATAATAGTAACTATAATGTAACTCCCCTTCGTCTTAGAGACCCGAAAACTAATCCTTGGAATTGAGGAGACACTTATGGAAGATCGGTCGGTAACCGCCACACGTGATGAGGCAATTGAGAAGCTTGCCTCCGAGCAAGCAAGATATGTGAAAGCCGCGATGGCAATAGCGGAAGCGGCGGAAAAGCAGGGCGTCCAGTTGCGAATTCTCGGCGCAATCGCCGTTATTATTCATTGCCAGAAGAATATCGAGATACTGCAGAACCTGCGCCGGGAGTTGACGGACATCGACTTCGTCGGCTTGACGAAGCAGGAGAAGCAGATCGAAAAGCTCTTTGCCGACCTCGGCTACGAGGTTATGGGCGGCCATGGGGTCACCATGGACATCTGGACCGGGCGGCGCATCTTCGCCGACCCGGCCGGAGCGAGACCTGCGGTGGACATTTTCTTCGACAAATTGGACTTCTGCCATCCGATTGATTTCCGCAACCGGATGAAGATCGATTTCCCCACCATTTCTCTCGCCGATATTATCTTGGAGAAGATGCAGATCGTCGAGATCAACGAAAAAGACTTGAAGGATACGATCGTGCTCAACATCGAGCATGACCTTGCCAAGGGAGACAAACCGGAGACCATCAACTCCGAGTACATAAGCAAGATTCTATCGGAAGATTGGGGGTTCTACTACACGGTGACCACCAATCTGGGCAAGGTAAAAGCGTTCATCGACGTCTATGACACCCTCACCCCGGCTCAGAAAGAACGGGCCAGAGGGCAGGTCGATAAACTGCTGGCAGAGATCGAGAATGCTCCGAAATCCTTCAAGTGGAAGATGCGCGCCAAGGTCGGTCCCAAAGTCAAGTGGTACAAGGACGTGGCCGACGAGCACCG
>JAMCWQ010000053.1:0-356 GCA_023480825.1 Chloroflexota bacterium | reverse complement strand
TTGTGCGTTAGGCCCACACCCAAGAGAGGGCCAAGGGGTCAAAGGGGCAAGGACCATTGCAGGTCCCGATTTATCGTCCTTAGCCGTAGGTTGGGGTCTTGTGCTCCGACGTTTCTGGACTATCTTCCTGAATGTTGGTGGTTAGGCCCTCATCCCCTGGCCCCTTCTCCCAATCCTTCCGCCGAAGGATGGGAGAAGGGGAACGAAGCCTGTCATTGCGAAAGCCCCGCCCCTTTCGCTAGACCGCCGCTGGCCTCCAGTTGGGTGGGGCTGAGGAATCCGCATCCTGGCCGGGACATCCTCCGTTGCCAGACGTAGCAGTTCCGATGCTCCCTCAGGACCACCTCTGACAGATG
>JAMCWQ010000092.1 GCA_023480825.1 Chloroflexota bacterium | reverse complement strand
GGCGGCATGATACCCAAGCTAGACGCCTGCTTCATTGCTCTGGAAGGCACGCAGCGCGCCCACATCATCGATGGACGTATCCCTCACTCCCTGATACGCGAGTTGTACACCAATAGCGGAGTGGGGACAATGATTATCCGCGAAGAGTCCGAGCAGTACAGGACTGAGCTAACAGTGGAAAGTCTTATTGAAGGATTAGAATTGGATGAAGAAGTCTAGCAAAGGAATGGCCAGCAGATGAACGAATGGATGGAGCTCGAGAAGAAATACCTGATGTACAATGTGGCGCGCCCACCGGTGGTGCTTATCCGCGGCAAGGGCACCAGGGTCTGGGACGACCAGGGCAAGGAATACCTGGACTTCATGGCCGGCTGGGCGGTGGCGGCGCTTGGCCATTCCTCTGATGTGGTGGTGAACGCCCTGTGCGAACAGGCGCGCAAGCTGATTCATGTCTCCAACCAGTTCTACACCATACCACAGATTCAGCTCGCCGAGCTCCTCGTGCAAAACACTGTGTTCGATAAGGCCTTCTTCGCCAACAGCGGGGCCGAGGCCAATGAAGGAGCGATCAAGCTTGCCCGCAAGTACGGCAAAGTCAAGCTGAACGGTGCCTTTGAAGTGATTACCGCCCTCCATTCCTTCCACGGGCGCACCCTCGCCATGGTCGCCGCCACCGGGAAGGAAATCTACCAGCGGCCTTATCTACCGCTTCCCGCCGGATTTCGCAATGTCGAATTCAATGACCTCGACGTCATCAAAGGCGCCACCACCGCCGATACTTGTGCGGTCATGCTCGAAGCAGTGCAGGGAGAGGGCGGAGTGAACATCGCCGGTAAGGAATACCTCCAGGGCGTCCGCCAATGGTGCGACGAGAAGGGCATCCTGATGATCCTCGACGAGGTGCAGACCGGCATTGGCCGCACCGGCACCTTCTTCGCCTACCAACAGTACGGAATCGAGCCGGACATCCTCACCATGGCCAAAGGCCTTGGCGGAGGTGTACCCATCGGCGGCTTCCTGGCCAAGGAGAAGGCGGCCGTGTTCGAGGCCGGCGATCATGGCACTACTTTCGGCGGCAACCCCCTGGTCTGCGCCACGGCCTACGCCACCGTCAAAGAGGTGCTATCTAAAGACATCCCCGGGCACACCCGCCGGATGGGAGAGTACCTCCTGCAGAAGTTCGCGGAAATGAAAGACAAATACTCTTTCATAAAGGGCTATCGCGGGCTCGGACTGCTCGCGGCAATGGATTTCGACCAGCAGATAGCCAAAGACGTGGTAAACAAGTGTGTGGATAATGGGCTCCTGCTGAACGCCACCTCGCCGATCACTTTGCGTTTCATGCCCCCGCTGATAATCGAGAAGAGCGAAATCGACGAGGCGGCCGGGATTTTGGACAATGTGTTGCAGGAATTCCAAGCATAACGCATAGGGAGAAAGAAAATGGAAAAGGTCGTATTAGCTTACTCTGGAGGGTTGGATACCTCAATCGCCATCAAATGGATGGCCGAAAATTACAGAGTCGATACTATTGCTCTCACCGTCGATGTGGGGAGCAACGACAAGGACCTCAGCAAGGTCCAGGAAAGGGCTCTCAAGACGGGGGCCTTGAAGGCGATCGTGATCGACGCCCGCGAGACTTTCGTCAACCACTTCATCTTTCCGGCTCTGCAGGCTGGCGCCATCTATGAGGATAGTTATCCTTTAGCCACCGCTCTAGCCCGCCCGCTCATCGCCAAGCTACTTGTGGACGTAGCCCGTGAAGAGGGCGCCACGGCCGTGGCCCATGGTTCTACAGCCAAGGGTAACGATCAGGTTCGGTTCGATGCCTCCGTGATGGCTCTTGCTCCTGATCTCAAGATCATCGGCCCCACCCGGGAGTGGAAGATGACCCGGGAACAAGAGATTGACTACGCTCAAAAACACGATATAGCCATTCCGGTTACCAAAGCCAGCCCCTATAGCATCGACGTCAATCTCTGGGGCAGAAGCTGTGAGGCCGGCGTGCTGGAGGATCCCTGGACCGAGCCACCCGCCGACGCTTTCGGGTGGACCAAGAGCCCTGACCAGACCCCGGACGAGCCTCTATACCTGGTCATCGATTTCGAGCAGGGCATACCGGTGGCTCTCAATGGGCAGAAAATGACTGGCGTCGATCTGATACTGAAGCTGAATGATCTGGCAGGCGAGTATGGAGTTGGCCGCATCGACCACGTAGAGAACCGGCTGGTGGGCATCAAGTCTCGCGAGACCTATGAGGCGCCTGCAGCTGTCGTGCTGCTTCAGGCTCACCAGGCGCTGGAGGACCTTACAACCAGCAAAGACGCCGCCCGTTTCAAGAAACTGGTCACGCAGGCCTATTCTGACATGGTCTACAACGGGCTGTGGTTCTCCCAGCTTCACCAGGACCTCGCCGCCTATGTCGCCAGCTCCCAGCGCTCTGTCACCGGCTCGGTGCGAATGAAGCTCTGGAAGGGCACTTCCATGGCAGTCGCGCGAAAATCGCCCTATTCTCTCTACAATTTTGGCCTGGCGACCTACGACAAAGGCGATGTTTACCAGCACGATGCGGCCGTCGGCTTCATCCGGCTCTGGGGTCTTTCGCAGCAAAACCAGGCTTCGGCTCAGGTGCTCTCGCCCGTCGACGCCGTCAAGTCCATGAATCCCCCGCGGGATGTGAAGGTCGCCAAGTAGGAAGGCCGATCAGGATGGGGCAAAGCACCCGCGGAAGTGTCATTCCGAAGGAGCGGCCGGATACAAAAGAATATCTGGAATCAGAATGCGACAGCGACTGAGGAATCCGTGCCTGGTCGGTAAGGGTTATGGATTCCTCAGCCCCGCCCAACTGAAGGCCAGTAGTTGTTTAAGGAAAGAGGCGGGGCTTTCGGAATGACAACCTAATGCCCCTCTGACAAGGGGGTAGGGGAGTTGGGTATCTGATTAGGAGAGAGCCTGAGGAACCCGAAATTCGCAGGGTGAAAGAGTATAAGGGGAACGGGATTCTTCGGGCCCTACAATAACTCGATGGTATCCTTAAGTCCTGTCGAGCGGGCAATCAGAACGACAGCTTTACTACTTGATTTCGTGGAGACTTGCCTAGCCAGGTGGATGCTACTGTACATCCACGCGTGGGACCGGCGCCGGGAATGACACCGTTACACGTCTGCCGGCGGCATTGTCTTCGATGCTCAGCTCTCCACGCAGATCTCTCTTGACCAGCATCTCGATGATCCGCAGGCCCAATCCGCTGCCGTGCTGTTCCGGGTCTCCCTCACCTCTTCTGGCAGGGTTGGAGACAATCAGCTTTGCCATTCCGCCCGTAGCCGATAGATTCACCCCGATCGAGCCAGCCTCGCCTGGTGCGAATCCGTGTTTAACGGAGTTGCAAAGAAGTTCGAGCAGCACCATTGCCAGAGCCCTGGCGCTTCTGCCAGGAAGCATTAGGTTTCCGGCGTCGAAATCAAGTCCAATATCGCGGCGGTCCGTGATCCGCTCCCGTTGGAAGCTGCGGACAGTCTCCTCCGCCAACTCCGAGGCGTCCACTTCTCCATACCGTTGCTCTCGCAACAACCTATTGGTGACCAGCATCGCCTGAACGGCATCCTTGGTCTCCTCCAGCCAGTCAACTCCTTCGTAAGCAGGGTTCAGCCTCATGCTGGACTGCAAATATAGAATGCCCAGAACATCGGAGAGGTTGTTCACCAGCCGGTGGTTCGCTTCATCGGCGGCGGTGCGCGCTCGCTGCAGTTCCGCGGATAGCAGTTCTGCTGCGATGGCCGCCTCGATCCCTGGCCCGGCGATAGCCGCGATGCCGGCCGCCCGGGATGCCTGATCAGGAGATATATGCTTCCCTGGGGTTGTCTTTGCCAGGCTCAACACACCTACGACGCGCTTCTCAGCGAAAAGAGGCAGGACCACACTGCACTGCGGCGTCCCCAGGAGAGAACCCCATTCCCGCTGGTCCCGGGGCATGTTATCGTTGCAGACCGCCAGCGGCCGGCCGGTGTTCACCACCCGGGCGGCCAGGCCATGGGATCTAACCGGAGAGGCGCCCAGCTCCGGGAGTCCAATTCCACGAGCCAATATCGGCTCTCGCCTCTCCTCGCCCACCAGCATTATGGAGGCACGATCGGCGCCACTCTCCTTGGCGGCTTTCTCTAGGACGCGCTGCAACAGGGCTTTGCTGCCGGCCATGGGACTAAGATCCGAAGCGCCCCCCAACATCCGCGCCTCCGCTACTCCAGCACGTCAATTGACAACGGCAAATTGGCTGCTGGATTCTCCCCACCTTTCGTACGGCTCGTCCTGCGCCGACTGCACCAAACCCGTCGCATAGGCAAAGGAAGCCACTTGAACGCGGTTCTTCATACCCAGTTTCGACAGTATGTTGGCGACGTGATTCTTCACCGTCTTTTCACTTACGAAAAGATGCTCGGCTATCTCACTGTTGGTAGCGCCGTGGGCGATCTGCTTGACTATCTCGAGCTCCCGTTCGCTGAGCCTGTTTGGACTACAGAAGCCCGCCTCGATCTTGCGCGCAAGAGAGCGAAATTCCGAAAACAGCTTCTGGGCCATCTCCGGCCCCAGAACCGCTCCCCGCACAGAGTTGCGGATGGACTTGATCAACTCCTCTGCCGACACGCTCTTCACCAGATACCCGGATGCCCCAGCGTTAATCGCCTCCACCAGGTCTTCTTTCCGGTCCGACACCGTCAGCAGGAGGATGGCTATTTCTGGGCAATCTTCCTTGATGCGCCTAGCTGCTTCTATCCCGTTTATGTCCGGCATTCGCAGGTCTAACAACGCTACATCCGGGCGCAGCATACGTGCCTTCTGCCAAGCTTCCCGCCCGGTCTGTGCGACACCCACAACCCGCATATCAGGTTGGCCATTCAGCAGCTCAGCCATCCCCTCCACAAACAAGGTGTGATCGTCAGCTAGGATAATTCTGATTGCATCTTCCACTGGTCACCCGCTCCTCCCGGCCTTGCAGCCAGTATCCATTCAGCTTCGTTCCTGCCCTGACCCAGCCAGGACCTACAACGGGGCTAACCCCTGTGAGATGATAGAAGTGCAATGCAGGCGAACTGTAAAGATTGGAGTTGGGAGACGCTGTCCGCTTGCGCCGGTCATCTGCCCCCCGCCACGCGCGCTCACGCACTATCATAGTAACCTTTGCGGAATAGGATAGGCCAAGCCCCGCGGCGATACCCAGATACTAATCCAATTATACCATGACATAGTACCACATTACCGGCAAATGTACCTATAAGTTATAGGCATTTTTGCGCTCCTACGGCATCCACCTTAGGCGGACCATCGAGGGTCGGAATCTACTTTTGGCCAGGGCATTTCGGACACTGCGCGGACCAAGCACTGAATTCCCCCCTGATAAGTGGGGCTAGGGGGAGTTGGGCTTTCCACTGGCACATAAACCCGCCAGATCCCGTTTCTACTGCAGTATGACCTTTGCCCCTGGCCGCTCCAGTTCCTCGCCGGCCCCAACCGGACTCGCCCCGGCTATTGCTACCATGTCCTTCCCGGCCGCCCCTTCACTTCGCGGTCCACGGTTGGGAATCATGATCTGGAAACCGAGGCGCACGAGCCCCGGCAGGTTCAGCCAAGTGTGCTTGGAGGCGGCCATCTTGGCGAGGCGGGAGGGACGGAAGTAGAATCGGCGGTATGCTTCCCGCCATTTCCCCTCCACGACCCCCGCTGTGAGCCCGTCCATTTCGAACCGTGCCCTTCCGTCCAATATGAAAAAATCGTCCCAGCTATCGGTCAGTAGACGGCCGCCCTGCCTGATGATCTCGTACATGTGGGTACCGGGGAAGGGAGTGGCAACAAAGAAATTGGCCACCTCCGGGTTCAGCTTGCAGGCGAAGTCGATGGTCTCGTCCATAGTCCCCTCAGTATCGCCGGGAAGGCCTAGGATGAAGAAGCCGATAGACTCCAATCTGGCGCGCTTGGCGGCGGCAAAAGCCTCACTCACTTGTTCCAGCTTCAGATGCTTGCCGACAACCCTATCCAGGACATCCTGGTTCCCACTCTCCACGCCAAACGCCACTCGTTTGCAGCCGGCTTCTTTCATCAGTCTTAGCATCTCGTAATCCGCGACATTCGCGCGCATGCCATTTATCACGATCCAGGGAATATGGTCCAACTTCTCTTTTATCAACAGATGGCAGATGTCGGCGACCCGCTGGCGGTTCACATTGAAGGAATCATCCAGTATGCCTATTTCCCTAGCTCCGAGATCCTCCACCAGATGCTTCCATTCGCCGATCACACTCTCCGGGGACCGGCCCCGCCAACGACGTGGGAAGACATGGGGGCAGTAAGAACAGCGGTACGGGCAACCGCGTGCCGTCAACAGGCTGAAGCTCTTGCCCTTATGCTCATCGACGTGTGGTTGCAGGTTGGTGTAGCGCTCCATTTTGAAGAGCTCATATGCCGGATAGGGGAGAGAATCTACATCGAGGATCGGCGGCCTATCAGGATTATGAACCACGCAGCCTTCCTCGCGGAAGCTTAGCCCAACCACGCCATGCAGGGAGGCGCCCGATTCCAAACGTTCGCATAGCTCCAGCCATGTCGCCTCTCCCTCGCCCCGGACCACCGCATCAACATGCTCCTGTTCCAGGGATTCATCGGGAAGAAGGGTAGGGTGCATGCCCCCAAGAACTACGAAAGAGCCGCAAGCCTCTTGGATTTCGGCCGCGATTTCCCAGGCCTTCTTCACTTGGACGGTTATTGCCGTAATGCCGGTGAGGTCCGGCTTGAACTCTCTGGCGACACGGCCCGGCGGTTCGCTCTCAACCTCCATGTCATGCACCATCACCTCGTCCCCCCTAGCAGCGGATGCCGCTGCCAAATAGGCAAGTCCCAACGGAGGGGACGTCCTCTGGTCCACCGGCAACTTTGACCGTGGATTGACTAGCATGACTCGCACGTTGATGCCCTCCTCTTATCCTTCTTGATTCGCGGCACCCCGGCCGGCCTGGCTAGTACTTGGCGCTGCTCTGTCCGGCAGCGGCACGCCATTCAACAACCCCAGAGCGCTGCTGGGCTTGCTCCAAGCCGTAAGTGCTGACATCCATTGACTGGCCGGCTTGAAGCACAACTACGGTGATCGACAAAGGAGGTAATTCGAATGGTGAGGGGCTCTTCGGTCCCATCTCTCCACCCAGGTCCTGGACCCGCACACCGCCAATCCTGTTGTTGCTCTTGTTGATGAGCATTATGCTCAAACGCTTTTCCACGGAATCGCGCGCCACGTAGATGGATAATCGGCTATCTCGATAGACATCAGTCGCCATCGCCCCGGAAAGAAGCGCGGTCTGTGCAAACGCGTAATAGGTCGGCAACGGCTCCTTGTCCGTGTTTATCATGGCAAGAGGAGCGTGCAGTCCCTGGGCGGCAAAAAAGAACGTGTACTCGGCGCCGCTGCTCACCAGCGCCCCCCAGCTATCCGCCCACCACAACGCCGACACCACCGAATCCTCACCAAATTCATCCTTGATCCCGCTCTCGGCCATGGCCCCGATTTCAGTGATGGCAATAGGGCAGCTCCTGCCAAGAATGCTCTGTACTTCGCCTCGGAGGCCTTCCACCGCTGCCTGGTACTTAGCAGCATCGGATAGCAAAGCTTGGTTGTCCCAGGCATCATGCAGCGCGTAACGGTGAAATGAGATCACGTCCAGAAGCGTGCTCCCCGTCCTCTTCTCCTCGTCTGCCACCTTGGATAAGAAAGTCCTCATCCAATCCGCACCGTTCGCATCCTTCAGGTCGTTGCCTGGCGAATACTGATGCTGCTCATCTCCTATAATCTCAATGGAGGGATCAACTGCTTTCAGAGCTTCCGCATACTGGATGAAGTCCCTTGCGTAGTCGGACGCGGTGTACGCTGCACCCGTGTTGCCCAGGTGCCCATAGAGGCTGGGCTCGTTGCCGATTATCCAGTACTTCACCCGTCTGAACGGCGCCTTGCGGCCCTGGCGCTCCGGGTTCTGCGGGTTGTTCAAATAGTCGAGCATCTGTAAGGCTTGGGCAACGCTGCCCCCCTTCAGCCTCACCTGGACAGCCGGCTCGGCGCCCAACTGGTTGGCCAGCTCGATGAAGGCATCCAGTTGATCGTAGGACGGATCATGCTCGTCACCCCAATTACCGCCCGGGAAGCGAAGGATCTTCACCCCAGCCTGCTTCAACAAGCCAACGACCTCTGGGGAATAGGACATGAACCCCTGAGCGCCATCAGTCGCTGTGGTCCCGAACGCCGGGAACACGTTGACGCCACGTGTGGTGTCCTGAATAGGTTTCGTGGCGCCGTAGTCGATCGTTGTGAGCGGCCGGCCGGCGATGCTGAATTGCAGCCCTCCTCCCGGAGCCGGGTGAGGGCGAGCAGGAGGAAGAAACTGCAGAGCCGCGGCAGCGAGAAGTAACAGGACTCCAGCCGCGAGCAAAACCGGAAGAAACTTTACCGGCCGCGACCCGGGAACTGGGATGAGCCGCGCCACTTTGTGAGCACTCACACTTCTACCTGCCCTTCTGCATTGATGGTTTCATGATGCCTTTCATCGCACCCATGGCCCTGCCGTCACGGCTCGGTCTGCGTTCTGCACATCCACCTTCCGGACCTCGACCTCGTCAAACTTCGCCACGATCTCCGACTGTTGGTATGCCTCTAACATGGGCTGCAGCTTCTCTCGCTTTAGGTCCATCACCATAATCGACGTTGTCAGCAGGTAGTCTATGTCTTTCCAGGTTCTAATACCGACGCGCTCTCTGGTGTCAGGGTCCAAGGCAATGGTCCAGTATAGCTGAACGTTCGGGAAATTCTTCCCTCCCCATTCCGGTCTACCCTCGCGCATTTCCGTGAAAGCGTAGTTGTCGACTACCATTTTCGTGTTCGCTGGCAGGTTTTGGGCGACCCAGTCCAAGGCCATCTTCTCCTCGGCCGTCCTGTTTGCTGTGAACACCTCTGTGGTAATGGGAATAGAGAGGTAATAGACGGAGAGTGTCGCCACGGCTGCCACCACCAAGAGCGCCACACCGGCGTTTCTTATTCCTACGGGGACGACTCGGAACGCCCTGCCTGCACCGTCGAACAGCAGCCCCAAAGCCAGACCAATGGCCAGAGCTATGAAGGGAATTCCCGGTGTTATATAAAAGTCGAATATGACGCCTCCGCGCGCCATGTAGGCAAACAGAATGACGGGAATCGCCGCAACCCCCAGATACAGCCGGTTCTTTACCGTTCCTACCATGATCATGACAATTGCCAGAGCTGCCAATGCGAAGAACAGGCGGTCAACTCCGAGCCACGATACGTTCACCACTTGCCAGAATCGGCTGCCAGTGTCAAGGATGCTTCCATATCCGGTACGGCCTGTTTGCCAGGCGAGCGTTTCGAGCAAGCTGACGTGCTTGCCACTCCCACCTAGTAGGGTCCCAGCTGGGAACAACTCTCCGTGCAAAGCGGCATAAAGAAAATAGATTGACACCACGCTCCCGGATATCGCGGTCCAGAGAGGGAGTCCCATCCGCCGCTGGAGCGGATGCATGGCAAACCACACCACGTACAGGTAGACGGGCAGGAAGAAGGCAGCGGTTTCCTTGGTCAACACTGCAACGCCGAAAGCAATCGCGCTCAAGGCCACCCGCCCCAGGTGGTTCTTGTTGTTCACGAGCAAGTAGAAGGAGAGCAGAACCCAGAACACCATCATGTTGTCCAGGTTTATCCGCCTCTGGTAAGCCACCGCTAGAGGTGAGACGGCAAAAATGAATCCTGCAATGACCGCAACACTCTTGCGCCGGCTCAGTTGCAGCGCAATCTTGTACAGCAGGAAGATGGAGCCAATGTGGAGGAGCATTATGAAGAATCTTCCGGAATTGAGGGGAGAGCCAAAAGTCCAGTACCCTCCGCTTGCCTTTAGCCAGGCAGCCAATTGGATCCAGCCTGCCGGGGAGTGGCCATAGTCATACTCGTAGGGCATCAACTTCCCCAGATGCAGAATGGCCCAGGCCGAGCTTATATATGTGCCCTCGTCTTGGTCGAAAATCGGGTAGTTCAGCATGTTGAATGAATGGGCGCCCAAGGCCAAGCTCAATACAAACAGCAACGGTAAGGCCGATCTAAGCTCCCTGCCAAACCTGGTGATGTCCCTCCAAGTGCCCCGGCGACCGACGGCTGGCACCAGGACAACTTTCCTCCCAACGGGCAAGGTTCCCTCCTATGGGCATACATCTGCTCTGCCACTCCTTGGCTGCAAAGTGCTTAGCGCCCCGCCATCAGAGATCCTAACTGGTTCAGAATCTGCTCTAGGAAGGGCCTCGGCTCGGGCTCTGTTGGGAAGGCGGTCTTCAGGTCACTGCTGGCCTGCTGGTTGGTTACTCCCGTTCCGGCAATCAAGAGCTTCTCCGGAGCTTTCGAATCGTATTGGATAAACACGCCGGAGTTGCGCCCTGTACTCCCTGTGAAAATGTTGGGGCCGGGAGCCAGCAGACTTCCGGCGACAACGCTGGCAACTACCGCCAGCAACACAATTACCAGCTTTATCTTCCCCATGCCACTACTCCCTCTGGCTGGTCTGGCTGTTGCGTGAGCACCTTTCTAATCTCCACTTCGTCGAACTTCGCCACCAACTCCGAGTGGCGATAAGCATCAAGCGTGGGCTCGAGATTCTCCCGCTCCAGGTCCAACACCATTATCGGCGACACCAGCAGGTACTGGACGTCCTGCCATTTAGTCATCCCCATACGCACTTGGGTGTCCGGGTCTGACAGGTTCCAATAGAAATGGGTATTCGGGAAATTCTTACCACCCCATTCCGGCCTCCCTTCGTGGAGTTCCGCCCAGGCATAGCCGTCGATAATGATCTTGGTATTGGTGGGTAAGTTCTGGGCAATCCATTCCACGGCCTCGCGCTGCTCGGCCGTCCGGTTGGCTGTGTAGATCTCGGCAGTTATCGGCTCACTAAGATAGTAGAGGCCGACGCCAATGATCATTACTCCTACCAGTCCATAACGACCGGCCGGGAAAGGCGCGAGCGAAACGCGGCTGCGCAGTCTCTGCAAGCCGTCCAGCGCCATCCCGGTGGTAAGAGCAATGGCGAGAGAAAGAAAGGGGATGGCAGGGATGATGTAGAAATCGAAGACTACCCCACCTCGCGCCATGTATAGGAACAAACATAGCGGCACCAGTCCCACTGGCAGATATAGCTTCTTCCGGAAACCGGCAACTATCACAGCCAATGCCGCTACCGCTCCGCCTATCGACAACACCTTATCAAAGCTCAGCCAGTAGTTGTTGGCTGTAGACCAGAAGAGGCTGTCGGAGTTCAAGATGCTCCCGTTCCCGGTCCGCGACCCCTGCCACATGTACGTCTCGATCAGGCTAACGTGCTTTCCAGTTCCACCCAGCAAGCTCCCGGCCGGGAAGAGTTCCCCTTTCAAGGCGGCATACAGTATGTAGGTCGACACCACGCTCGCTGCCACTGTAATCCAGAGAGGTATTCCCATGCGCCGCTGCGCCTTATGCGTCGTCACCCACACCAGGTACACGAAGGCCGGCATGAAGAACAATGCCGTTTCCTTAGTCAGCAGCGCTATGCCAAGGGTGAGAGCACTCAGCGTTATCCTGCCCAAATTGTTCTGGTTGTGCAGGAGCAGATAGAAGCTGAGAAGCAGCCAGAACACCATCATATTGTCGAGGTTTATGCGCCTCTGGTAAGCCACCGCTAGAGGCGAGACGGCAAAGAGAATGCAGGCTAGAATCGCGACTTCCTTCCGGCTGGTGAGCCGCATGGCAATCCCATACAGCAAAGCAGTCGACCCGAGATGCAGGAGCAGGATGAAGACCCTTGCCGAGTCCAGGGGCGAGCCAAAGGTCCAAAATCCGCCGCTAACCAGGAACCAAGCGGCAATCAGGAGCCAGCCAACGGGGGAATGGCCATAGATGTAGATGTAGGCGCTAAGATTGCCGGTTCGAATCACGGCCCAGGCATCCCGGACGTACGTCCCCTCGTCCTGGTCGAACGTCGGGTAATTCCTCATGTTGAAAGCATGGGCAGCCAGTGAAACGGCGAGGATCAGCAGCAACGGTACAATAGGATGGCTGAGCCAGCTCTTCTTTGCGGGTATGCTGTTTAGCGCCATAGACTCTCTCCAGGCTCGAGGTGTTCGTGATTGCCAACCCTAATGTCTTCAACCCCCTCAGGTTTGAGCCGGAGATCTCGAGCCGGCACTGCTGGAACAGCAGGCATCGGCATAGCAGGCGCCGGCACCGCCTTGGGCTCTTCCCGGCGATGGGCGCCGACGTGTCCGGTCTTCTCCCAGTTGGTTTGGCCTTTCACTTCGCGGTAGACGGCTCTGCCTGCCGCGTATCCCAGCAACCATTGGTAGGGCAGGAACGTGGCGAGCGAGACGATCGCCGACCGGAAAGGAATCTTGAAGCCGTGCGCTTCGGTAAACTCGTACAGCCCTGTCACCTGCATCACGGACTGTATGAACAGCAGGTACAGCGGTATGTACAGGAACATCACCAGAGGGACCGGCAGCTTGATCGTCGCCAAGAAGAAGGAGACGGGCAACAATGCCATGAACAGCGCCTGCACCAGTGGAAACACGAGGACATACAGGGCCAGAAGCTTGGACGTGAGGGAAGGCAACTGCCGCCACTCACCCTTCAAGAATATCTGCAAAAACCCTTGGCACCATCGCGTTCGCTGCCGGATGAAAGCCCCGGTATTGGTCGGCGTCTCCTCTTTCGTTACCATCGCGTCAGCATAAATGATCTGCAAGGGAAGGCGCGCCCTGCAGACCTTGACTCCCAAGTCGGCGTCCTCGGTGAGGCACTTCTCGTCCCACCCCCCCAGACTCAGGAGGTCCTCTCTGTATAGGAATATCGTGTTGCCCCCAAGGGGGACAAAGCCAAGTCTATGGAAGAAATGGAGGCTGGACTTAAACCAGAAGAAATACTCCAGAACGTTTAGCACCGAGAACCAGTGGTTATCGTAGTCCATCAATTGGACCCCACTTTGGAGGACTCTCGCGTCGCTGCCGCTGAAGACCGCGTTCGCCGCTAGGAAGATCTTCGCATGTGGCTCATCCTCCGCATCAAATACCACCACGATCTCGTTCTTGGCCACCGCCAACCCCTTGTTCAGGCCATGAGGCTTGTTTATCGGGCGGTCCTCAAAAATCTCCAGCCGGACATTCGCCGGATTCCCCATTTGGGCGATCTTCTCGTTAACCTTGTCTATCGTTCCGGTATCGCCGCTCTCGCAGATCACGATAATTTCCAGCAAGTCTTTCGGGTAGATGCTGTCGTAGACCCGTTGGATCGTCTGCTGGATCACTCGCTCCTCATGCCGGGCAGGCAGAAGGGCCGTGAAAGACTTTTGCGGAGCCGGGTAACTCTGTGGCTCTTGAGATTCCAGCAGTTGGTCCGGATCCCGCCAAGCGTACAGCATCATATAGAGACGAAAAACGGATTGAGCCGACATTGCGGCCGAGAGTAAGAAGTATAGAACCAGCACTAGGCTACCAATCGTCATCAACGGCTCCTAACACCAAGGTATCCCTCACGCAGGCCCCGATGGCCTCATTGAGCGCCCGAGAGCCTAATGTCATCCAAGTAGACAGGCCCTTTGTAGGCAGATGAATCATCACCGAACATAAACCCGGCAGCTTGCAGCGGCAGTTGCACCTTGTTGGCATCCAGCACCCACGATACCTGCACCCACTGTCCCGGCTTCAGCGAGACGCCACTTCCATTGGCCCATTTCCAATTCGAGTCTAGGACAAACGGAAGCACCCAGACATTGGCCGGAGCATCGGGTGGCAGGTAAACCCAACCGGTGACCTCCCGGGCGAGCTTGTAGCTGCGATTGACCACAGCGTTCTTCGTTCCCTCACCGACGGAGAGTCCGAGTTCGAGGGAGCTGTTCCCAGTGTGACTGGCAGCCTTTGACACTTTGAGGTAATCCGCCGCCGTAACTCCCAGCGCCGGGGGGTAGATCTGCCAATCTGGATTTTGCCCATCTTCAAATCCCCAAACGCCGGAAACCGTCGTCTTCTCTACCCGTCTGATCTCCACCCCCCAACCTGTGCTGGAGAATATCTGCACTGGCAGGGAGTGCTGGTAGGCGTCTTCCAAGATCTGCAGATGCGACCCCTTGATATCTGCGAGCATCTGCGGTGTGACGGCCAGGTAATCGATCCGCCTCCAATCTCCACCGAGCCATCCATCACGGATCGCCGGGTCATCCACCACCTTCCAGTAATAATGAGCGCCGGCGATTGTCTTGCCGAATGCACTGTCATGCAGCTCGACCCAGTCGTAGGCATCGATGACGACGAACGAGTTGGCCGGCACATTGGCCCTTATCCATTCGGTTGCCTGCCTTTGAGCGCTGGTCTGGTCCGCACTGAAGTTGAAAGTCCCTGACGACAGGAGCCAAGCCGAAGCCCCGAGTAGCCCCAGCAGTAGCGGCACATTGGCGTATGCCGCCACATCGGGGCGCCAACGACGAATGACATGAGCTAACCCGGCGGCACTTACACCTATGGAAATGGCGAGGAAAGGCAGCAATGGGATTACGTAGAGTTCGAGCGGCTCACTCCTAGAGGTCAAAAAGACCGTGTAGGCGATGGCAAGGAGACCCGGCAAGATAGCCCGAAACGAGAGGCCGCGCAGCGCCACGAGCGGCGCGGTGAGAACGACGCCCGCCAGGCCCAAATACAGCGTCAGAGAATCCCGGAACATCCACCCTGGGACGAGCATCGAGAGCCCATTTAGCGATAGCACCCCCCCTTGCCCCACGCCGCGTTGGATCTGCCACTGCAGAGAGCCAATTAGGCTTACCCCTCCGTTTGGGAACAGCTCATTGCGCTGCAAGGCGTATAGGAAATAGGGAGACACCATCACTATGGCGACTCCGGCAGCTATGGCCGCAAGCGCCAGCCCTTTCCGCCATGGGCGGCCGGAAAGCGCCAGGAAGATGAGCGACACGAAGAGAAAAACGACGGCAGGCTCTTTGGATAGAGCGGCCAGACCGAAGAGCACCCCGGCCAGTGCCGCCCAGAGGTACCGGCGCTTCTCGATGCAGACGACGATGCATAGCACGGCCGCTAGCAGCCAAAACACCATGACATTGTCGAGCAAGATCCGCCGCTGGAAATAGATCCCGAGCGGCGAGAGGGCGAAGAAGAGGCCGGCGGCAGCTGCCCCGCCAATAGATTTCCCCAACTTAAGGGCGATGATCCCCACAAAAACCGTGGAACCGATGTGGAGCAGCCCGATCAGCACCCGCCCGGTATCTATGGCCGACCCGAAGGCATTGAAACCACCTACCAGGTCTGCCCACAAACCGAGCAAAATCCAAGCGCCGGGCACATGATCATATATATAGTAGTAGGGAGCCATCTGGCCGGTCTTGGCCCAGGCCCAGGCTTGTGACATGTAGGTGCCTTCGTCTGCCTCGTAGTAGGGCGCATTGAAGCAGTTGGCGAAATGGGCCACCGCCGCAATCAGCGCCAATCCGGCCAGCAACTGTACGTTCTGGTCTTGCGCCGCAGCGACGATCCAGCTTCGTATGGAGCTAAGCGTCACAGTCCTTTCATCACGGCTTGGCTGCGCATTAGTCCTATCCGACATCGCCATTTACCTTTCCAGACACTGCCAGACAACGCTGCTAAGAAGCTATTCCAGCCATCCGGTGATTCATCAGGGACCGCGCCAGGTCCGACGAGACACTTATTAGAGTTTGCGGATGGCACAACATGTTCGTATACGAAGCATTGGCGAGGGGGCAATAACATTTCCCCTCTACGATTTCCCGGCGAATCGCCTCCGCCGCTTGACCGGCCCAGATACGATGAAAGTTGTAGTGGTAATCCCGGAGGTTCCCCATCGACTCTGCCCTGATACAACAAGCCCAGACATCGCCATTCGCCGCGATCTGGGCGGACGCAAAGCCGGCGTAGCAGGGAATCACCTGCTTCCGGCTGGTGTAGACTTCACCTACCATCCGGTAGTAGCGCTTGCGGAAGGCCTGATTGATTCTCCCCATCCCCGAGTTCTTACCTTTCTCCAAATAGGCTATCAACCTGTCTGCAGCCTTCTCAAAGTCGTTGGGTTCGGGGGTTATTCCGCCGCCAATCGTCCCTAGCTCTACCCTTTCCTCGGCAATCTCAGCGATGTAGGAATCGGGCTTGAGCGTCTCCACGAAATCCGCCAGGCTATCGAATCTATCGACGTTGTATCTGGAGACGACGGAATGGACGCCAAGTGTGAAATTGCCGAGCTCGAGTTCTGATAGGCCACGATAGGTCTCCATGACGCGGTCGAAGTTGCCCGGCACGCCCCGAATGGTGTCGTGATCCTGCCCAATGCCATCTAGCGACAAGTTCACCACGATCTGGGTTCCGTGGCACCGCTTGGCTATCTCTCTGACCTTATCCGGGATGCTCTTACTCAGCAATCCGTTGGTTGGAATGTTGATTATTCCGGGCCGGCAAATCTCGTAGGCCGCCTCACATACCTCGACGATATCACTACGCAGAAACGGCTCGCCACCGCTCATCGTGAACCAGTAAGGGGCCTGGCCAAGGGAGTGGAACACCTTTTCCAACTCGTCAAGCGCCAGTTCTTGCTTCTCACCCCTCCATATGTTGCAGGTCGCGCATTTTGAGTTGCAGCGCGAGGTCACGCTGAGCGTGATGTTGAAGGGTAACATCCGGGGGAACCCGGTGGCCCTGAAACTAACCACGGGAGGAATCTTGGCGAGCACCTTAATCAATTTCTAATCCCTACCTTCCACAAGCAAGATAACCGGGGCGAGCCAATAGAAAACCTGCCCATGCCGGGCACTTCAACATGCCCGGGCCCAACTCGGCGTTTAGATGTGCGCCAACCCGTCCTGATCCTGGACAACCACCGCCCGCACGTCTCGAGCATCGAAATTCCCGGCTGGTCCGACGCCCTCCACCAGTGGAAACAGGCCATAGGTGAAATCGGGTAACCCGATGCTTGTTACTCCAGTTCTCGAGTCCGGCTGGCTCCCCAATCGTATCTGACTGCTCGCCCGCGCTATTGCCTGCTCCACTTCCAGGTCGTCCACGTCGGCCGTCAGCACGATCAGCCCTTTTGACGGGACGGTCTTGATGAGCCGCCCTTCACGCAGGTCTTCGGCCAAGAAGTCTGCTAGCCTGCTGACTATCTGTTGGGCTTCCCGGCGCCCCAACCGTGCCGCTATGCCTTCGAAATCCCGGAGCCGAAGAGCCAAGAGAGACTCCCTGTTGTCGATTACCCGCCCCTCTCTCAGGCCCTTCGTCACTTGCTTGGTGCTGCTCACGACACTCCATACGGTATGCGGCTTCTTGCAACGATAGTCTTGCCTGCCCATGATGCGGCTGTAGAACTCAAGTCCCGCCACGCCACATGCCCATATCGCGCTCTTCGGGTCCGGGCCCAAGTGATGCAGCCAAAGCGGCAAAATACGTCCGGCATCCATAGTTGAGGCCTCATACTTCTGGTCAGCCTTTACCCGCAAATGCCCGCAGTAGATGCGCCGGCGCTGACTGACGAAGTCATGCATGTTGTCCGGCCCCCGGTTGTACACCACGGCGTCCGGCACGTACTGGAGCTTGAAGCCCATGCCGGTTATCAATGCCTGCACCGAGAGTTCGTCGACAGGAGTATCAGGCGGAATTATCTGGAAAAGCCTGCGAAAAGCCACTGCTTCGCCCAGCTTGGGCGACTGAAGAGCAAGCTCGTGGTGGAGGCCCCAAAGCAAATGGCTGGCGAACCCGAAGAAGGTGCGCGAGTCGTTCAGCGGTACTGGATGCGCCCCCGTCATGCCCACTTCCGGATTGGCAAACGGGGATATCAGCCTCTCCACCATTACCGGGGCCGGAATAGTGTCCCCACCCATTACGACAACGATGTCCTCCAACGCGTTCTTGAGGAACAGGTTGATCGCCGATGCCTTGCCCTCCCGGCGCTCCTGAACGAGCACTTTCACCCGCCCATCGCGTTCGGCCGCTCGCTGAGCAGTCTCCACCGTGCGGTCCGTGCAACCGCTGGCCACCACGAATATCCCATTGATCCGGCACTGGGATAGCTCTTGTTTCAATATGCCATCAAGCACCTTGCCGATTGTCGATTCCTCGTTGTGAGCCATCACGCCAATGCTGCAACTGAACTCGCAGGCTGGTCCGGTAGTGAGCATCGATGGCGCCGCCTTCATGTCCAGCACTCGCTCCACGCTGCTACTGCCGCCAACCGGTGCCGCCTGGTTGAAGTGCTTCCGGTCCTCACTCCTGAGCTGGAGCACTCGCCACATCGCTTCCATGACGATACGCCGCGACATCTTCGAGCTCCCGGCCACACGGTCCCGGAAGGTGATTGGCACCTCCACAATCTTGAACCCCTTTTCGTGAGCGCGGTAAGTCATTTCGATCTGAAAGCAATAACCATTCGACCGGACTGCATCCAGATCCAGGCTCTCCAGCACCTCGCGGCGGAAGCACTTGAAGCCGCCCGTCAAGTCCCTAACGGATAGGCCGAGGACCCTCCGGGCATAGAAACTACCACCACGGCTAATCAACTGGCGGGAGAGCCCCCAATCCTCCACTCCCCCACCCCGGGTGTACCTGGAGCCAAGGACCACATCAGCCTGGGAAGTCGCCCGCAGAAGACTAGGAATGGCTGCGGGATCATGCGAGAGGTCCGCATCCATCTCGAGTAGAAGATCGTACCCATGCTCCAGCCCATATTTGAATCCTCTTATGTAGGCAGTACCCAATCCATTCTTACCAGGGCGGTGGAGCACGTGGACCCACGGATATTTCGCCGCAAATTCCTCCGCCAAGTCTCCTGTCCCGTCCGGCGAATTGTCGTCGACGAACAAGACCTCCAGGCCATGGGTCTCACGTACCGTGCCTATCTTTTCCACGAGTAACGGGAGATTGGCCCTTTCATTGTAGGTGGGAACGACAACAAGCGCGGTCATAACCTCGTCACCTCACAGACTTTGGCCGGCCAACAGCAGGACCTGGCCCCGACGCTGCAAAATGCCCTCACTTAGCCTCCCGCCAAATAGTGGTAGCAACGAGAATCTAAGGGAAATGGGCTGCCAAACCTAAAGCGGAACACCAGCAAATCTGGTCATCGCCACTACCACGTTTTGTAGTGGCTACTTTATCGTACCTTCAGACCGCCTCTCCCCACAGGGCAAAAAGTCCATTTCTGCATGGGCTAAATACCCATTGGCGGTAGTTCCAGAGACTAGGTATTTCTCCAGGGCACGGATTCTCGACTGGCGGAAATCACCCGGTCGAGCAGGTTCCCGCATGGTCGCACCATATTAGTGCCTTTCTGCCTTCACAGAGCCCTGTTGCTCCGCAGTGTGGTAGCCACATAAGAATTGCCCGCCCAGCAAATAGGCATTTCAGGGAAGTATCAATGGGCCTTCCTGCTCATGGAAGCAGCTTTACATTCTGCTAAGATAGCAGGTGTAGAAGTTCTGGGGCTCTGCTTTTTAGGATAAACGGTCTAGCCTGGCGCCGGCTGCTTCCGGTATAGGCTGGCAATGTTGCACGCGGGAGGAACACACCCATGAACACGAGACGACGATCTCCAACCGCCACCCTGGCGTGGATCATGAGGAAACCGGTGCTGGCTTCGGCAGCAATTCTTCTGCTGCTTTCAATCATCCTCGTCTCCAGCCCGGTTGCCCTGGCAGCAAACCCTTCTGCTTTCGGCAACGGCAACTTCCACGGTGTCAGCTCGACCCCTCCCGAAGGGTACCTTGAACCACCAACTGCTTATCAGGTGGGCGACACCGTCGAATACCGTTTCCAACTCACCAACATCACTAGTCAACCCATCACCCTAGAGTTGGTGTGGAACGTCACCCATATCCTCCGCCTTGGAGACCAGGAGATTGGCGACGGCAATCCGGAGATCGCCGGAAGTACCTTCAAAGCTGACTGGCAGCAAGCCGTCCCTCAGCTCTTGGTCCACAGCGAGCCTGGTATCATCAGCCTCCAGCCGGGCGAAAGTAAAGACTTCAGCTTTAGCTGGCAGGCCAGCGAGTGCGGCTACTTCCAGCTTGATCTCGGACAAGACATCACTGGAGGAGGATTCGACGTACTGAACAGCGGCTATATCCGTGTTTTGGGTTGCCAGTCAACGGGTGGCGCAGCACAGGAGGCAATTCCTACTGTCACTCCCAGCGAAGCCCCCGCCCCCGGTCTCCAGTCGCCGGCTCTCCTGCCCTTGACAGGATCATTGGGCGAGCCCACCCGGTTCTACATTGTCGCAGTGCTGGTGGCGCTGGCATTGGTCTTGTTTGGCCTTTATGCACGCCTGCGCTTCTCTCCCAGGAGACTGGATGACAAATAGTGATCATATTCGCGGCGTCCGTACGGAGATTCTCTAGACTGCCGAGACAGGGCATCAAACAACCAATCTCACCGGAGGCCATACTCTCATGACGAGACGAAGGCGGGTGGTGATAGCCACAATACACGAAGTTGTCGGCGAAGCATTGGCGGCGGCCTTCAAGGCGCGGGGAAATTTTTCCACGGTAATCGTGCCCGGGGGATTGGAGCCCGAATTCTCCGAGCGATTGCTCAGCGAAGTCAACCGAGCCGACCTGGTGGTGATGGAACTTGGACATGATCGCTTGACCCAAGAGGTTACTGCTCTCGCGTCGCTCAAATCCAACCCCACAATTCGTGTTGTCACCATGCTGACCGAGGACGGGAGAGCGACCTTATATAGCCCACTCAAGCAGACCGCTGAGGTGCTGGATAATCCTAGCGTGGATACATTGGTCGACCTCGTGACCAAATCCGGCTGTCGCGCTGGGCAGGTTGCTGTGAAACGCAGGCCTTTGACCTAGCTTTAGGCTGGAAACGGAGTCTCCGGAGCGCCAATAAGGCGCTCCGGAGACTCTTTGCGTTGCTAGATCAACTCGTACTCTCTAGGGGTAACTCGCCAATCTGCTTAGTATCCAGACAATCCGTTCAGCACATCGCTCGTTATCTTGCGGCTATCAAAGATCGCGAAGCTGGGGAAGCCGCCGGCTTTGCACATGTCGAGCTGGGTCTTCATCTGCGACCAGGTCTTGAGCGGGAACTTTCCACTTATGTTCGAGTCCTCCATGGAAAGACCGGGTGCTATGCGGTTATGGTTGGGTAGGGTCTGCCACCAGGCGATGTACTTCGAGATGTAGCTGTTCTCACTCGGCGAGTAGTAGGTCATGGGGTAGACGGTGTCGATGTAGCCACCGGCGAGCCACTTGTCCCAGTACACTCCGTAGTTCTGCGATGCGCCCTGGCCGCAGTAAGGGCTGGCAGTCAGGGTCTTGTTGGGATACTTGGCCTTGATAGCCTTGTAAATGGCCTGCACCGTTAGGGGCACGTCATTCTGGTAGTCGGCTCCCGAAACGCTCGTACTGTTCCAGCGGATATAGTCGAGGCTTACGCCGTCAATACGGGAATTGTCTAGCATGGAGACGGCGTGCTGGGCGGCCCATGTTCGGGCGGACGCGTTGTGGAAGTCGAACCAGCCATTTCGGGTGTAGCCCGAAGTAGAACCGGCGTAGCCCACGCACCACCAGGCCTCCAGCCTCATGCCCCTGGCGTGGGCAGCGTCGGCGGCGGCGTTGAGGCTAGCATAGTTGGGCGACTGGCCAACGAGCCAGAGGATGGTGTTGAACTTGGCTGCCTTTAGCTTGTCGAAGGTGGCGTTAACGTCGGTGACGTTCTGCGCCCAGATCGCTCTGGGGCTTCCGGAGTTCGAAGGCGGGCTCTGTGGCACCGGGGTCGGCGTCTTTGTCGGGGTAGGTGTCGGGGTTGCCGTCTTCGTCGGAGTCGGGGTCGGAGTCGCCGTCTTTGTTGGCGTTGGTGTCGGGGTCGGCGTCTGTGTTGGATTTGGCGTCTGCGTTGGATTTGCGACAGCATTCTGGACGCTGAAGGTCAACTGATCGGAGTAAGTTGAGCTGTCCTTGTTTACCACCTGCACCTGCAGGGTATGCGCCCCATTGCTCAACTTGGTAGTGTCGTAGGGATTGGGCACATTATTGGTATCACCGGCCAGGCAGTAGGGAGCCCAGTTCTCCGTCTGCACCAATTTCCCGTCGATGTAGAACATCATCTGGCTGGTCGTTGTGGCGCTGGCACTGTAGGTCACCCTGAGATTGCCGGAAACCGTCTGTCCGGCGCTGATCCCGCTGAAACTCCCCTTAGTAGCAGTGTTCTGCACCGGGGCGGGAGTCTGTGTAGGAGAAGCAGTCTGCGTCGGGGTCGGGCTCGCTGCACCGTTCTGGACGCCGAAGTTCAGCTGGTCGGTATAAGTCGAGCCGTCTTTGTTGGCCACCGCAACCTGCAGAGTGTGCGCCCCATTGCTCAGCTTGGTGGTGTCGTAGGAGTTGGGCACGTTATTGGTGTCGTTACCGGCCAGGCAGTAGGGGGTCCAGAGCTCCGTCTGCACCGGTTTCCCGTCGATGTAGAAGATTACCTGGCTGGTGGTCGCCGGATCGGCGCTGTAGGTCACTGCGATCGCACCGGAAACGGTCTGCCCGGCAGTGATCCCGCCGAAGCTTCCCTTAGCAACGGTGTACAGGGCCGGAGTTGCAGTCTGCGCTGGTGCAGCGGTCGGAGTGGCAGTCGGGTTCGGCTGAGAGCCGGAGCCAATCGTTCCAATCAGGTCCTTCCTGACGATCTCGCCCACCACAGTGGTATCGAAATTCCAGCTCTTGATCAGGCTCGGGAATCCGCCACCACCCGGGTAAAACGCCCAGGCGGTAGAGTTCAGATGCTTACCATTGATATAGTCACGCAAGCTGGTCGCCCAGCCGCCGGCGGTGTCATCACCACCCCATTCGCCAACCAGTATCGGGTACTTGTCTGATAGGAATCCGTAGGCCTGGTCCCTGCTCAATCCCTTCCACGGATAGTCGTGCACAGAGAGCATGATATTGGGGCGGTTAATGGGATTGCTCCCCATGCCCCGCAGGTCATAGCTCCAATCGGGCCCACCGACTACACAGACCGCGTTGGGGTTGCCTGCCCGCACAGCGTCGATCAGTTGCTCAGCCCATCCCTTCCAGGTACTCCAGTCGGTATTAAAGGGCTCGTTGTAGACGTCGTAAAGCACATGAGGCTGTGACTTCCAGCGGGAAGCCAGCATTTTCCACATTGTCAAAGAACCGGAATTCGGCAATGGCTGCTGCTTGCCGGATATCCAATGCAAATCAACTACTACGTACAACCCGGCATTCTTGGTGTAGTTGATGACATTGTCTAGTGTAGTTAGGTACGCCGGGTCACTCAGTGCCCAGTCTTGGTTGATGGGCACGCGAACTACATTCGCCCGCCAGTTCTGCGAAATGTAATCGTAAGTGGCCTGGCTTATGTGCTCGCCTGTTTTAGACCACTCCAGAGAAGGAGTATTCACGCCCTTGAGCCAAACAGTGGCGCCGTTGGCATTGACCAGGCGGTTTCCTTCCACGTGCAACGGTGAAAGCGTAGTGCCGGCGAATAGGGCTTGAGTTATCCCAAATCCGGCCGCCGACAGCAGCACCAATCCGGCAACTGCTGCCACTACCAAACGTGATAGATGTCGTTTCATCGATGGGTCTCCTTACTAGATAGCTTTCCGGAAAGTAGGCACAAAACTCCCCCCTGCGGCTGGAATCGGTCTGTTTCCACCGCTAGCAACACCCTTTCTTTATCCGGTTTAGCCGCTCTCATTCACTACGGAGCCGGCTAGGGGCACTACCGAGGGGATCTAGAATGATTGTCAAGGAGGGTTAGGATACAACGCGTGGGCTCGACAACTAGTGCTACGGGGTAGAGCCGGGAACACTCCGCACCTGATAGCGGAGATTGCCGGGCTCTTACAGGTGATTCGTATCATCTGGCGCCCTCGCTACGTTCAGCTCCCGTCGGCTGTGTCAGGAACGATTGTAGATGCCGCCAACGAGTGGTGAAATAATCAATTAGTCATGGGGCACGCCAGTACTTTCGTTCGGATAGTAGGTAGGACCGGCTCCTGTGTTGCACCACATTGCCGGTGGGGCCCACTGTCTTGATACTTACTAGTACGGGCACCCCCAGCCGGACTATTTCGACATCACAGTGGGGAAAACTCGAGGGGCTTGCACGGAGCGACATTGATACCAAAAAGGTTCCGTGTCCTTGGCAAGGAAGTGGCACTCAAGAGATACCAGCTCCCGGTTCGCGTCCGGCATTTCCACCAAGTCAACCATTGTGTGTCGGTCAGCGTCCGGTCTCAACATGGGTGGCAGGGTAACAGACATTTGGAAGTGTGTAAATATGACTAAAGTACTGTTTTGTAATTTTAGTGCCGATTTGCAGCACCGGAATTTGCATGCTATAATGGTTGTTACGTTTGCGATTCCCATAGGAATTACCGGTAGGCCGGCGCGCACGGCGCGGCGGGCCTCCTTGCTTAAGCGAATACTCCCCCGGCCAACCGGGGCTTCTACTTGGAAGGAGATCAGCATGGCAAACTTGATAGAAACCGTGACCACCCCCCAGCTTAAGGCCGGCCTGCCCGACTTCGGGCCTGGCGATACTGTTCGCGTCAGCCTGAAAGTTGTCGAGGGCAACAGGGAGCGTACCCAGGTCTTCGAAGGCGTTGTAATGCGGGCACGAGGGGGCGGAATCGACGCCAATTTCACAGTCCGGCGCGTCGCCTCCCATGGCGTCGGCGTTGAGCGGACGTTCCCCCTGCACTCGCCGCGAGTGGAGAAGATCGACGTCGTACGCCGCGGCAAGGTACGAAGGGCCCAGCTCTACTACCTGCGCGGGCTCACCGGCAAGGCCGCCCGCATCAAGGAAAAGGGCCGCAGATAGGGCCTTTTCCCTCACACTCTTATGAAATCAAGCGGGGCGTAAGGGGCTGCAAGCTTCCGGCGCCCCGTTTTGCTTGCTTATCACGTAGTGCGAGCCAAAATGATGGTGATTAGTCCCACTTGCGAAGAAGAGCGCCAGATCATCCGCTCCGGTTACCGGTACATAGCCGGCCTGGACGAGGTCGGGCGCGGAGCATGGGCGGGTCCGGTGGCCGCAGCCGCGGTGGTGTTCCCACCCGAGATGCTGATGGCAAGTGATGATGTGATCGCAGCCTTGCGTGGTGTGCGTGACTCCAAGCAGCTCACCTCCCGCCAACGAGAAGAACTCTGCCCGATTATCGAGGACGCTGCGCTCTCCTTGGGCATCGGGTTCGTTCCGGTGCCGGTCATCGACGGTATCGGGATTGCTGCCGCCGGACGGCTGGCAATGCGGCGGGCCCTTCGCGGCCTCAGCCTGGCTCCCGATTTTCTCCTGATCGACGCCTTCCAATTGTCCACAATAAATATCCCTCAGAAGAACATAATTGATGGCGATTGCCTATGCTTTTCCATCGCCGCCGCGTCGGTTGTGGCAAAAGTGGCCCGCGACCGTCTGATGGCAAGTCTTCACGAGGACTACTCCTGCTATGGGTTCGACCACAACAAAGGCTACGGCACCACCTGTCACTATCAGAGCATTCTCGAACATGGCCCTTCCCGGCATCATCGCCGCAGTTTCTCACCGATCAAGGACATGGTCAGGGAGATGTGGCAAGCAGATTGCCCTTTTGGAGAACCCCTCGCCGGTGTCCCGTAGGTCCTGGGCAATTCCTTCGCCTTACCTACCCCGTCAAAGAAGGAAGAGGAGAAAGAACAGTTCTTGCTTACTGGGCAAAGCATCCCGGCATTTGCCTATTGACAGTAGTGTTACAATGCCCTTTAACACTGGGAATAGCTGCTACCATCACCAAATCGCTTCCGAAATGACAATCGAATATGGGTGTGCTGCGCGGGATACCGTAGGTCGGGTATTTACCATGAGCCGGCTAGGCTT
This sequence comes from Chloroflexota bacterium, assembly GCA_023480825.1. Lineage (GTDB taxonomy): Bacteria > Chloroflexota > Chloroflexia > JAMCWQ01 > JAMCWQ01 > JAMCWQ01. The sequence continues at coordinate 1,611 of JAMCWQ010000092.1, read as the reverse complement.
CGGGGGCTGAGGGCTACCCAGCCATCCGGCGGTGTAACAACTCTATTGCCCCGGCAGCCTGTATTCCCCCTGGACAGCTTACCAGTACGAACAACAACTGTGGAAGGTAGCACTACAATGAGAAGGCATCAGCAACTGCAACTTTGGCTAACTATTGGACTACTAGTGCTTATAGCGCTCGTGCCCGGGCTTGCACTGCCCGTTCTAGCGGAAGGGGGGACGGGTACCTCCGGCACAGCCGGCACTTCTCTTCCCCCCGGGGCTGAAGTTCCTCCTCCTTATACCGCGGGAGAGCAAGGTGTGGACTTGGATGCCCTTAGCTCGGGATACTGGTTTCTCAGGCAGTGGGGACAGAAAGCTCCTAACGGCACCTTCCGTGATCCGGTTGGGATTGCAATAGATAGTCTCGGCTATGTCTACGTCTCCGATTTCTATAATTACCGGGTCCAGAAGTTCAGTGCCAGCGGCCTTTTTGTCTCCTCGATAGGCAGCTATGGTGTGCGTAATGGCCAGTTTCTCGGTCCCTACGGCATTGCCCTGGACCGGAAGGGCAATCTGTTCGTGGCGGACCGCGAGAGCGACTGTGTCCAGAAGTTCGACAAGAACGGGAGGTTCGTCACCAAGTGGGGTAGTTATGGTACGGGGTATGGGCAATTCAATTACGCCAGTGCTGTAGCAGTGGATCCAGATGGCAACGTGTTTGTGTCCGATGAGTTAAACCACCGGGTCCAGAAGTTCGACAATGACGGGGTGTACATGACCCAGTGGGGGACTGCCGGAACGGGTGACGGGCAGTTCACAACCCCTGCGGGCTTAGCGATAGATGGGCTAGGGAACGTGTATGTGTCCGACTACGGCAATCACCGTATCCAGAAGTTTGATAACGACGGCTTCTACCTAAGCCAATGGGGCAGCTATGGCACGGGGAATGGGCAGTTCAATCAGCCGTTTGAGCTGTGCTTTAGGAATGGGGTTCTGTATGTAGCGGATAGCGGCAACAACAGGGTGCAGGAGTTCGACCAGATTGGGACATACCTTGGCCAGTTCGGCAGTAGCGGGACAGGAAACGGGCAGTTCAGCCGCCCTACGTCGTTGGCGGTGAATGGGGCGGGTAATATCTATGTCGTGGACCAGAAGAACGAGAGGGTCCAGAAGTTCAATAAGTATGGAGTGTTCAAGCAGAAGTGGGGGAAAGAGAGCGTTAGCGCCTCCCTCTTCGGTGACCCGGCTAGCCCAGCTTTGGATAGCGCCGGCAATGTGTATGTGGCCGACTACGGCAGCAACCGGATAGTGAAGTTCAGCTCCACGGGAGGCTTCTTGAAGAAGTGGGGGAGCTCTGGCACCGGGAATGGGCAGTTCAACCGCCCTACTGGTATCGCCGTGGATGCCAACGGCAATGTGTTCGTAGCGGACAAACTCAATAACCGTATCCAGAAGTTCAGCAATAGTGGAGTTTTCCTGACTGCTTGGGGCAGCGTTGGCGGGGGTAACGGGCAGTTCAGTAACCCACGTGGGATAGCGGTGGATACTCAGGGCAACGTCTATGTAGCAGACGTCGGTAATGCCCGCGTTCAGAAGTTCGACAACAGTGGCGGCTTCCTTGCCTCGCTG
>JAMCWQ010000057.1 GCA_023480825.1 Chloroflexota bacterium | reverse complement strand
CAACTGATGAAACTACACGAGTACCAGGCTAGGGACATTCTGGCGGGTTACCAGATCTCGGTGCCGGCGGGTGGTGTGGCCAGCACTGCTGAGGGAATCGAGTCATTGGCCGAGACTCTGGGTGGCAAAGTGGTCATAAAGGCTCAGGTTCAAGTTGGCGGAAGAGGAAAAGCCGGCGGCGTGAAGTTGGCAATGAGCCCGGGCGAAGCCCGCGAAATCGCACAGTCGATGCTGGATATGAGCATCAAAGGTTTGCCAGTCCGGAAGCTGCTGGTGGCCGAAGCACTGGACATACAGAAAGAATACTATCTGGGGGCTGTGCTGGACCGGAGCAGCAAAAGCATTGTGCTAATGGCTAGCGCGGCCGGGGGAATAGATATTGAGGAAATAGCCCGCGTCACTCCGGAGAAGATAGCCAGAGAGGCCGTTGACCCCTTATCCGGGTTGTGGGACTACCAGGGCAGAGCGCTGGGATTCAAGGTCGGTCTGGATGGCCATCTGGCAAAGGGGTTTTCGGGGGCCGCTTGCGGAGTGTACAGGGCGTTTATCGATAATGATGCTTCGTTGGTGGAGATCAATCCGCTGGTGATCACTCACGATGGCCGGTGGATTGCGGCTGATGCGAAGATCGTTTTGGATGACAATGCCCTCTTCCGGCACCCGAACCTCGAAAACCTGCGTGACCAGGAGCAGGTGGATGCCAACGAGCGCAAGGCTAGAGCCGCCGGTTTGAGCTATGTGCGGCTCGATGGCAACATCGGCTGCATTGTCAACGGCGCGGGCCTTGCCATGGCGACGATGGACATTATCAAACTGCAAGGCGGAGAGCCCGCCAACTTCCTTGACATTGGAGGTGGCGCAAAGCCTGATGTGGTGGCAAACGCGCTCAGGATTGTTCTCGGGGACCACAAAGTGGCCGCTGTGCTCGTCAACATCTTCGGCGGTATCACGCGTTGCGACGATGTCGCTCGGGGAATACTCTCTGCACTGGCGGATGTCGAGCTCAAAGTCCCTATGACTATCAGGCTTACCGGCACAAATGAGGATGAAGGGCGCTCGATTTTAGGGCAAGCAGGTTTCAATGCTGTGAAGAGCATGGACGAGGCGGCGCAGATGGCCGTGCGACTTGCCGGCGGCCAAGCCTGCTAGTCCGAACGGCGGTGGTCTGGCTGCTTAGTTCGATGCGAGAGCTCTCTGGAGGGTGATAGGGTGAGTATACTCGTTGATGCCAGCACTAGAGTGCTGGTACAGGGGATAACCGGACGTGAGGGACAATTTCATACAGGGCAGATGCTGAGCTACGGCACAAACATAGTCGCCGGTGTGACCCCGGGAAAAGGTGGGACAAGAGTCGAAGGAGTGCCTGTTTTCGATACTGTGGAGGAAGCCCTCGAAGCGGAGGAGCCCAACGCCGCAGTAATCTACGTTCCGGCCGCGTTCGCGCCTGATGCCATGGCCGAGAATATCGATGCCGGAATCCCCCTGGTTGTGTGTATCACTGAGGGGATACCAGTGTTGGACACCATGCATATTTACCACTATGCGCGGGAGCACCGGGTCACACTAATCGGTCCTAATTGCCCGGGAGTCATCAGCCCCGGGAAGTGCAAGTTGGGCATCATGCCCGGGCATATTCACACGCCGGGCAGGGTGGGAGTGGTGTCCCGCAGTGGTACCCTCACCTACGAAGTGGTGCAGGCGCTCACAGACCGGGGCATCGGGCAATCGACCTGCATCGGTATCGGCGGGGACCCGATTATTGGCACCTCCTTTACGGAAGTGCTGGCGATGTTCCAAGCGGACAACGAAACCGATATGGTGGTGCTGATTGGCGAGATTGGTGGGAGTGATGAAGAACTGGCCGCGGACTATATTCGCACCATGGTATCCAAGCCGGTGGTAGCGTTCATTGCGGGAAAGACCGCACCGGCCGATAAGCGGATGGGCCACGCCGGAGCCATAATATCCTCAGGCAAAGGTACGGCCGCCGAGAAGATTTCAGCCCTACAGATGGCTGGCGTAAAGGTGGCAAACAGCCCGGCGGAGATCCCATCGCTCATTGCTGCTCTCTAGTGAGGGTATAGCCTTCTTTGCCCGCAGTGTCCGGTTTTGGTATAATTACCGCTTGCCAGGAGGAATTTGATCCAGTGTTATTGACATTAACGGATGAGCTGAAGACGCTACGTAACCGCATCTCTCAGATGCAGGTGCGTCTTTGACCTGGCCGGAAAACTTCAACAGATAGAAGCGCTTCACCAAAAGGCCTCTGATCCCGAGTTGTGGGCAGACCAGCAGTCTGCTCAAGCCATAATGCAGCAACTGACGCGCTTGCAGGAGCAGGTTGCGCCCTGGCTCAGCATAGGCAAGAGGATCGACGATCTCCTCGAATTGCTGGATCTTTCAGAATCGGAAGATGACCATTCTATGGTCGACGAGGCTGCCGAGGAAGTAGAGGCCATTCGATCGGAGCTGGACAGCCTGGAGTTTCAGCTATTGCTTGGCGGCCCCTATGACGACCGCAATGCGATCCTTGCCATCCATGCCGGCGCCGGCGGCACCGAATCTCAAGACTGGGCGGAGATGCTGATGCGGATGTACCTGCGTTGGGCGGAGGGCCGCCATTTCAAGACGGAAATCCTCGATTTATCGCCAGGCGATGAGGCGGGGATAAAGAGCGTCACAATTGAGTTGGCTGGCCCCTTTGCCTACGGCCGCGCTAAGGCGGAGCGGGGCGTTCACCGGCTGGTGCGCTTATCGCCGTTTGATGCGGCTCACCGCCGCCACACGTCGTTTGCACTGGTTGAGGTTTTACCGGAAGTTGAGGACAGTGTGGAGGCGGTCATAAACGAGAACGACCTGCGCATCGATACTTATCGCTCCACAGGTGCCGGGGGCCAGCATGTCAACAAGACCGATTCGGCCGTGCGGATTACACACTTGCCTACCGGAATAGTGGTCACCTGCCAGAACGAGCGGTCGCAGATGCAGAATCGGGAGGTCGCGATGAAGATTCTGCGGGCGCGCCTGCTGGAGGTCGAGCAGCGCCGCCAGGAAGAGGAACAAGCGCGGTTGAAAGGTGAACACGTGGCAGCAGGTTGGGGTAACCAAATCCGGTCCTATGTCCTGCATCCTTACAACATGGTTAAGGATCACCGCACAGGGTACGAGACCAGCAACACCGCGGCGGTGCTCAACGGCGACCTCGATGCCTTTATCGAGGAGTATTTGAAGTCACAGGTGGGCAAGGCAGAGTAGGATGGCACGATTGTCTACCCCTCTGCCTAAGGTCTGCTCCGCCTTTGCCCTGGTTCTGATCCTAAACACCTCGTTTGTTCTTCCAGCGCCTGTTATAGCGGCCACCGGGATCGAGGTCAAGTCTCAGAGCGCACAGCCCAGTTTCCCCAATAGCATAGACTTCCATCTGGAGGCTGCTTCCTCCTCGAAGATCACTCAAGTAGCTCTACTGTACCGGGTGGGGACCTCTCCAATAGAGAGAATGGCTTACCCGAAGTTCGAGCCCGGCAGTGCTATTTCGGCGCAGTACACCCTCGATACCCAAGAAAACTACCTTCCCCCGGGCGTATGGGTAGAATACTACTGGACTCTGCAGGACGAATCCGGCGAGACACTGCAGACCGCACCGGTGAGGTTCTCCTACGAAGACACTAGATTCCAATGGCATTCGCTGCAGAAGGGTTTGATTAGCGTCTATTGGTATAGCGGCTCGGATCAGTTTGGGCAGATGGTGCTGGACTCCGCCACGCGCACTGCCGACCGCTTGCAGCAGGAGATCGGTGCGTCTACACAGGAGAATATCAAACTCCTTGTGTATGCTTCCCAGGACCAGCTATTCGGCGCTCTTCCCGCTTTTTCGGCAGACTGGATTGGCGGACAAGCGTATCCCAGTCTCAATTTAATACTCTTGACTATTGCCCCCGGCACCGATGCGGCGAGCGAAGTGAAACGCATGGTACCACACGAGGTCACCCATATCATTTTCGGTCAAGCTACCGAGAACCCTTACAACTCTCCTCCGGCGTGGTTGGATGAAGGACTGGCAACCTATATGCAGGAACAGTCGGATTCTCGGTTTTCCTCCGAATTGCAGCAGGCCGCCGAGTCCGGGAACTTGATTCCCATCCGCGCTCTGAATTCCAGTTTCCCTCTGGACGAAAACAGAGCGTTGCTATCCTACGCCGAGAGCGCGAGTGTGGTCGATTATCTCATAAAGACTTTTGGGCGCAGCAAGATTGAGAATCTGATGGCGCGCTTTCGCGATGGGGTGACCTACGAAAAAGCGCTGCAGGGGGCATTTGGCTTGGGCCTGGACGAACTCGACAAGCAGTGGCGCGCGAGCCTACCTTACCCCCAACCTCAGGTTACGGCAATCACCCAGACACCGGCTACCACGCCTACGGCAGCGCGTACTCCCACAGAATCTGCCCAAGTCTCTCCAACTCCCGCTGCACAGAACTCCTCGGCCCAGTCCTCATTCACCCCAACTATCCTGTATTGGATTGGGCTGGTCGGGGGTATAGTCGTCGTGCTGCTAGTTATTCGTTCCCGCTTTAGACCACACTAGGCGGTTGAAGTAGGGGTCGGACGATGGTAAAATACCAACCTACTGTTGGCCCCAAGGATTCGGAAATGTCGATGGAAGAGAAATATGAATTCCTGGCAGAGAAGGCGAAAAGGATTCGCCGGAACATTGTCTATAGCACCGGGGAGGCCGGCTCGGGCCATCCCGGCGGCTCCCTGTCTGCCACAGACATTCTGACCGCGCTGTATTTCGCTCATATGCGTCACGATCCCAAGAACCATCGTTGGCCGGAGCGCGACCGGTTCGTGCTCAGCAAGGGGCACTGCGCTCCTGCTCTCTACGCCACTTTGGCGGAAGCCGGCTACTTCGACGCGGATATGCTAGCAGGGCTAAGGAAACTGGGGAGTCCATTGCAGGGCCATCCCAGCACGAACTATGGTTTGCCTGGAGTCGAAGCTTCGACTGGTTCTCTGGGCCAGGGGCTGTCCATCGGTGTGGGGATGGCGCTGAGTGCCAGATTGGATGCGGCCGATTGGCGAGTCTACGTTATGCTTGGCGATGGTGAGTGCGAAGAGGGCATGGTCTGGGAAGCAGCGATGAGCGCCGCTCATTACAGGCTCTCCAATCTGGTCGCGATTGTCGATAGGAACGGGCTCCAGATCGATGGTGCGACAAAGGATGTCATGAACTTGGAGCCTTTTGCCGAGAAATGGAAGGGCTTCGGCTGGCAAGTGCAGGAGATCGATGGCCACGAGTTCCATCAGATCCTGCGAGCTTTACAGTCTGCCTCGAGATACACAGCTCCCGGATGGGAGCACGGCCCCATTGCTCCGGTACAGGGCGCCGATGCCGCCGGCCCGCAGGTGATCATTGCTCATACGATCAAGGGCAAGGGTGTCTCCTTTATGGAAAACTCTGTCAAGTGGCATGGCCAGGCAGCGCAAGGTGAGGAACTGGAGTGCGCACTTCGGGAGCTGAAGTGCTAGTTGTAGTGGCGCTTTCTGGTCGTAGACGAAGGATGTCGCCAAGGAGTTGAACTGATGAAGGCGAGGGCCACACGTGATGCGTATGGAGAGACCCTCAGGGAGATAGGCAAGCGCGACAAGCGTATAGTGGTTCTGGACGCCGATTTGGCGGGTTCGACACGTACTGCTTGGTTTCGTGCCGAATGTCCTGACCGGTTCTTCGACCTCGGTATTGCCGAACAGAATATGATCGGTGTTGCAGCGGGCTTGGCTCTTTCCGGAAAGCTTCCGTTCGTCAGTAGCTTTGCCATTTTCCTTACGGGCAGGCCCTGGGAGCAGATCCGGCAGTCGATAGCCTACCCTCGTCTGAATGTCAAACTTGCTGGGAGCCATGCCGGCCTGACCGTGGGTGAGGATGGCGCGTCCCACCAAGGATTGGAAGATATTGCGATCATGCGGGCGCTTCCGAACATGACAGTGGTCTGCCCGGCAGATGCTACTGAGACCGCCAAGGCTGTCGAGGCTATAGCCAGCTACGACGGTCCAGTCTACATCAGACTGAGCCGGGCACCGGCGCCCGTGGTTCTTGACGAAGATTATAGATTCCAGCTTGGCCAAGCCAAGGTTCTGACTGGAGGGGCAGATGTGACGATCTGCGCTACCGGCCTGATGGTTGAGAAAGCGCTCAAGGCAGCAGCAGAGTTGGAACACGAAGGGATAGGCGCGGAAGTAATCAATGTATCCACGATCAAGCCGCTGGATGTGAAAACGATTATTGCCTCCGCCGAGAAGACCAAGGCTGTGGTGACCGCTGAAGAGCATAATATCATCGGTGGCCTGGGCAGTGCTGTTGCAGAAGCGCTTGTCGAGCATGCGCCGCTACCTCCAGGCGCTCATTGTAG
>JAMCWQ010000058.1 GCA_023480825.1 Chloroflexota bacterium | reverse complement strand
ATAGATATGCAATATAGGGGAGAGGGCCCATTCTACCCGACTTAAGAACACTACCGAGTAATAAGAGGGCCCGAAGAATCTAGTACCTGGTGGTTAAACAACCTGGACTAGATTCTTCGGGCGCTGCTTCATTCTGGCGTTGATAGGCCTAGCTGGCTGATGCTGTTCCCCAGTTGTCCTCTGGCTCCCAGACCAGACGCTCCCTCAGAATGACAATTCCGGCTTCCCTACGCCTAAAGGGGCTGATACTGACGGCTTGTACTTCTACTGCCGTGGCTGGCTCTAGGTGATCGGCCAGGAGGGTATGGCGGCGTCGATCTCCGCCATCAGCCGGATCGTCTCTTCGAGGGCGATGACGATCTTGCGGTAATGAATGCGGTCGTCGTAAGTGAGTACCCGCCCGCGGCGGTCCTTCAGCCATTTATCGCAGACCTGGTAGCCGCCCACGTGGAACTCCCAGACGCTCTTGGGCACGCCGTCGAAGTATTGGGACTGATTGATGAAGACGCGGCCTTTGGGCTGGGCGCCGGCCGTGGAAGGCTCTCTGCCGTCCGGAGCCGGGCCTTCCACGTATTTGGGGTAGCCCTTTTCCACCCGGTTGTCGCCGTTCACCGGGTAACCGGCCCCCATTGTCGGGTCCGGGAATTCCAGCAAATGCTGGCGGACGAGGTCCGCGCCGAGGGCGCACAATTTCCTGAAGAGGTCGAGGTTAGCGGTGAGCGGTATGCGGGGGAAATCGATCTTCAGGAACTCGGCGTAGCGCTTCCTGTAGGTTGGGGAATGGAGCACGGCGTAGATGTAGTGCAAGACGTCCTCGGGCCCGAAGGTCTTCTCCAGGTCGCCCGTCCCATCCGGGACCCATTCCAGATCCAGCTGCCCGGCAAACTCCTCCACGCACTCCTTGGACAAGTTCGCCCGCCTGTCGCCCTTGCCATAGAGGCCGGAATTGACCTCCTGCTCGGTAGGGTAGAGGTAGAGGGGGAAGGCGTTGGAGCCATCTTTTATCTCCACGAAGAGTGCTGGGGTGGGCAGATCAGCCACTACAGCATGGTTCCACGCACGCATTTTCGTCTGGCGGACGGTGTTGATAGATAGATTAGGCCTGAGCATGTGTTGCAGCAGTTGAGGTCTCGGGCGATCTGTTACAGCGGTGCGGTAGTGTTCTTAAGTCGGGTAGAATGGCCTGTAAACGCATCTCTCCAAACACTCCTGCCAGTCACGAACCGTGAGCAATTGTTTTCTTGCACTATCCAACGTCCAGCCGTTGCTCTCCGATAGTCCGTATTTCCTTTTCATCTCCTCGTCAGAGTATTTGGCGTCACGTAGTGCCCCTATTCGCTCCTTCAATTCGTTTTTGTTGAAGTCAACGGCAAAGCTGTCGCGATGTGTCTGAAAGCCAAGAACATTGAAGTGAGTCAATTCAGAGAGGGATGGTGCAGAGTTGTATTCATCGCGAACCTGCCCATCCTGCTTGACAAACAGGTAGGAAGGGAAGGATGCAAGGATATCTGCCCAAGAGGCACTCGCCACGTCGAGTGAGAGAAGTTGGTGATACTTCTCTTCTCTGTCCCCCCATAGCTCGGCGTGGTGCACCTGCGCGATATCTGTCTTGCCTGCCTCTTTGACGAAAATGCCCACAGCCACTCCCTGTTGGATGTCGAATACGTTCTCGTCGGGGCCACCGTCCGGGGCCTTTTCTTTCTTCTTGCTGTTGCCGTGAAGGTCGAGGATGTAGATGTCGGTAAAGGTCCCCATTAGCCGCTGGCGCATGCCGCGGAAAGTCGGGTTGTCGAGGTAGCCGTGGTTGGTGATAAACGCGAGAATGCCGGCGCCGGACTTCTCTATCCGCCACTGCCCGAAGCGGATGAACTTGACGTAATCGTCCTGCAGCCACTTGGGGTTCTTCTCGCCGAGCGGTTGGGCGTCCACGAAGTAATAGTCCCGTACGAGTTTGGCTATCCACTTCCCCTTGTTCGCGGAGTGGCCGGAATACGGCGGGTTCCCGAGTACCACCATTATCGGCAGGTCGCGTTTGACCTCGGCAGCGGCGTTGGCTTCCTCGGTTATCACGCGCAGCGGTCCCCACAGCGTCGGCACCTTCTCCTCCGCCTCCTCCAAGGTGTTCGTTAGATAGACCCGCAGGCGCTCGTCGCCCTTGAAGTCGTAGGCGTAGAGTTGGCGCAGCGGGCCGTCGAGGTCCTGCCCGGCAAGCTGTAATCCCAGCTTGAGGTGGGCCACGGCATAGGGAGCCATCAGCAATTCGAAGCCGAATAGGCGGGGCAGAAGGTGCTGGCGAACGTAGTCCGACCACATGCCGGCGTCGTTGTGGAGGATGAACTGCTCGCGGATGTGGTCCACCACGGAGTATAGGAAGGTGCCGGTGCCGCAGGCCGGGTCGAGAATCAGCACCCGCGGCGATTTCCGCTTCTCGCCATCCACCTCGTATTCCACCGTGGAGGTATCGGCCAGCCCGTCCTTCAGGCCGAAGCGGGTGCGCAGCAGGTAGTCGACCGAGCGGACGATATAGGAGACCACCGGCTCCGGCGTGTAGTAGACGCCCCGGCTCTCCCGCAGCTTGGGGTCATAGGAGGCTAGGAAGGTCTCGTAGAAATGGACCACCGGATCCTCTTGCTTGGTGCGCTTGCCGAATTGGGAGAGGATCACCTCCATATCGGCATTGGCGAGCACTTGGACCAGGTCGTCGACGAATGGGGCGTAGGGCTCATCGTCCAACTCGGTGCCGGTGATGGTCTCGAAGAGCTTCTTCAAGAGCGGGTTGGTCTTGGGAATCTCGCCGGCGGCGCCGAGGCGCTGGAAGGGACCCGGGCCTTTATGGCTGCAGCGGGCGGCGAAGAGGCCGTAGGCAATGGTCTGGGCGTACATATCGGCGAATTCGCCGCTCTTCTCCGGATGGCCGATATCCGGTATTAGCGTCTCCGCAAAGGCCTGGCGCAGGTCGAGCAGGAGAGAGGAGGCCGTGCCATTGCCCAGGCTGGCCTTGATCACGTCCCGAATGAGATGGGTGAGCCGGGCCATCCGCCCGGCCAGCTCTTTGGCGCTGCCTACTTGCACCGGCTGCTGGCCGAGGAAATCCAACAGCAGGCTGCGGGCTGCGGCGTCGCCATCCTTCTCCCGGATGATCTTGCCGTTGCCGCCGGTGAAAGCCAGGCGCACCGAGCGGCGGCGGGCGCCGTCCACGTACCAGCGGAATTCGAGGTAGTTGGTAAGCAGCAGGTTCGGCAGCGATTTCAGGTAGCGCTTGATCTGGTCTGTGCGCTCGACCTCGTCCAGCGGCTTGCCGATGTCCTTGGTCTCCACGTAGCCCGCGGCAAGCTGGCCGGTCTTGAGCGTCACCCGGAAGTCCGGCGCGTTGCCCCCGCTCTTGCCGGGTTCGTTCTGGGCGGTGACGCCCGGCTTCAGGGCCTCGATCAGGGCCTTCAGGGCCGGGCGGTGGGTGTGCTCGGTCGAAGACCCGGCGCCCAGGTCGTGCTCGATTGCTTTGAGGTAGTCGCGAATAGGGTCGGGCATATCTTCCTCCCGCCGCTTTTCCTGTACTGATAGTGCGCTGCCGTTCGCCCGTGGAATGCGTCTATTCTAACAGGCCAGGCAAGAGGGGATATTCTGTGGGTCAGAATTCATTCTGCCTGCCGGTGTGGCCGGCAGGCACTTGACCTTGCTTGCGCACCGATGCCTGCTGCGGGCTGGCGCCCGCCGTCCGAATGAATTCGGACCCACAATACCAGCCCTTCATTCTCCCTATTCTAATCAAATAAATGCAGGGGCACATCCTTCCATGAAAGGATGCGCCCTTGGACGGTTCATTCCCGGGCGGTTCACGAACCGCCACCACCAGGTAGGGTAGGCCTTCAGCCTACATGCCCCTTTAGGGGTTAGGGGTGATGGGAACGTGATTCTGTCATTCCGAAAGCCCCGCCATTGCTAGTACTAGGACCATATTCATGGAATGGAGGCGGGGCTGAGGAATCCGTTACCTGGTTGGGCGGGCTCCGGCATTAATACCACCGGGTACGGATTCCTCAGTCGCTTCATCATCATGGCCCCAGGCGTTCTCACAATCCCCTCCGCTCCTTCGGAATGACACATCCTGCCCCTTATCCCCTGCAAAGGGCAAAGGGGGAATTGCGACTTATGGTCGTTTACAAATTAATGACGGTTATCGTAGGGGAGGGGTGCCTTGTGCCCTCCCGAATCCTTCAGAGAAGGACGGGCGGGGGACAAGCCGCCCGCCCTACATTAAACACTCGACCATTTGGTCAAACCTCATAATTCGGACCTACAATTGCAGCCCGCCAGCCGATATTGCTGGGCCGCTGCGGCGGCTCCTTCCGCAGAAGGACGAATGAATTCGCACCTACACAATACCCGCTTTAATGCTCAAACTCCATAAGTCGCACCTACCGGAGTGATGCCACCCAGGCACTATTAGGCTTTTGGCAGGGTGAAGGTGAAGACGGCTCCACGAGGCAGCCGGTTTTCGGCCCATATTCTGCCGCCGTGGGCTTGCACCACGTGCTTGGCGATGGCCAGCCCCAAGCCGGCGCCCCCTTGGGCTCGAGACTTATCGGCTTTGTAGAAGCGCTCGAACAACCGGGGAATATCCTCGGGGTCAATGCCCGGTCCAGTATCCGCAACGGAGACGGCGACGAAGTCCTCCTGCCCGGCGGCAGACACCGTGATGCTCCCTCCACGCTCCGTATACTTCAGGGAGTTCTGGAGCAAATTGTCGAGCACCTGACCGATACGATCGCGGTCCACCCGAACTGCCGGAAGGTCTCCGCTAATTGCCGCTTCGGCCTTAATGCCGGCCCGGCCGGCCTGCAATCCCACCCGGTCAACAGCCTCGCGCATAATCTTCGCCAAATCTGATGGCTCGAATTTGAACTCGGCCTGGCCCGACTCGATACGTGACAAATCTAGGAGGCTCTGAACCAGCCTCGCAAGCTTGTCCAACTCCTCGTCCATTCGCCCAAGGAATTTCTTCGACGCCTCTGCATCTTCGATTGCTCCGTCCTGCAATGTCTCGACGACAGCCTTCATCGCGGCAATGGGAGTCCGCAGGTCATGCGATATATTCGCCAAGAGCTCGCGTCGTGCCGTCTCCAGGCGGCGGATCTCGGTGAGGTCCTGGAGCAACACGAGGACTTGGAAGACTTCCCCGCTGCGCTGCGGAAGCATGAACGCCTGCACGAGCCTTTTGGGAATTCCCATCTCAATAGGCCTGCTCTCGGGGCCGCAGTGATCTTTGTCAGCCAGGCATGATTTCACCATGTTGGCCAGATCGTAGTCCTTCGCCACCTCCACGAAAGACCTTCCCACGGCCTGGCCGCTGGGGATCCCCAGCATCCTCTCGGCGGCGGAGTTGGCCAAGACCACCGTTCCGTTCCCACTCGCCGCTATAACGCCGTCGGTCATGTTTGACATAATGGCTTCCAACCGCTTCTTCTGAGTGGCCGAATCCCGGCTTGCCCTTTCCAATTGCTCCGCCATCCGGTTGAATGCTTCTGCCAGATGGTTCCCTTGCCCACTCCCGTCGATCCTGATTCTGCTTTCGTGATCGCCCCTCAGGATTTCGAGCGCGGCCTGGTCTATCTCGTTCATCTCTCTCCTGGTGCGCCAGGTGACCAGCGCCAAGATCAGCGCCGCTACACAAGCGATGATGGCGACCGCGGCAATTGCGATGGTTAGCACCTAATACCCTTTCTCTCCAATAAGTTCGTGTGCTGCAAGTGGGATCCGGTCAAGTCTGCCTGATAAGAGGGACCTAGGGAATTCTAAAGCCTCAACCCCCCTAGCCACCCTTGTCAGGGGGGAACGCCCGGCAAGTCCCCCTGATAAGGGGGATTTAGGGGGTTTTGTGCCTGCTCAAAGACCTAACCTCCATAGCCCCCAGCGGGCGCATGACCATGCGCCCCTACATCAGGGGGGAACTACACTATCCTATTCCCCGAACTTGTATCCCACGTTGCGGACCGTGTGAACATACTGGGGAGTGCCGGGATCTCCCTCGATCTTCTCACGCAGCCAGCGCACATGGACGTCTACGGTTCGGGTATCGCCGGCGTATTCGTAGCCCCATACCCGCTCCAGAATCATCTCTCTCGTGAGCACCTGGCCCCGGTTGACCATCAAGTACTGCAGTAAGTCGAATTCTTTTGGGCGAAGACTTACCGGATTGCCCCCTACCTTGACCTCGTGCCTGGCCACGTCCAAGGCCAGGTCCCGGACTTGCAGGACTTGGGTCTCCGTCTCTGGCTTGCCGCTCACCGCCTGATGCATCTGGACCCGGCGCAGCAGGGCTCTCACCCTGGCCATCAGCTCCCGCATGCTGAAGGGCTTAGTCATGTAGTCATCCGCCCCCAGCTCCAGCCCCAGCACCTTGTCTATCTCTTCATCTTTCGCCGTTAGGATGAGG
>JAMCWQ010000069.1:4979-6460 GCA_023480825.1 Chloroflexota bacterium | reverse complement strand
GAAGGTCACGCCGGAGATGGTCCGCTCGATGGCCAAGGACCCGATTGTGTTTGCGCTAGGCATACCTCGTCCCCAGATCACGCCGGAGGAAGCCAAGGAGGGTGGGGCGAGGATCGTGGCCACCGCGCTTAGCTGTTACCCGAACCAGATCGTCGCCGAACTGGTCTCTCCCGGCATCTTCCGCGGCCTTCTCGACACCAGAGCGCGGCGAGTGAATTCCGCTATGGTAGATGCAGCGGCTCGGGCGACGGCAAACCTCGTCGGCGCAAGTCAGCTTTCCGAGGCCTGCATTGTCCCGAAGATCATGGATTGCCGTGTTGCGCCGGCGATTGCAGAGGCGGTTGCCAGAGCCGCGACCGATACGGGAGAAGCAAGGGTGCAGCGTGATCCGGTGGCTATCGCCCAGGATACCAAGAGCTATCTGTATGAGGGAGAGCTGCCGGTCGCTCCGCGGGATGCGAAAGCGGCCAAGGCCATGACTTTCACAGAGCAAGCGCTGGACCTGCGGCGCCGGCACCATGGTGTGATAGAGATCTGCAGCAAGCTGGCCATAAGAGACGACTGCATACTGGACGCTCTCTTCCTGCCGCCCGCGAATATTGGCCCGGCGGAGGAGATTTACCGGGACCCGGAAAAGGTGTTCGAGCTGACGGCTAAGGGGAACCTCGTGGCAGTAGTGAGCGACGGGACCGCGGTCCTTGGCCTGGGCGACATCGGGCCGGAGGCAGCTATGCCGGTTATGGAGGGGAAATGCGTTCTCTTCAACACCTTTGCCGGTGTGGAGGCATTTCCCATCTGCGTCGCCACTAAGGACCCGGATGAGATCGTCGAGGTGGTGAAGCGTATCTCGCCCCTGTTCGGCGGTGTAAACCTGGAGGATATCTCCGCTCCTCGCTGCTTCGCTATCGAACGCCGTCTGAAGAAGGAGACCCACATCCCCATCTTCCACGACGACCAGCATGGAACGGCGACAATCGTCCTCGCCGGGATGCTCAATGCCCTGAAAGTCACCGGCAAGGATATCGGCAAGGTGCGGATCACCATGAACGGAGCCGGTGCCGCGGCTCTATCCGTGACCAATATCCTTCTATCCGCCGGCGCTAAGAACATCATTCTCTGTGACTCCAAGGGGGCCGTTTACGAAGGACGTCCGGAGGGCATGAACTGGGCGAAGGACGAGATCGCCAAGGTCACGAACAGGGAGAAGATGAAGGGCAGCTTGGCGGATGTCATGAAGGGCAGCGACGTCTTCATCGGCCTGTCCGCCGCCGGTGTGGTGAGCCAGGATATGGTGCGCTCGATGGCTCCCGATCCGATTGTTATGGCCATGGCCAATCCGATTCCGGAGATCATGCCGGACCTGGCAAAAGCGGCGGGCGCCAAAGTGGTGGCTACCGGGCGCTCGGACTTCGACAACCAGGTAAACAACTCGCTGGTCTTCCCCGGCATCTTCCGGGGAACAGTCGACACGCGGGCGAGCG
>JAMCWQ010000069.1:0-4969 GCA_023480825.1 Chloroflexota bacterium | reverse complement strand
ATCCCGGCGACGAACTGCGCCCCGGTTACATACTGCCCAGTGGTGTGGACTTCCGGGTGGCGCCGAGGGTGGCCGCAGCAGTGGCGCAGGCGGCCATCGATAGCGGCGTTGCCAGACTAAAGGTCGATCCGGCCAGGGTCGAAGAGTCCACATTGAGCTGGGTATATGAAGGAAAGCTGATACCGGTCAGCTAGCTTTGGCCTGCCGGGAAGGCAGGCGTTCGAGTATGGAAGGAAGTAATCAATGGCGATTCAACTACCTACCAAAGAAGCAATGGATTACCGGGAGGACTACAGGGGTGTAATCGGCGTACAGAGTCGCGTGCCGGTGAAAGACAGGTCTGCGCTAAGTCTAGCTTACACTCCTGGAGTCGGGTACGCCTCGATGGAAATCAAGCGTGATCCAGGCACGGCGTTTGATTACACGAATCGAGGCAATCTGGTGGCCATCGTGACCGATGGCTCGGCAGTGCTGAACCTGGGCCACGCCGGTCCGGAAGCTGCGCTGCCGGTGATAGAGGCTAAGTCGGCCATCTTCAAGACCTTCGCAGGAGTCGATGCGATACCGATTTGCATCGACGCCAAGACCGTGGACGAGATAGTAGAGACCGCTGCAGCGCTATCACCCACGTTTGGCGCCTTCTGCATGGAAGACATTGCCTCTCCTAGATGTTTTGCCGTGAAGCAACAATTGGCGAGCGCCTGCGAAGTGGCGGTGGTAGGCAACCACCAGGACACCGGGAGCGCCGTCGCCATGGCCGGGCTGATCAATGCTCTCAGAATAGTGGGCAAGAGCCTGTCGCAGCTCACCGTCGTCATCTCCGGAGCGGGCGCCAGCGGCATCGCTCTCGCCAAGAACCTGGTGAGAATCGGCGCTAAGAACGTGATAGTATGCGACCGGGCGGGAGCCATCTACAAGTCCCGCCCGGAGGGCATGAACTGGGCAAAGCGGGAGATCGCCAAGATCACTAATCTCGAGAACAGGCCGGGCTCGCTGGCTGACATGATGGCCGGAGCCGACGTGTTCATCGGACTTTCCACCGGCAAGCTGGTGACTACTGAGATGGTGCGGTCGATGGCTCCTGATGCCATCGTTTTCGCTCTCTCTGTTCCCGAGCCGGAGATCAGGCCGGAACAAGCGCTGGCGGGCGGGGCACGCCTGGTGGCGACGGGGCGGAGCGATTATCCGAATCAGATCGATAATGCTCTCGCCTTTCCCGGGCTGTTCCGGGGTCTGCTCGACGTGCGGGCCCGCCGGCTGAATGCGGAGATGCTGGACGCCGCGGCCAAAGCTATTGCCGGACTGGTGACCGATGCCCAGCTGCGGGAAGACTACTTTGTCCCCAAGATCATGGATTTCCGGATCGCACCGGAGATCGCCGCGGCTGTCGCCCGGGCGGCTATCGAAACCGGTGAGGCACGCGTGGAACGCGATCCGGAACAGATCGCCGAGGACACCAGGCGCTTCATCTACGAGGGCCGGCTTCCGGTTGCTCCCCGCCCCATCACCTCCGATGGCACTCTGTCCTTTCAGGAGCAGGCGCTCGACTTGCGCAAACGCCATCGCGGGGTGCTGGAGATTCGGAACAAGGTGGTCATCAAAGACGAGTTGATGTTAAACGCCTTGTATCTGCCGCCGGCCGCCGCCGAGCCCGTGCACGCGATACATAAGGACCCGGCGAAAGTGTACGACCTGACCGCCAAGAGCAACCTTGTGGCGGTGGTTACGGACGGCAGCGCCGTGTTAGGACTAGGGAACATCGGGCCGGAGGCCGGAATGCCGGTGATGGAGGGCAAAGCGGTACTCTTCAATACCTTCGCCGGTGTAGAAGCTTTCCCGATAGCCCTGGCAACTCAGGACCCCGACGAGATAGTCGAGTTGGTGCGGCGAATCGCTCCGGTATTCGGGGCCATCAATCTCGAAGACATCTCTGCACCACGCTGCTTCGCGATCGAGCGGCAGCTGAAGAAGATTCTGGACATACCCGTCTTCCACGACGATCAGCATGGCACGGCGGTTATCGTGCTTGCCGGCTTGATCAATGCCTTGAAGATCACAGGCAAGGACCTGGCCAGCGTGCGCATCGCCGTCAACGGTTGCGGGGCGGCCGGCATCGCCGTTACGAACATGCTGCTCTCCGCGGGCGCCAAGGACATTGTTGTCTCCGACATCGGGGGCATCGTCTTCGAAGGGCGCCGGCAGGGCATGAACTGGGCGATGGAAGAGATCGCCAAAGTCACCAACCGGGAGCGCGTCAAAGGAGGTCTTGCCGAGGCCGTCGCCGGCAGAGACGTGTTCATCGGCGTATCAGCCGCCGGGGTACTGAAGCCGGAAATGGTCCGGTCGATGGCCCCCGATTCGATAGTCTTCGCCATGGCCAACCCGGTGCCGGAGATAATGCCTGCCGAAGCCAAGGAAGCAGGAGCCAAGGTAGTGGCTACGGGCCGGTCCGACTTCGAGAACCAGGTGAATAACTCGCTGGCCTTCCCCGGCATCTTCCGGGGAGCGCTGGACACCAGGGCGCGGGATATCAATGAGGCCATGAAAGTGGCTGCGGCCCAAGCCATTGCCGGCATGGTAACGCCCAAGGAGCTGAGTCCCAGCTACATTCTTCCCAGCGGCGTCGATTTCCACGTGGCGCCCAAAGTGGCGGCGGCGGTGGCGCAAGCGGCCATCGAGAGCGGGGTGGCCAGAGTCAAAGTAGACCCCAAAAAGGTCGAGGAATCCACGCTGAGCTGGGTTTACGAGGGCGAGCTGATTCCTGTAAGCTAGAGCGGTTTTAACTTTGATTCGCCTAGGGCTGGATTTGTCATTCTGAAGGCCCCGCCCCCTACGGAGTCTAGTGCAACGCTTGTTGTAGTAGGCGGGCCGGAGCCGATTCTGTCATTCCGAAAGCCCCGCTCCTGCTAAGAGTGAGTAGGATGGTTGTCCTGGGAGGCGGGGCTGAGGAATCCGTACCTCTTGGTGGCAATCGCCAGCAACCGGGTTACGGATTCCTCAGTCGCTGTTCCATGTTTGTCCCCTAGACCATCCCGATCCGGCCGCTCCTTTGGGATGGTACTTCTGACGCCCTTCGCTTTGCCAGCCCAGTTGCTTTAGTTAGATGCTAAACACCAGCCCGTTTTCGCAGCAGGAATCTGGCGCTACTGGCCTGCCCCTTGAGCCCCGGCTTTCTCCTCTGCTCTCTTCATGATCCCTCTGATCCGCTGCCTCACGGCACTTGGCAACTCGTCCGGCTGGTACGTCTCTAGGGTTTGCCTTACCAGCTCGTTGGCCCTCCGGCTTAAGGACTTCTTCCCCTTCTCTTCCCACTCGCTGTGGTTGCCCCTATCCATTAGCCGGGGATACCAGTTCTCCTTGTAGTGCTTTAGAGTATGATCGGTATCGAGGTATTGCCCGCCCGGCCCTACCTGATCTATCACATCAAGAGCTAGAGTCTCTTCGTTGACCTCGATCCCTCCCATCATCCGCTTGAACATCCCGATCATTTCGTCCTGCACTGCGAGCATCTCCAGGGAGCCGGTGAGGGCCGATTCGACAAAGCCAAGGCCATGCACCAAGTTGATCCCACTTAGCCCCGCCATGATGGAGGTGAAGGCACCCTCGAGCGCCGCCTGCTCGTCAAAGAACTTGGAATCGCTAATTCCTCCCACTCCAAAAGTCGGCAAATGGTAGTACTGGGCCATTTCGGCGCACCCGCCGATGGTGAGTCGGCCCTCAGGAGAAGCCTGGGCAATAACAGTCGTCTTGAGGTCGAGGGGCAGCGGCAACCCGCTATAGAAGAAGGGAGCGCCCTCCCGCTTTAGCTGGCAGAGCACCAGCCCGGAGAGCATCTCGGCATTGGATACTACTATCGAGCCGGCCATAGTCGCCGGCGAGCTGGCCGCCTGCATAGGATTGGAGAGATAAAGACTGGGTAGATTCTTGTCCGCCATATAGAGGAACTTCTGAAGGGCAGCCTGAGAATGGCTGAGAGGGGAGGTGGGATCGGCCAGCATGACGAAGAAAGGCTTCCTCTGCAGATCCTCCAAGCTGCCCCTGACGGCAACCCCCATCTCCACGATGTCTTTGGCCCCTTCAGCATCGTATGCCCAGCCGACCAGAGGCTTATTGGTGTTTAGCACCATTGCCTCGAATTCCTCTCTATCGGCAAGACCCAGCGGGCAGTCTGCTACTACAACCATCCCCATTACGAAATCTATGTTGGGTAGGGCATCGCACAGCTTGGCTACATTAGCCACATCCTCTTTGGTTGGCTGCCTTCGCTCTTGACTATAAGGGTCAAGGAAGTAGGCCGAGCTAACCGAAGGGCCGTAGTAGACATTTGTCCCCTGGGCACTTATAGCCGGTTTGCCGTCTCTGGTATAGAGGGTAATACTCTTGGGGGCAGTTCTGATAGCCCGTTCCACCAGATGAGATGGTATCCGCACCAAGTTGCCATCGGAGATATCCGCCCCTCCCCGGCGTAGCAGGTCCAAGGCTTCCTCTTCGAAGACCCTTACGCCTGTCCTCTTTAGGACTTCTAGGGTGGCTAGGTGGAGATCTTCTACTTGGCTGTCCGATAGGAGACGGAAGTGTGGCGTATCAAAACTAGAATGGTTGGACCTCATCTCTGTACTCCCTTTTACCTGCTACCCGGTAACGAGAAGCTGGCTCTTGATGCCCTTGTCGTCGATATCCGCTAGATATCCCTGCAGCACCCAGTCCCCATAGGCACTACCCGGGTTTATGCACATCGTCCTCCCTATCTTCTGCTCTCCCTTGCCCTCGTGTATGTGCCCGTGCAACCCCAACATCGGCTGGTACTTCTCAATTATCGCCCTCACCGCCTTCGATCCCACCGGCTTCGTCGCTCCCCCTGCCACCATCTGCAGGTTCTCCTTTAGCTCGGGGGCATCATCCAACCCACTACGATAGGGTGGAGCATGAAGATTGAAAATGGCACTCTTGGGATTCTTTACCTCTTTGG
>JAMCWQ010000111.1:5649-6756 GCA_023480825.1 Chloroflexota bacterium | reverse complement strand
GGCGGGTGGTTGCTGGCGTCTGCGCTCTTCTTTGCCGTCGGCAAGGCGTTCAATTCTAAGGGTTCATTCGTGGGGCTGCTTGCGGCGTTGGGATTCGCCCAGTCCCCCGGTCTTATCAGCATTGCCGCGGTGAGCGTCTTCCAGCTCCTCGGGGACCCGGGAATATGCCTGGGAGTCATCGCCAGCCTGGCCCTTGCCTTTTGGGTCATGCTGCTTCAGGTGACTGCGATCAGAGAGGGCCTTGCCCTCACCGCCGGCCGGGCTGTGGCTACCTGGCTGTTGTCACTGGTGGCGCTTTTCGTTCTGGTGGTATTCGTTAGCTTTGTCTACGTGATTGTGACGATGCTGGTGACCTCTTAAGGCGACAACGGAATAGGAGAGAACAGTGGCTTCATCTAGCAACAGAGAGAGAACCGTCCTTATCTTGAACTCTGACCATCTGGGCCGGGGCGACGAGGAGTTGGGGACCCTGCTCATCGATAATTTTCTGCGCACGCTGGCGTTCCTCGACACGCCGCCGCAAGAGATTGTCTGCTACAACAGCGGCGTGAAGCTGGCTGCCGCTGGATCCACGGCCGTTCCTTTTCTGGAAGCCCTCGCTAAGAAGGGCGCCGACATCGTTTTGTGCGGCACTTGTGTTCACTACTTCGGCCTCGAGGAGCGAATTGTAGTGGGGCGCATCGGGGATATGCGGGGCATCGTCAACATCGTTATGGAAGCCAGCAAGACGATAACAGTCTGAGAAGCCTCCACTTATTTTCTTTCTCCCAGTGAAAGAGGGTTACTGGCTTCCAAGGGTCTCCCACCACTCTAGGTTGGCCTTGATTGTCTCGCGAATGGGCAAACCGAACGGGCAGCGAGCCTCACAATCACCGCACTCGGAGCAGCGGTTGGCCGCTTTCATTGCCTCTCCCGCCCAGCCGGTGAACACGTCCTCCGGCGGAAAGCGCTTATAGATGCCCTTTATCGCCATAATCACCGAGATCTCCAGGTCATTGGAGCATGGTTGGCAGTACTCGCAGCGGTGGCAGAAGCTCTTGCCGAGTTCCTTTCGAATCTGCTCCATCTGCCGCAGTTCTTCTGGGGCGAGTGTGAGACCCTTGGAAT
>JAMCWQ010000111.1:0-5639 GCA_023480825.1 Chloroflexota bacterium | reverse complement strand
TGGTCCAATCTTGGACCTTCTCGATCCCGGGATCCGGTACGACATTGTCAAATGCAAAGATGTACTTGAAGGCGAGGCTTGCTTTTTCCAGCAAACCGCCGCCTAGTGGCTTCATCGCTATGAAGCCTACGTCATGCTGGCGGCAGAGCTGAATGAGTCCGTTTGCGGCTTCGTTGCCGATGAAGTTGAAGGGGTATTGGAGAGTCTCGAAGAGACCGGAAAGCACCGCTTTCGTTGCCAGTTCCTCGGAATGAGAAGTGAAGCCGATACTCTTTATCTTCCCATCCGCCTTGGCCTTCCAGAAAGTCTCCATGGCGCCGCCAGGGCCGAGGATCGTCTCATAGTCTTTGGCGGTGGCGACATTGTGGAATTGGTAGAGATCAATGCTGTCGATTTGTAGTCGTTGGAGGCTGAGATCAAGGTGCTCTGCAGCTTCTTTGGCTGTCCGGGCTTCGGTCTTAGTAGCAACGACGAGGCCATCGCGACGGCCGGCTATAGCCTTCCCCACCCTTTCCTCGCTCACAGTGTAACTATGAGCCGTATCGATGAAGTTGATGCCCAGGTCGAGGCAGGCTTGGATAACCTGGATCGCCTCCGCCTCTGAAAGACGTTGGATGGGAATGGCTCCGAACCCTGTCCTGCTGACTGTTAGCCCGGTCCTGCCGAGCCTAATGGATTGCACGAGTGCCCCTCCTGCTCATCGGCTGCCGGCGTGCCTGTTACTCAACAGCCCTCCGGCTACCCGTGGGATGAGCAGTGGCCGTGGGAACAGCAAAATGGGCCCTGTCGCGAGCCCCGCTAGTATGGTCCCAATTGCGGCACGGCCAGTCCCAACCCCACTCGGGGGGAATGTGGAAGACTGCGGAGTAGGTTGGCCAGAGCGCCGAACTACCTTTCGCGCGAGGCCCGTCGCCTCCGCTTGCGCTCGGCTGCCCGGATCTTTTCGCGTCGAAGCTCACTCTTTGGCGTGAAGTGCCTCTTCTTCTTCATGTCCTTGAGGATGCCGGATTTTGCCACATCTTTCTTGAACCGGTTGAGGAGGCTCTCAAACGATTCGTCTTCTCGCGCTATTACTTTCACTTTTCTCCTTTCGGTCTTGCTGCAAATGGTTATGCTCTAGAGCCCAGTACCAGCCTCTGGACCGGCAGACTGATTCTGTTCCCGCAAATGCCAATACCGTTGCGCCGGGCAACAATAAACCCCTTTCCTGTGCTGCTCTTCAACCCCAACAGCAAAGAATGCCGGCTTCGGGAGAACAGCGGGAAGGGATTTCCCAACGCATCTCGTCCGCCATGATCGAGGAAATATGACTTACATACCCTTCAATCACATCTCAGTATACTCCTAAGGGCAGAGAAGTGCAAACCCCGTTTTCCCGCTTACTAGGCTGTGACGCAGATGTATGAATCGTGGCCCAAGGAAGGCCACATGAGCCCAGCCTGCGAGCAGTGCCCCGATCGAGAGCCCGTATAATGTCCTTGCGGCCGCGCCGCGCAGTCCTTGCTGGCTGATTTGGCATCTCCCCCTTATACTATGTGTCATATTGGCGCCACGATCGTCTAGACACTACTTGTAGGGGGCATGAGGATGCTAGCCGGCTCAGTACTGCGAGTTCTCTGTCTCTCCTTAGTCCTGCTCGTCGATCCATCTCCGTTTCTGAGTGCGTCTGTACCTGCCTCGGGCAGTTCCTCTAGAATCACGCTGGCTCTTGGCGGCGATGTCGGCCTCGGGCGTTACGTGGAAGTGAAATCCAGAGAGCACAATGACTGGCTCTATCCAATCAAGAACGTTGCTCCTTTCTTCAGGTACGCTGATCTCTCCTGCCTCAATTTCGAGGAACCCCTAACCAGCCGGCGCGTTCCCTGCAATACCTGCATGCGGCTGGGATCTTATCCGGATGCCGTAGCCGCTTTAACCTATGCCGGGATAGACGTGGTCTCGCTGGCCAACAATCACCAGGGAGACTTCGGTTCGGAAGGCGTTATAGATAACATAGCGAATCTGGACGAGGCCGGTATCGCCCATGCCGGAGCAGGGGCTGACGAAAGCAGCGCCCGCCGTGCTGCTACCGTGAGGGTGAAGGGCGTGACGTTCGGGTTTCTCTCTTACAACGAAGTCCCGCCGGCAGACTACTCGGCAACTCAAAATACGCCAGGCACCGCCTGGCTGACGGCCCAGAACCTGAGGGAAGATATCGCTCGCTACCGTCCCCTCGTCGATGTTCTCATCGTCTTGCCGCACTGGGGAGTGGAGTATACCAATGCGCCTACCAACTTCCAGACCGAGATGGCACATTTGGCTATCGATTGCGGAGCCGATGTGGTCGTGGGCAATCATCCCCATTGGGTTCAGCAGGTGGAGACATACAGAGGCCGGCCCATTTTCTACGGTCTTGGGAATCTGATCTTCGATCAGATGTGGTCAACGGAGACAAGGCAAGGAATGGCTCTCGAGCTGCAATTTGACGGCCCCGTTCTGATAACCGGCCGGGTTCATCCTTACCTGATTTACGATTACTGCCAGCCACGCTTTGTCTACCCGGGCGACTCGACGTACAACGCTGTTCTCCAAAGGGCCGGGTTGGTCTCAGACAAAATGGAGTTCAATGCAGTGGCTACCATCCGCCAATGGCTGGCCGCCGGCCACCATGCTCCGATACCTTTCCAGGAGTGGCTGCCTACATGGCGGAGGCGGTAGGGCGCTTGGAGATCGTGCCGGGGCCCGGGAGCCTCGGTTCGTTGACTTCTCTGGAATCGGTCATTGGACTCCCTTGGCGCCACAGATCATCGATTTCGGTGCGGCTGACCTCAAAAAGACGTCGATAATTTCCGGGTCAAACTGACTGCCGGATTTGCTCCTGAGTTCTTCCAACGCCATTTCCACCGGCAATGCTCTGCGATAAGGACGGTTAGAGGTCATGGCGGAGAAGGAATCGGCAACAGCAATGATACGTGCCAAGTAGGGGATCGCCTCTCCCTTGATGCCGTGCAGATAGCCTGATCCGTCATAGTGCTCATGGTGATGGAGAATTAGATTGGAGACATTCAGCAGAGGCGCAATCTCCTGCGCGATTAGCGATCCGAGTAATGAGTGCTGCTGCATGACCTCTACTTCATGAGTCTCCAAAGGACCAGGTTTATGCAGTATCTCGTCAGGGATGCCTATTTTCCCCACGTCATGAAAAAGGCCGGCGTAGCGAAGGATGGACTTCGCCTCGTCCGACAAGCTCAGTTCGTCCGCGATTAAGAGGGCGTAGCGCGCGACCGCCTCACAGTGTTGCCTGGTATAGTGGTCTTTGTTGTCAATGGCTGCTATCAGACACTCCAGTATCGGGAAACCTGTATCCCTAAGGATCCACGGCTGAGACTCGTGTTGGATCATGCCTGCCAGACCGACTCTTCCACCACCAGCGAACTTGGAGCGATACATTGCCCCATCGGCCATAGAGATGATTTCCCTGTTGTCGACGCTGTCGTCCGGGCAGATGGCGATTCCGATGCTAAGTTGGATGGGAATACGCTCCGAGAATGGCACTACCGGGAACCCTTGATCCTCCAGACGACCAAGAATGCGGTTTGCGACGGCCTCGGCTTCCTGCGCACCGCATTCGAGCAGTATGACCATAAACTCGTCTCCTCCATAGCGCCCGACAACGTCCACAGCGCGGCAGCTTCCTCGTAGGATGGAGGCTACGTGCCGCAGCACCCTGTCTCCAGCTGGATGCCCGTAGGTGTCGTTGAACAACTTGAAGTTGTCGATATCCAACATAGCGACTGCGAGTTTGTGGTTTTGTCTAAGGGCCCGCTGTATTTCGGCATCCAATCGCTCGTGTAGGTAGCGGTGATTGAAAAGGGTGGTGAGCGAGTCCAAGTCCACCTGCTGCTTGACTTCGTGGTACAGGGTAGCCTTGGTGAACGCGATTCCCAGAGCAGCGGAGCTACTGTGGAGCAATTTCAGATCTTCCAGACTCAGTGCCCTTTCTGTCCGGTTCCCGATGGCCAGCACCCCTCCTGATTGACAATTGCTGTTGAGGCTGGCTACTGCGACATGGCCGATGGATGGAGGAAGTGATGCTGGGAATCCGGCGCGCAGTGCCTCTGCGCCGCTCATGATCACAGGATCAGCCGAAGTTCCTACCCGCAACAGGCTGGGCATGGATGGGTCCAGTAATCTCAAAGATGGTGGGGTCTCGTTGGGAAGGCCAACACTCGCTGCGAGACCGAGTTCATGGCTCGGTTTTTCTATCCAAACAGCAGCGAAGTCGCAGTCCAGTGCGCTGCGAATTACATCAATCCCTTTCGAAAGCACTTCTGATGGGTCAAGCGCCGCTTCTCCCGTTGAGACGATAGCGTTCAGCGCTGTAAGTTCCCTATTGCGGCCGGCCAGCTCGGCTGTTCTTTGCCGGACGCGGGACTCAAGCTCCTTTGAGAAATTCTGAAGAGATTGGTAGAGGTGAGCGTTGTCCAGCATGAGAAATAAGGAGCGAAGGACTATTATGGCCCCAACTACCGGTACAGCCACGAGGATCGTCTCCTCAATCCGGCCAAAACCTAATGAGGGGACGGTAAATCTCCTGTGCATCAGAAAGCCGGATATGAGCAGGGTGGTGACGAGAAGGTGCACATAGGGCAAGTATCCGCCCCTGGTTGGCACACTTGGCTCAGTGGCCTGATTCTGCCCTGGCACCTTCATAGCAGACTCTAACTGCACACCTTGGTCAGGCTTTCTTCTTGGTCTCCAATCTTGCATTGCGGCAATAGTGACAGCCACACCTGCCCACACATAGCCTATGTCGCTGCGCATCCCTATGGCGTATTCCCCTCGCCAAGACAAGAAGGCCATCGCCAGATCGGCGCTAGTGTACAGGACAGCCGCGACGAGGATCAGAAGTGGGGCCGGATGCAAAAGTGTGGCGGGCGCGCTAAGTAGGATCAAGACCAGACAGAACAATATGCCTAGGTCCAGCAATGGGAATAGGATAGCATGGTGAGGCGTTGTTCCCGCTGCCATACTCGCGGGCCATAGCTGCCACAGATCAAGAAGGTACGCTCCCGCGATGGATGCGGTAATGGTGACCGCCGCCGAATCGAGAAATAGGCTTGGTTTGGGAAGGTGCCTGATGGGTAAGAAAGCGTGGATCAGGACTCCGGCGTAGAGGAGCGGATAGCCAAGGCCGTAGATGATGGCGATTGGTGTCCAATAGCTCCGGAAATCGGGTGAGTTCGAGAGGATGCCTGAGACGGCGTTTGAGGCCGCCATGCACCCTACTCCAAATCCGAGGAAGGCCCAGCCAAGTTGCTCGCCGCGCTTCTGCTGCCGCGAGCTGGCATAAAGGCAGGCGAGCGATGCTGCCATTGCCGGGACGAACTGGACTACATAACCGGCAAACGGTGACTTTGCAAGATCAAAGGGCCGCGCTACTAGAAGAAGGGAAGAGAGCAGAGCCCACGCTACTATCCCCCATTCAACTGCTGACACGTTTTCCAACAGCCTACGTCGAACTACCTCTTCGCTCGGCATTAGTGCCCCCCAAACTGCACTTTGGCTCAGGCGGCAGTGTCGAAGACATTATGAAGGAGAATTGGCTGACCTTCCGTTAGAATTAGCTAAGAAATATAAATATGTCATTCGCAGCGCGC
>JAMCWQ010000039.1 GCA_023480825.1 Chloroflexota bacterium | reverse complement strand
CACTACCCACTACGCCTATGACACGGTTGGCCGGCTTAGCTCTGTAACAACACCGGGCGGGGAGGTGGTGGGGTACTCCTACAACGGCGCCGGGCAAAGGAGCACCCTTACCTATCCCGATAGGAAGCAGGTGGAGTATGGCTATGACCAGGTGGGAAGGCTGGACACCGTTACCGACTGGGCGAGCCGGGAGGTGAGCTACAGCTATGATGATGCCGGTAGGCTCACCGGGGTAGAGCTGCCCAATAGCACATCCAGCTCCCTAAGTTATGACGACGCCAACCGCCTGGCCCAAATAAACCACACCAGCGAGATAAGCGGGACGATCGAGAGTATCGACTACCAACTGGATAGCGTCGGTAATCGTATGGTGATGACAGACACCTCGGGGACAACCAGCTACACCTATGACGACCTCTACCGCTTGACCGGGGTAACCTATCCTGACTCCTCGAGCACAAGCTACGAGTACGACCCGGTGGGCAACCGGACGGTAATGACGACAAGCTTGGGGACCACAGACTACAGCTACGACAACGATGACCGGATGACCACGGCGGGGAGTGACAGCTACACCTGGGACAACAACGGGAATATGCGGTCCAAGACCAGCGGCGGGGTAACGACCGACTACACCTACGACTATGCTGATAGGCTGACAGAGATAGCCGATGGGACCAACACCTACCAGTACACCTACAACGGAGATGGGATAAGGGTAAGGAAGAACGTAAACGGAACAAGCACCGATTATATCTGGGACCTGGGCCTTGGCCTACCGGTTGTCCTAACCGATACCAACAGCATCTACCTTTATGGGCTTGATCTAATTGCTCAGCAGCAGGGTGAAGATGTCTCCTACTACCATGCAGACGGTCTGGGGAGCGTAAGGAACCTCACTAATTCCAGTGGGCAGATCGTTGGCGGCTACACCTACGACGTATTTGGGGCAGTTAGCTCATCATCCGGTACGGTCTCCAATGACTTCCAGTTTGCCGGCGAGCAGCTGGATGAGACCGGCTTGGTCTACCTGAGGGCCAGGTACTATGATCCAAGTACCGGAAGGTTCATCACCAAGGATCCATTCAACGGGCTAATACAAGACCCGAGGACGCTGCACCACTACGTTTACGGCGGCCACAATCCCGCAACTATCACTGACCCAAGCGGGAAGCTCTTCAATTTGGCACTTGGAGTTGTTGGCGGCCTGGTAGGAGGGGCGATAGCCTGGTACCAGGCTTACTCTTCAGGGGCAGATACAGGTACTATTCTCACGGCTGCAGGAATCGGAGGGCTCACCGGTGCATCTGCTGGACTCGGGTTTGGCCTATTTGGCAGCAAGCTTGCCGGCAACGTCGCCGTCGGAGCTGTTTCAGGTGGGGCTGGCAATCTCGCTACTCAAATCTTGGTGCAGAAGAGGAGCTGGAATCAGGTCGATTGGGGATCGGTGGTTGTTTCTGGAGTGTCGGGTGCAGTTGGCTCCTTTGGGGGCTATGGCGTGGGCAAGTGGGTTGGCAGCCAATGGACTTGGTCCTATTCGCTTGGACGCATTGGCACTCTCAGTTCCGAAGACATTGCCAATGCTCTGGCATCGGGTGCTTTCGGCTTTGGAGCAGATGTCTCCTTCCAATGGCTGCTCACCTCTGCACGGCATTATAATTGGAGCCCCAGGTCGAAGCAGGGATACCCAGCGTATAACCGGATGCAGCCATGCCGGTAGAGGAAACAGAGATGGGCGGCGGGAGTCGCAGGGCCTTTGCCTACTCGCCATGGCGACCTTTACGTGTCGTGCCGGCCATTCTTATGCTCGCTATTCCGACTATCTTCTTTATGTTCTTCCTCCCGGGTGGGCTCTTTGGAGCCGACCCGGCTCGTTGGGGGTTGATACTCATTTTCTTGGCATGCCTAGGGTACTGTTTCCTAAAGTTGGTATGGATGTTCACAAGAGCAAGCATATTCACAGCCAGCGAAGACGGCATCGAGGCTCGTTCCCGAACAGGGAGTAGCGTCTATATCCGGTGGTCCGATGTCCAGTCGGTTCGAGTTTCGCCGGACTATATCAGCTTCTCAACCGGCCAGGATGTTAGGATTCAACCACGCTACCCCCAAGCGAAGATTGTCTTCCATAACGACTTGCCTGGCTATGAGGAGTTGAAAACGATAGTCTTGGAGCGGACAGGGAATAGGTCGCAGTAATTCTGCGACCTATTCCCTAGCCTCCTATAATGGCCCCTAGGAAGAGATCAATGCTGGGGCGTGACCTAATGCTCACTATCTCGCGGTGGCCAAGGGGCGTTTGCCGGCGGAATGGTGTCCGACCCGCGAGTTTGGCCGTTGCGAGCGTGAGTTATGAGCGGGGTTCCTCGCAACATTGTATCCTGACCGGACCTCCTCTGCCGTGCAGGCACTAGAGACCATCCCATTTTGGGGTCTTGCACGGGATGCCAGAAAGAGTCTTACCTTCTTTTGCGGGCCTTGATTTGCGAACCAGATGCTGGAAGACGATGCGGACCTGGACTGCAGCCTTCACATTTGCGAAGTTAGCTTCTCTCTCTCAACAAAGTGGCTACGCCACATGGAGTATGTGATAAAATCACTCACCGCACTAATAGCCAGCAGGAGGATTTGCAGATATGGACTTTACCATCCCGAAGGAGTTGCAGGAGATCGCCAAGACCGTCCGGGAGTTCGTGGATGAGAGGCTGGAGCCGATCAGTTACCAAGTGGAGACGGAGCATAAGATACCGGACGAGATAATTGCCGAGATGGCGGAGATCGGTCTGTTCGGCCTGCCTTTCTCTGTGGACTACGGCGGCGTGGAAGCGGGTGAATTGGGCTATTGCCTGGCCCTGGAGGAACTCGGAAAGACGAATGCCGCCTACTCCAACCTAATCGGTGCCTCGGTCAGCCTATGCGGCACCTGCATCTCCCTACACGGGAATGAAGAGCAGAAGCAGAAGTACCTTACCCGGATAGCCGCCGGAGAAGCGATCGGCGCCTTCGCCCTCACGGAGCCCGAGCTTGGCTGCGATGCGCAGAACGTGCAGACCAAAGCGGAAAAGATTGGCGAAAAGTACGTTCTAAACGGCTCAAAGCGCTGGATCACCAATGGGCCCATCGCCGATGTCTTTGTGGTAATCGCCTCCACCAACAAGGACCGCGGCGCCCGCGGCCAAAGCGCCTTTATTGTGGAGAAGGGAACTCCTGGCTTTTCCATTGGTCATATCGACGAGAAGATGGGCCTTCATGGCTCCCTCACATCGGAGCTGTTCTTCGAGGATTGCGAGGTCCCGGTGGAGAACAGGCTGGGAAGAGAAGGCACCGGCTTCGTGCAGGCGATGAACACGCTCGATCTTGCGCGGATTACCCTTGCTGCCGGGGCGATAGGAGCGTCGCAGAAATTGCTGGAGAGGTCGATTGAGTATTCCAAGCAGAGAGTACAGTTCGGTAAGCCGATTTCTCAGAACCAAGCCATTCAGTGGATGATCGCCGATATGGCGACGGAGATCTATGCCGCGCGAATGATGCTCTACAACGTCTGCTGGAAGGTTGATCAAGGGAAGAAGGTGCGGACCGAGGCCGCAATGGTCAAGCTCTTTGCCAGCGAGCTGGCCGGCAGAGTTGCCGACGCCGCAGTCCAAATACATGGCGGTCTTGGCTATATGCAGGACATCGGTATCGAGCGCTTCTACCGTGATGCGCGCATCATGCGGATCTACGAGGGGACAAGCGAGATGCAGCGCCTGGTGATCTCGATGGATTTGCTCAAGGGCTGAGATGGTGGTCCGGTAATTGCTGCTATGTGGGGCTGTCCAGAGTCAGAAAATTGACCTCATAGGAGGCCCTCCATGGCAAATGAGCAGGGAACGGAACAGAAGCAACCTCAGGCAGGGGAAGCCCGGGCGGAGCAGCCGGGCATACTGAAGCGCGTCTACGATCTCGCTACGACCCAGCCTATTCTAATCGGAGCCGCCGTAGGCGCTGGAGTGCTGGTTACCGCCGGATCGTTGCTATGGTCCGGAGGGCCGGGCAAGCCGGCGCGCCGCTATGTATACCCTTGGTGGTTCATGCGGATGCTAATGGCCGGCGGCTGGGCCGGATTGGCGCTTGATGCCTTCAACGAGCACCGCGGGGTCCAATTCCACAAACTTGCCCAATGGACACCCATCGTCTTCGCACCGGTTGGTGTCCTGCTCCAACTGGCCGCGGCGGCAAAAGGCCCCGAGGGTAGGTCCCTGAGTATCGTCTCGGACATGCTGGCGGTCCCCATAGGCATATATGGGCAGATGCGTCACCTGACGCCCAGGCTGCAACCTGGCTTGCCGCTGAAGGGCCGGTTGCTTGCCGCTCATCCGCCGATACTAGCGCCGGCCTCATTTGCCGCTGTTGGCCTTTTGGAGTTGTTCGGTCACGCCATGGCCGACGACCAGCGGGCTACGAAGGTCAAGCTTAGCCTAGGTCGCGCTCTTGGCCGCTCCTAGCATGCTCACTTGAGATGCCAGCTTGCCAGCCATGAGGCGAAAGGCTTCCGCCTGTGGTGAGCCGGGCTCTGACACCACAACCGGCTTGCCTTCGTCTCCGGCGATTCTAATCTGCGGATCCAGAGGTATCTCGCCAAGGAACGGCACACCCAGCCGCTCGGCCTCGCGCCTGGCGCCGCCGTAGCTGAATATCTCTGTCCTTTCCTGGCAATGCGGGCAGATGTAGTAGCTCATGTTTTCCACGATACCCAAGACCGGGACTCCCACCCTCTGAAACATAGCCAGTCCGCGCATGGCATCGGCGAGCGCAACGGACTGCGGAGTTGTGACAATCACCACTCCGGTGAGTGGTATCGACTGGACGAGGGTCAGCGGCGCGTCGCCGGTTCCCGGCGGTAGGTCGATGATTAAGTAATCCAGGTCGCCCCATTCGACGTCGCGCAGCAACTGCTGGATTGCCTGTGAGACCATGGGCCCCCGCCAGATGACCGGCCTGTCCTTGGGAACGAAGAAGCCCATGGAAATGACCTTCACGCCGTAGTTCTCCACGGGATAGATGCGGCTGTCGCTTTGCCGTGGCTCCTGGGTGATGCCCATCATCTGCGGGATATTGGGGCCGAAGATGTCGGCATCCAGGAGCCCCGTAAGCGCACCGGATTGGGCGAGCGCTACTGCCAGGTTCGTGCTGACAGTCGACTTGCCGACACCGCCCTTCCCGCTAGCCACGGCGATGCTGTT
Source organism: Chloroflexota bacterium (assembly GCA_023480825.1). Classification (GTDB taxonomy): domain Bacteria; phylum Chloroflexota; class Chloroflexia; order JAMCWQ01; family JAMCWQ01; genus JAMCWQ01. The sequence continues at coordinate 23,886 of JAMCWQ010000039.1, read as the reverse complement.
GCGAACGCAGGGAATCAATTCCTCGGCAATCGCCCGGTTATGCCTCTGGACGTTCGCCGACACCTGCACATCGACCTTCTGCACACCGGGAACCTTTTCCACCGCCTCGCGGGCGGCATTACTGATCTGGGAGCGAAGCGGGCAGGCTGGAGTGGTCAACACCAGCCGGAATGCCACTGCCCCATCGTCGATGTGGATGTCCTGAATCATGCCTAGCGTTACCAGGTCCTTATGCAGCTCGGGGTCTTGCACAGTGCGCAAAGCATCAAGCACTTGTTGCTCTGTAACGGTATGTTCTGTCACGATGGTTGTCCTTTCGCTCCTATCTGCTATTGCACTCTGAAACGGGAGACATTCCGCTCGAACAAGCTGGCAAGGAGCCAGCTTAGCAGTATTCGCACCTTGTTCTGGTAGCTGGTCAATCTTAGCAGATAGACGGTCTTCCAGAGAAGCCAAGCTGTTGGTCCGTGGAACTTGAAGCCGAATAAGTCCGCTACACCGGCTCTTCGGCCTAGGGAGACGAGGTCGGCCATGGGGCGGAAGGTGAAGGAGCATTTCTCCTTCCCCCGAATTTCCGAGATGATGTTGCAGGCAGCTGTCAGTCCCTGCTGGATGGCCACCTGGGCATTTGGTGGCAGGGGTTCCTTGTCCTCTGGGAACTGGAAACGGCAGTTGTCTCCGATTGCATATACTTCGGGATGCTCGGGAATCTGGAGCATCGCATTCACAATCACACGGCCGGTATTGTCTTTGTTCACGGGAAGAGCACCAATTGCCTTGCCAGCTTGCACACCAGTAGTCCAGATGACCGTCGCTGTCCTCAGCTTCTCTCCCGTGTTAGTGCCGACTTCCTCAGGTGAGACTTCGGTGATACGTGTGTTGAGCCGCAGGTCTATCCGTTTTCCCTCCAAAACCTTCAGCGCTACGGTGGCCAAATCTGTGTCAAGATCAGCCAGGATTCGATTGCTAGCTTCGGCCAGGATGATGCTGACTTCGCGAAACGAAAGATGGGGGTAGAGCGAGACAAGGTCGTGGTGGATAAAGTCATGAATTGCGGCTGCCAACTCAACACCGGTTGCGCCACCTCCGGCAATCAAAAAGGTCAGTAAAGCCAGTCGCCGGTTCTCATCCGATTCGTGATCTGCAGCCTCGAAGGCTTGGACAATGGCGTCGCGGATTAATGCTGCATCCTCAGCTGTCTTGAACGTAAGCGATCGCTGGCTTGCGCCGGGAACACCGTGGAAATCGGTGACGCTTCCCATACAAATGAGCAGGTAATCGTACCCGATTGTGCCATCATCCGTTTCGACAGCTTTCCAGCCGAGGTCGATGGCCTCGACCTGGCTCTCCTGAAAACGAAAGCCTTTCTCTCGCGCCAAGGGACGTATCGGGCGAAGCAAATGCACAGGCTCGATGAGGCCGGTTGCCGCTTCCTGCAGCATTGGGGTGAAGAGTTGGTAGTTATTCCTGTCAATCAGCAGAAGCTCCAGACCAGGTGCCCGTGCCAAATCCTGGGCCAGTCTTACCATGGCAGTAATTCCGGCGAACCCTCCACCCAGGACCACGATGCGCTTGTTCGGTGTCTCCATTCGCAGCCCCCGTGCCGGCAACCAAGAGTTGCGCGAGGTCGAATTTCCTGAGATTGCACCTCGAGCGCATGCTGCCGGCTTAGGACAGGCCGCCTGCAATAACCATGCCAGAACCGGCTAACGGCTCTCTTTCTCTACCTTCTCAAGGGCGGCGGAGACGCGCTCTCGGGCTTCTTTAGCCACTTCCTGCAAAGCCGGGTTCTGAACCACCCCTAATGCTGCGACTGGGTCCATCCCGGCTACTACCGATCCATGGTTCTCTTCGTAGACGATCACGTTGCAGGGAAGCATGAGCCCCAGGTCAAGCTCCGAGCTCAGAGCCTTGTGAGCGAGCGGTGGATTGCAGGCGCCAATAATAACGTAACGCCGGAAGTCCACGTTCAGTTTTTCCTTCATGGTCTTCTTGACGTCGATCTCGGTCAGCACTCCGAATCCCTGCTCCTTTAGGGCAGCCTTAGTCTTCTCCACAGCCTGTTCATAAGGGAGATCAACTTTCACTTTCATGCCGTATGCGGTATGTGTTAGCGCCATCTTTCGCCTCCTGTTAACCCAGCATACCATAGGGGGGTAGGGTGTGTAAAGGAGGTAATACTCTTTCATCCGGCAGATTTCGGGTTCCTCAGGCATCCCGCCTCATCAGATACCCAACCCCCCTACCCCCCTTGTCAGGGGGGCATTACAGCAGTCTTGTCAGGGGGCCTTTACTGATCACACAGCTATCAACGTGAAGGAGTATAAGGGGCGGCTTGACACTTCTCTCCTTTTCTGTGAAAATACCCTATAGGGGTAAGGCGTAAAAGAGGGGAGGTTCATGGTTGGCTTCATATTGCTGCGACAAGCAAGATATACTCCAACGGCTGCGGGCAATCGAGGAGCAGGTGCGAGCCGCCGAGGAAATGGTGGCTGAAGACCGCTATTGTGTAGACGTCCTCGACAGGCTGGCCTCCGCCAATGCCGCGGCCCAGGAAGTGGGAATGATCGTCCTGCAAGATCATATCCAGGGTTGCGTCCGCCAGTCGCTTACCACTGATGGCCGCGACAACGCCATCAAGGAGTTGGTGGAAGTCCTCGAGAGATTCATGTAGGGCTCTGGGCATCGGATTCCACGACCCGGTATTCATTTTTGTTGTGAACGCCGAGACTGTGGGAGCTGGCCAGCAATATCGGCGGCAGGTGCCAGACATTGGTATCCAGCTTGTTGTCTGCCTGGTATTTCTGGAGTATGTTCAGACCTTCCACATCAATCGCTACCATGTCCCCCGAAGCCATTATCATGCCCGGTTCCACTAGTGTTCCACGGTCCGGACCGCCAGTCACGAATGCTTTCCTGCCGTCCATGATTATCAGGTCGGGTTGGATGGCCAGAGATATTTCGGGGAAGTTGCGTTCGAGGCCGGTGGTGTGGATCCTCCCGCGATCGACTGGGTGAGGGAAGGTCATGGGAAGCTTGATGCTCATCGTAAACTTTGCCAGTTGATGTGTTTTCATGCAGGGCAAGTAGATCAGCTTCTTGGATTGGTAGATGGTTCTGGGGATGCTGACAATGCGCAAGTACTTGCCATGGACTGGCACGTCGTAGAACTCGTCCTCGTCGAGTAGGACCAACTCGACGCCCATCTCCCTAGCTAGACTCAAGACACCCAACTTTCGTACCGTTTCACTTGTGGGCAACCATGGCAAGCCGGAGCTGGTGGCCAGGATCACCCGTGACGCTCCGGCTCCCCGCACGACGTCCATGACCGCCCGCACGAATGTGAGGTCGCTGGTGGCAGGGAACGGGTCGTCGCTGTTGAAGTTGGGAACTAGAGTGACTTCGTCCCCCTGCTCAACCAGTCTTCCCATCCCGCCCAGAAAGTCGACCGCTTTGGCCACGTCTTGGAATACGTCCCCCGATGACTGGACGCGCGACACCAATACCAGGCCGTCGCTCTTCCAGATGTTCTCCTTGCGGGGACGAGGTGGAGCAACGCCGGCAGTTTCCTTCCGCCTGGTTATCATGTTTAGCCCGCCATTTACTCCCATCCAAAGCTGGTGCATAACCATCTTAGCCCCTCCAGACTGCGACTGTCTCGCGCCAATGATGGCGCTATGCCACTCTGGCTTTGAACCAGCAAGAGACGTGCCAGTGCGGGGTTCTAGTTCTTGTTCTGGAGGTGTTCTGCTTTGCGTTTGCAGTCGATGCAAAGGACGGCGGCGGGCAGGGCTTCCAGCCGCTCGGGGTTGATCGGGCGGCCGCAGTCGTTGCAGATGCCATAGGTGCCGTCGCCAAGTTTGTCGAGGGCGAGTTCCGTCTCGGCAATCAGCTTGCGGAGATTTCTGGCCGATCCGTCTTTGCTTACGCGTTCTATGACCTCGCTCGTATAGTCGCCAACGCGTTTGCCGAACGACGGACGCGCCATGTCGGCTCTATTCTTCAGGTCGAGGGACTTTTCGACGACCCGGAGCTCGGACTGCAAGCGCGCAAGCTGCTTCTCCAGTTTCGCGCGAATCTCAGCCGTTATCTCATCATCCTGTCCCATTCCAAAGCCCTTCCTGCTAGCAGGGATTACGCCTACGAAAATGATAGCACAAACCTGCTGTCCCGTTCCACAAGCGCTGTGGCGGTTGCAGTATTGCATGGTAAGCTATACACTGAAGTATTACGTGCTGAATTGAGAGGTCGATAATGACGGCAAGATCGGCAGCGGATGATTTTCTATCCCAGCGATCTCTGGCAGTGGTTGGTGCGTCCCGCTCCGGAAAGAAGTTTGGAAACATCGTCTACCGGAATCTGCGCTCCAAGGGCTATGAGGTTTTTCCGGTGAACCCCAATACAGACGAGTTGGAAGGAGACCGCTGCTACCCGGACTTGCACTCGTTGCCGGTACAGGTTGGCGGGGTCGTTGTCGTTGTGCCGCCGAAGGAGACGGAGAAGGTTATCCGGGAGGCTGCCGCCGCCGGTATCCACCGGGTCTGGATGCAGCAAGGGGCAGAATACGAGGAGGCCATTCGCTATTGCGAAGAAAACGGCATCGTGGAAGTGCATGGAGAATGCGTAATGATGTTCAGCGGTGCCTTTCCCCACAGCGCTCACCGCTCGGTATGAGGAACGCCGGCAAGCTCGCGAAGTGAAGCGAGTTTGACCAGGCGGCCGATAATGGGTACACTCTGAGGAATTGTATTGATTGTTGAGTCTTCTGGAGAGGTCGTGAGGACTTGCAGGACAGGATCGAGAGCCGGCGCGGCACTCAAAATTACTCCATCTGGTTCATCGCTGTCGTCGCGGTGTTTATTACCTGCCTTATCACAGCCAATATCATTGCTGTCAAACTGATCAGTGTCTTTGGCCTTGTGGTTCCGGCGGCGGTCATCATCTTTCCCATAAGCTACATCTTTGGGGACGTGCTGACCGAGGTCTACGGCTATCGCGTGGCCCGGCGGGTGATTTGGCTGGGCTTTGTCTGTAATCTGATCGCCGTCGTCGCCATCTGGCTTGGTATGGTGCTGCCGGCGGCCTCCTTTTGGAACGGCCAGGCGGCTTACGAGCAGATACTTGGCTACACGCCGCGATTGCTGGCGGCCTCTTTCCTGGCATATCTCGTAGGGGAGTTTGCCAACTCCTACGTGCTGGCCAAGATGAAGGTCGCGACGGGGGGCCGGTGGCTATGGTCCCGGACCATAGGCTCGACGTTAGTAGGCCAGGCGCTGGATTCCACGGTCTTCATATCTCTGGCCTTTGCCGGTACGATACCGTTTTCCGGCCTTGGCTCGGCCATCTTCACCCAGTGGGCGTTCAAGTCGGTGTACGAGGCGCTTGCCACACCCCTGACGTACAAAGTAGTGAACTTCCTCAAGCGGCAGGAAGGGATCGACGTTTTCGACCGCGATACCCGTTTCAACCCTCTGCTGGTGGCGGAATAGGCCGTCCATCGTTCCTGCGGGGGCGTGCTTGTAGGTGAGAATAGCCCTTCACAGGCCTACTTTCCCCACTCTGATGACCTTCAACTGATTAACCTAGTGTTTTGTAGGTGCGAATTCATTCGTCCTTCTGCGGAAGGAGCCGCCGCCGCGGCCAGCGCTCGTGGCTAACGCCGCAAGTCGAATGAATTCGACCCTACAATCTAATACCCAACTGCTTTGTTAAACAGCCTGATGCGGACGCACAATACTGGCGGCACATTTATCGCATTCTAATGCCATTGTTGTGGTCCTTTTGCGGAAGGATGCCGTGTCCGCCGAGCGGTTTGCGAACCGCGACCTACCCCGTCATTTACCTACCCTTGTCAGCCTGGCAGGTGGTAGGGAGATGGCCGATGAAGAGGGTTGTGGCTTAGGTTCCCGCCCGCTACGATCTTGAGTTCGTCGGGTTCCTGTGCCTCTGCGCCTTGTCCCGCGACCACCATTTCGCCGCTCATGAGAACCCGCGCTCCGGCACATGAATTCCCCTGTGTCTCTTGGCGGATAGGGCGGTCCGCTACTACAAGTCCTCGTACCGCCCTCCAAAATTTCCCCAACGAGGACAGGGCCGTCCTCCCCCACAAATGAAAGGCAGTCCTGCCCTACAATGACAGGGCCGTGCGGCCTTACCACGAGATAGCCGGAGCCGCACCTTCGCAGGGCAGTATTGACGCGGTTGGAAACCCGTGCTATTCTTGGTTGGTTGACCAACCAAAGTGCCGAGGAGTTAATAGTGAACTCTCAGGAAACAGCCAGTAGCAGCCGCCTTGAACAAATAGTGACCGCAGCCCAACGCTGCCTCGCGCGGGACGGCTACGCTAACGTCTCAATCAAAGACATTGCCCAAGAGGCCGGCGTGGCTCCCGGCCTGCTCCATTACTACTTTGATAGCAAGGAAGACCTGTTGGTGGCCGCGGTCCAACAGGCAGCCCGCCGCTACCGCGAGGAGTTCTTCAGCCAGCTTCATATTTCTCCTGATCCCGCCCGTAGCTTGGCCACCTCTATCGAATGGGTGGGGCGAAAGCTCAAGGAGGACCCAACCTGGTTTTTGCTCCTGTTCGAGCTCTACGGCCTATCGTTGCGAGACGAGAGGATTCGGGCCGAGTTACTGAGAATGCTGCGCGAGGAGAGGGCGATGGTGACTGATGTGGTGTCGGAAATTCTCGCCACATCGCCCGAGCGACTAGGGTTCTCGCCCGAGTCCTTGGGAACACTTATTCTCTCTGTCTTCGATGGAGTCAGCATTCATGCCCTGATCGACCCCGCTGTCGATCCCGTCCAAAACCTGTCCATGATTGCCCGCGCCATCAAGGCGTTATTGCCGGATTGAGTCCGCTAATACTTGACAAGGAGTCTCTATGTTTCCTGCGCTTGGACATTTCGTGTATCGTTTCCGCTGGCCCATCATTGGAGCGTGGATCGCCATTCTGGCTGCCAGCATCGTTTTCACCCTGAACTTCTCCGTGCCTCTTGCCGGAGCAAGTCTCACCACTCCGGATATGGAGTCGGAGCAGGCCCTACAAGCCCTGCGCAAGGCGCTGAACCTAAGCCCTACCTCCATCGATGTGGTTTTCACCGATAGCAAGCTTACCGTCGATGACGCCTCTTATCGTCAGGTGGTGGAGCAGACAGCTGCTCGCATCAAGGCGATGCCAGATGTGCAGGACATCACCTCTTTCTATAGCACTGGCGCTCCTCAGTTGGTCTCGAAAGACCGCCATACCACCTATCTTTCAGTCGGGCTCAAGACGGATCCGTCCGACGAAGGTGCTTTCATCGATGAACTCAACAGCAACCTCGAACCCGGCCCTCCCCGGGCCGTGGTCGGAGGCGATATGGTGCTTGGCAACAACATGGAATCGGTAGCAAAGAATGACCTTATCCACGCTGAGTCCTTCGCCTTGCCCATATCCTTGCTTGTGCTTCTCTTTATCTTCGGCTCGGTGGTGGCGGCGAGCTTACCGGTGGTGATGGGTGGCGTGACGGTGGCCGGCACCCTGGCGATCATCTATCTTCTGGCTAGGGTCACCGATGTCTCCGTTTTCTCCATGAATATCGTCTCGATGCTCGGTCTCGGATTAGGAATCGACTACTCTCTCCTGCTGGTGAGCCGCTTCCGCGAGGAGATGAAACGCGAGAAAGACGTGGAACGTGCGGTAAAGACCACTATCTCCACAGCCGGGAAGACCATCTTCTTCTCTGGTTTCATTGTCTTCATCGGGCTCAGTGGTTTGCTGTTCTTCCCGATAATGGTCTTTCGTTCGCTGGCCTACGGTGGGATGGCCGTGGTCGTCCTCTCTATCCTCGCCGCCGTGACTCTGGTACCGGCCGCCCTAAGCGTGCTTGGGAACCGTTTGAACGCTCTCACCATCCGGCATGTCAGCCACGAAGACCAGTTGTGGCGGGGCATTTCGCGCTTTGTCACCAAGTACACGGTGGCTATCTTGTTGGTATCGCTCGCGATAATCGGAGTGCTGTCCTGGCCGGTGCTTGGTATGCGCATGGGCATGTCCAGTTCCACTTCTCTGCCGCAGTCCGCTGAAGCGCGCCAGGCAGCGGATCTGCTGAGCCAAGAATTCAGCCCTGGCGAAGTCTCGCCGGTGATTGTAGTACTGCAATCCGGAGGGAATGTACTTTCGGCCGATAACGTCGCCGCGGGCTATGCATTGACCAAGAAGCTCGAGGCTGATCCTCGTGTCGAGCGAGTGGAGGGCATGTTCAACTTGGATCCACGCCTGACGCTGCAGCAGTATCAGGCGTTGTACGCCAACCCCAGTATGGCGCCTCCACAACTCCAGGCCGCAATGGCAGGTATGAGCAGCCAGCACCTCACGATGTTGACGGTAGTGAGCAAGTATGGGCCAATGGATCAACAGACGAGACAGCTAGTCAGCGATATCCGGGCGATGCGGCCTGGCGGTGACCTGCAGGTGCAGGTGACTGGCGAGACGGCCACCAGCATAGATGTCGATAGTGTTTTATTCTCGGACTTCCCGCTGGCGATCGGTGTCGTCTTCACCGTAACCTTCTTCGTACTTCTGATTCTCCTGCGCTCTGTGATTGTGCCTATCAAGGCGGCATTGATGACAGGGTTCTCCATTCTTGCCTCTCTCGGTGTGCTGGTCTTGATCTTCCAGGACGGGAATCTCTCGAACCTCCTTGGCTTTACCACTCAGGGGTTCATCGATTCCATCACCCCGATAATGCTGTTCTGTATCTTGTTTGGGCTCAGCATGGACTACGAAGTCTTTCTCCTCACCCGCATCAAGGAGGCCTGGGACCGGACTGGGGACAACACACTGGCGGTTCGAGAGGGGGTGGAGCGCACGGGGAGAATCATCACCAGCGCCGCAGCAGTCATGGTGGTGGTGACCGGCGCCTTCGCCATGACCGATCTCTTGCAGATTAAATCCATTGGCATGGGGGCGGCTGTAGCCATTCTGCTCGATGCGACGGTAGTTCGGGTCCTGTTGGTGCCTTCGGCTATGCGGCTACTAGGTAGGGTGAACTGGTGGGCGCCTTTGTTGGCGCCGGCCAGGCAACCAGAAACGGCCGGGAAGCGAGTAGCCGGCACCAGGTCGTTTTGGTCGAAATGGGAGCGGTGAGGCACCGCAAATATCGCGATCTGGCGCCAATAACAGGGTTGGCGGCGGGTGGATCCACTCCACCCGCCGCCACTTCGGCAGGTTGCAAGACACTCCATTCGTTCTCGTCCCCATCGGTCGGAGTAGCTAACATCAGTGGCGCGCTCCCGATGACGGCGCCACATGGGAGATTGCGGTTCCTGATTTCAAGGGCAGCAACGCTACCTCGTTGGCCGCCGATATCCCAGAGCGCGAAAAGGTCTATGCCAGTTTGGCGGGAATGGGTGTATACTGGACGCCGGATGGTGGGCTCGGATGGAATACCATGGACGATGGGCTGCGGGGCGTGCAGGTGAACGCCCTCGTTCTCAGCCAGAAATCCGGAGACCTTTTCGCCGGGACAGGAGATGGTGTCTGGATGCACCCTTCGGCTACTGTATCTTCAGAGGCGGCCGGGATGAGCCAGCCTACAGTGGCGCCGGAGACCTCTGCCACTCCCTAGCCGAACTGGGCCGAGTCCTAGCAGATGACAGTCTTGGTCACAACATGGGCTCAGGGATTGTAACTATCCTGAGCCCATATGGCAGCCAGCTCTACTCTAAGGAGGGAAAAGTAGACTAATGGAGACTCTAGAATATCTCCGCCGCTTATTTGCAACCGCCCGGTTTTTGACCGATGGCGCAATCTGGGACGTCACAGACGATCAGCTGAACTGGACGCCACCGGGGACGGCCAACCCGGTCAGCGCGATTCTGCTACACGCCTTTGGAGGGGAGGATGGACTAATCCAGAGGACTCTTCGTGGCCGCCCGACGATCTGGGAAGCCGATCGGTGGGGCGAGAAGATTGGCGTGCCGGCACCTCCCACAATTGGCAGTGGATGGGAGGTGGTGATGGGCAAGCGGCTATCAGCTTCTTCTGTGCTGGATTACGGGCGGGCCGTGCGGGCGGCAACGGACGAATACCTGGCAAGCGTTAACCCGGAGGAACTGGACCGGATGGTCACTGCTTTTGGCGGAGAACGGCCTATCGCCGATGTGCTTTCCGCAACCGTCATCCACTTCTCACTGCATGCTGGGGAGGTTGCCGCCCTAAAGGGTGTTCAAGGCGGCAAAGGATTGCCGGTCTAGAAGAAAGAAGAAGGTGGCTCGTTTTGTCGACGGTCCGTGAAGAAGCCTACAATGTACTCCGCGCCCTGGGTATGACCACCATTTTCGGAAATCCCGGATCGATGGAACTGCCCTTCCTCAGCGATTTCCCTGAGGACTTCACCTACATCTTAGGGTTGCAGGAAGCCGCCGTAGTGGGCATGGCCGATGGGTACTCCCTGGCTACCCGTCAGGCAGTTCTTGTCAACGTTCATACTGCGCCCGGACTGGGCAACGCCATGGGGAATGTCATAACCGCTTTTTACAACAGGACTCCTCTGGTCATTACCGCCGGCCAGCAAGTGCGGGCGATGTTGCTCGGGGAAGCCTACCTGTTTGCCAGACAAGCTGAAGACTTACCAAAGCCGTACGTGAAGTGGAGTTATGAGCCTGTGAGGCCGCAGGATATTCCCGCGGCTCTGGCCCGTGCCTACTATACCGCGATGCAGCCGCCACGGGGACCCGTCTTCCTCTCGCTGCCGATGGATGATTGGGACGCAGAGGCGGAGCCTTGCGAGGTGCGCAGAGTCATCGGGCGCACAGCGCCCGACCCTCAAGCCCTTCGGCAGATTGCCGAACGGCTTCGCCAGAGCCGCAGCCCGGCCTTCGTCACGGGTGGTGGCGTTGACCGCAGCGGCGCCTGGGATTTGATGATCAAGCTTGCTGAGCAGACCAATGCCGCCGTCTGGGGCGCGCCGGTCGCCGGGCGAGCTACCTTTCCGGAGAGCCATTCCCTTTTCCAGGGGTTCTTACCATATGCCCAGGCCACTTTGGCCGAACGTCTGGCCGGCCACGATGTAGTGGTTGTATTTGGTGCTCCGGTGTTCAACTACTACTTGTACGCGCCTGGACGGGCGATCCCTCCAAATACGGAGCTGTTTCAGATAACCGACGATCCTGGTGAGGCTAGCCGGGCGGTTGCCGGTACGAGCGTTATCGGCGACGTGGCGCTGGCTATCGAGAGCCTCATATCGATGCTGCCGGCTGAGTCCCAGCGGCCTCACCCCAGAGGTCGTCCAGTGGCTGCTGTGCCGGTGGAGGGACAGGGCATCTCCGGAGCGTACCTGATGTACACGCTCGGCCGGATGATGCGCGAAGACTCCATCCTCGTCGACGAGATTCCTTCGTTTAGGGACTTGATGCTCACATATAGATCCGCCTCCCGGAGCGGAGGATATTACGTCACTGCCAGTGGTGGGCTGGGATTTGCCATGCCGGCGGCAGTGGGCCTCCAGATCGCAGAACCGGAGCGCCGGGTGGTATGTGTGGTTGGCGACGGTTCAAGCATGTACTCCATCCAGTGCTTGTACACGGCCGTGCAGCACCATGTGCCGGTGATCTACGTTGTAGTACGCAATCAGGAGTATGCTATTCTGAAGTCCTTTGCGAACTATGAACATGTGAGCGGCATCCCGGGCCTGGATATACCTGGTATTGATGTGGTGCAGATTGCCAAGGGCATGGGGTGCGACGCCTGGAGCGTCGACCGCAGTGCCGACCTTCCTGGAGCGCTCCAGCGGGCGCTTGACCACCAGGATGGGCCGGCCTTGGTGGAGGTTACCGTCGAGCCCAGGCTGCCGTCGCTACTGTGATGGGAAGTCGAAAAAGTCCCCCTTAATGAGGTTTAACTAAATAGTTGAGTGTTTGCTGTAGGGCGGGTGGCTTGTCCCCCGCCGTCCTTCAGGCGAAGGATTAGCTTCTAGCCCCACGGCGGGCCGCAATCCTTCTTCGGAAGGACTCCCTACGCTAACACCTGATCTATTGGTTAAAGTTCATTAGGGGAGTTAGGGGGTGTTCCCCTTCCCAAAGCCTTAACCCCCTAGCCCCCTTGTCAGGGGGGAACCTCACTCCTACCCCTTTTCGAGGGGAGCTTGTACTACCCACCTACCTTGCCTGCCAACACTTCGGTTAGCCGGCGGGCGATGATCTCTTCCTGACCATCTTCTATTGTGCAAGGATTCAGGATGATCGTGCCTTCATAGGCCAGTCCCTGGCCGACGGCGATCATAGGCTCTCCCTCCAGCAGGCGATTGACAACGTCAAGGGAGGTGAAGCCTAGAGCGTGTTCGTCGAGCGACAAGTAGACCTGAGGGACGGCCTTAGCCTCGGGCGTAATCAGATCCACACGGACATAGTCGAGTGACTGAAGTCCGGCTGCGAGATAGCCGGCCTTCTTATGCCACATTTCCCGTTCCAAGTCGTGGTCCAGCACCACGTAGCGCCGCAGGGCCGCAATTAGGCCGGCTATCTCTTCTTTTCCCACCTTGCAGGCGCGACCGATCCCGTGGTGCGGTGGACCGCCCATGATGCCGCTGGCTAGACACTGTTGGCGGTAGGTCCAAGTCTCGGGCAGCACATCCATATCCTGGTTCTGCAGTGCTATCGATCGGATCAGGTCCCGGCGCCCGGCGATGATGCCGGAGGCCTGGGGACCGCGAATTGCCTTGCCCCCGCTGAAGACCACCATGTCGGCTCCTTCAGCTGTGAAACGCCGCAAGTTGCCGGCCGGAGGAAGAGCGGCCGCGGCGTCCACGATAACTGGCACGGCATGCCGGTGGGCAATGCGGGCGACCTCCCGCAGGGGAACAGTGCCCTTCGTATCCATGACCGGGCAAAGAACGGCCGCGGTGCGCTCGTTGATGGCCGCTTCAATTTGCCACGGATGCGTCATGCCGGCGCCCGGATAGCCCAGATACCCCACTTCCACCATCTTGATCCCCACCGCCCGGATTGCATGGTCGTAGGCGTTTCGATGGCCGCGCTGGACCACAACCTCGTTCTTCATTCCGGTAGTGTCCGGCAGGAGGTCCATCTTCGCCGGATCCAGCCCGGCGACGCAGGCCGCGGTTGCCAGCATCAGGCCCCCGGCGGCGCCGTTGCTCACGTAACCGGCCTCGGCTCCGGTGACCTCAGCAATTACTTTCCCGGCCGCTTCCTGAAGGTCCTCCACGCGGACATACGATCTCGCGGCTTCTTCCATTGCCTCTAGCACCTCCTGGGGCATCAGCGACCCGCCCCAGCGTGTGGCGGTGCCGGCGGCATTGATCAGCGTTCGAACTCCCAGTTTATCGTAGATGGTAGCCATCAGGATTGCGCTCCTTTCTCATCTTGCTATGACCGCTTCGCGAGTAGTTTACCATGTGCTATACTCCAGCAGCTGAGAGAACAGTGAAAAGGAGGCGTGCATGAGCAGCAATCGCGTGGCCGTGGTGCAGGCCGGGTCGGTGATGTTCGGTTGGGAGGCGACCGTGGAGAAGGCCCGGCGACTCGTCGTGGAGGCCGCCGGCCAGGGCGCTAGACTCATCCTCTTCCCAGAGGCGTTCGTCGGCGGCTATCCAAAGGGATTAGACTTCGGCGCACGCGTTGGCTCGCGTACCCCCGAAGGCCGGGACGATTTCCGGCGCTACTACGATGGCGCTATCGAGGTCCCGAGTCCGGCGACCGAGGCTCTTGGCGCAGCCGCGGCGGAAAATGGTGTGTATCTGGTGCTTGGGGTCATCGAGCGCGAGGGCGGGACTCTTTATTGCACGGCCGTCTTCTTCGGTCCAGACGGTGCCCTTCTGGGCAAGCATCGCAAATTGATGCCCACGGCCTCCGAGCGCCTCATTTGGGGCTTCGGGGATGGCTCCACTCTGCCAGTGTTCGATACCCCGCTCGGGCGGGTGGGGGCCGTCATCTGCTGGGAAAACTATATGCCCCTACTTCGGACCTACATGTATTCGCAGGGCATCCAAATCTACTGCGCCCCCACGGTAGACGAGCGGGACAGCTGGTTGCCCAGCATGCGGCATATCGCCATCGAAGGGCGGTGCTTTGTCTTGAGCGCCGTTCAGTACCTCACTCGTGGCCAGTGCCCGGATGACTACGCGGCGGTTCAAGGCAATGATCCCGCCACCGTCCTGATCCGCGGAGGGAGCTGCATCATCGACCCTTTGGGCACGGTATTGGCGGGACCGAACCACGAAGGGGAGACCATACTATATGCCGATTTAGACCTTGGCCAAATAGCCCGCGGCAAGTATGATCTGGATACGGTGGGGCATTACGCCCGGCCCGACGTGTTCACGCTTCACGTCAACACCCGGCCGTCTCATACGGTGGTGGCGAGCGACTGCATTCCGGGTGTTGCTTCGTCAAGGAAAGAGTGATGGGCAGCCGAAGAAAGGGGCAAAGGGGCAGGGGCATGGCGTTCTGTCATTCCTCAGCCCCGCCTCTTTCCTTAGACAACTACTGGCCTTCAGTTAGGCGGGGCTGAGGAATCCGTGCCTAGCCGCTGAGGGGTTACGGATTCCTCGGTCGCCAGCCAATTCTCGCCCCAGATGCCCTCACAATCGGGCCGCTGCTCCGGAATGACAGAACCGGATATGTAATTCTGAGATCACCGCTTCTCACCATGCCGACAGTTGGGCCTGGATGCGGAGGTCAAACTTCTCCAGCCAGCCCTCGGGCTCGTAGTCGCCGGTTGCTTTGTTCAAGTTGTAGGATGTGGCCAGGTCGCTTTGGGCAATCTGCGTGAGCGCAGCAATGAAACGGTCGACCTCCTCTTGGGTGTTCTCCAGTCCCAGGCTGACTCGCACTCCGCCCGGTATGCCCCAACGCTCGTGTCTCCGGAGGCGATCGCGGACGATTTCCACTTGGTCGGGAGGAACATCGAGAAGATGCAGCAAGCCCGGGTGGGCGCAGAAGCAGCCATTCCTCACGCCGATGCCATATTCGTAGCTCAGAGCGGCAGCCACCAGGCCATGAGGCGCACCCTCCACGACGAAGCTAATCGTGCCCACGCGGTTTTGGCCCGCGGGCGGGCCAAGGACGCTGACCCCGGGAATCTGGGTCATCTTCTCGATGGTGTAGGTCGTTAGCGCAGCTTCCTGGTCTTCCAATTCATCTCGTCCCAGTCTCCGCAGCCGGTCAAGTGCGGCGCCCAGCGCTACTGCGCCGACAACGTTAGGTGACCCGGCTTCCTCCCGGTCGGGCAGGTCATTCCAGGCCACTTCGTCCAGGGTCACCATATCCACAATACCGCCCCCCAGCAAGTCCGGACCGGCTTCATCGAGGGCGGATTTCGGGGCGACCAAGGCGCCGGAGCCCAAAGGGGCGTAGATCTTGTGGGCGGAGAATACGAGGTAGTCTATCTTCTCTTCGGCGCGGCTTCCCTGCATATCTACCTGCCGGTGGGGCACCAACTGAGCGCCGTCCACCAAAATCTCGGCGCCGAAATCGTGCGCCAGACGAGCCAGTCGGTGAACGGGTGGGGTGTAGCCGGTAACGTTGTATGCCCCGCTTACGGCCACCAATTTCGGGCCGGACGGCGCAGACCGCAGTTGTGTCCTCAGGTCTTCTTCATCGATGATACCTTGATCATCGGCTTGAATCAGCCGGACCGCCCCCGCCTGGAAGCGCCAGGGAAGCATATTGGCATGGTGCTCCATAATCGAGCTAAAGACCGTAGCGCCGCGCTTCCGCACAAGGTGCGATACGCGGTTCAGGCCTTCGGTGCTGTTCTTGATGAAGATTACTGCTTGGTCGTCGCCGGCGTTGAGGAACCGCTTGACATGTTCTCTTGCTTCCTCGTAAGCGGCAGTAGCCACTCTGGACTTGTACCCCGTGCCCCGGTGTACACTCGAGTACCAGGGGAGGAAGTTGCTGATCGTCTCTTGCACTGCTTTCAAGGCTGGGGTGCTCGCGGCGTTGTCTAGGTAAGCATATGGCACCATGCGGCCACCGATTACGGGCACCGCCACTCCGTTGCCGGCCACCTCCTCCGGCCAGCCGTCCAGCCTTTGCTTCGAGACATCTGTTCTATAGCTCATGACAACACCTACAGTGCCAGGTGATAGATGACCTCAGTGCTGAAGAACGCAGGGACTGGGATGTGGGGAAATGCTGCGAATTGTGGTGTTTCTGTGTCATCTAGGTGCTCCTCTCATTGCTTTTGGGGGCAGATATTGCGGTCCCCCCATTCCCGGGCGCGGCATTGGACCGCCCTGCTCACTGCGGCACAGATGCAACGGCCTGATTTCCAATTGCCGGCTCATCCTCGAATGAACATCTTGTGTCAGCCACAGACAGGGTTCGAGCGGGTCTCTGCCTTGGGGGCTTGCACTAGACTACCCGGCGTGGGGATCAACTTTTCGATGGCCACCAAGAATATACGGCGCTGATAGGCGGGAAGTCAATAGCTGCGGTTGTAGCTACTGATTAACCGTGTTCAATAAGCGGTCTCCAACTCGGGCTGGCTGCCCCTGGCCAGCTGGCTCTTGGCGTCAGAATGTTTCCACGGCAGCTACCACTCGCCCGCAGACTTTTACAATTCTTGGACAGGCTTTAGAGGTGGTAGAACCATAACCAACGGCCCTCCCTCCGGCCTTCACATCCCGAAGGGCGGGCCTGGGGCCTCCTTCCGGTGGATATTCCCGCGAGCCAGCGAAGCGAAGATGCCTATGAAGCAGAGCACGGCGAAGACGATGAAGGAGAAGCGGAATGCGCTCAGGAAAGCCGGATAGGTCTGCGGCTCTATGGGCACGTTGCCTAGAAACACGGCGAGTACCAAGGTGGCGATGCCCATGCTCAGCATCTGGCCGACCAGCCGCATCTCTCCCACTGTGGCCGAGGCTACCCCATAACAAGACTTGTCGACGCATCCCATGATAGCGTTGGTGTTGGGCGATGAGAAGAGAGCAAATCCAAGGCCGGTTACCAGTAGGGCCGCGACGATGTATAGCAAGGATGAGCTGGCGCTCAGAAGGGCGATGAGGGCAAGGCCAACCGTCGTCAGGAACATGCCCGTGGAGGCGACCAAGCGCGGCTCTATCCTATCGGAAAGCCGTCCGGCCAGCGAGGAAAAGCCGGCCATCATTATGGGCTGGGAGAGCAGGACTATGCCGGCGGTGTCTGCGTCCAGCGCTTTGATGTATTGCAGATACAAGCTGAGCATGAAGGCCAGAGCAAAAGTCGCCGCGTAGTTGATCAGCGCTGCCATGTTGGATAGAGCGAAGACGATGTTGTGACGGAATAAGCTGATGTCGAGCACAGGATGGATGACGCGTCTTTCCCACAGCACGAAGACCACCAGGCTGACAACGCCAACTAAAATTAGCACATAGCCGAGCGGACCGGGGAGCACCGAGAAACCGTACATGACTACTAGAAGCGAAAAGCCGAAAATTCCTGAGCCCACCAAGTCCATCTTTTCGCCCTTCGCTCCTACCCATTCACCTCTCATCTTCCAAAGGGTCAGCACCACAACCGACAATCCCATTGCCGTGGTCAGGAAGAAGATGCTGCGCCAGCCCAAGTAGCTGGTAATGAGGCCGCCAATGAATGGGCCCAAGGACAATCCGATGTATGTTCCAGTCACCGTTATGCCCAGAGCCCGCCCTCTCTCACGAGGCGGGTACACGGACGTGACTATGGCCGTACCGGTTCCAAACATCATCGCGTCGGTGAACCCCTGGAGGGCCCGCAGGCCGATGAGCATAGTCTCGGAGACCGAGAGGCCACACAGGAAAGAAACAACGGTGTAGCCTATGACGCCGGAAAGAAAGATTCGCCGGCGTCCATAGATATCGGCTACCCTGCCCCATGGTATCAAGAACATTGCCGCTGTGAGTAGATATGCCGTAGCTATCCAACTGAGAGTAACGGCGTCGACTCTGAACTCTGTCGCAATCGAGGGGATGGCTATGTTTACAGAAGATCCCATAAAGGGAGTGAGAAAAGCGGCCATTGAGGCTACGAAAAGGACGACCCCCTTTGTCACTTTGGCATCGGGGTCGGCGCCCTGGCTGGTACCGGTACTATTCAACCTCTAACCTCCACCTAGAACCTAGTACCGCTTATATTGCAATCTTAGGGCCAACAGCTCCAAGAACCGCAATTCTTATAAGATTACCATAATTGGCCTTTAAGTTGTAGTAACCAAGATCTCATTGCGCTCTGGCGTAACTCACCGGCACCCCTCTTAGTTACAGTGAAATAGGAATAGTTTCTTCACTGCAAGAGGAGGTGCTGGAATGCCAGATCCGAGATTGCCGCGCTTGTACTGCAAGCGCTGTGGGTATATGTGGATCCCGCGAAAATCGAATCCCCATGTTTGCCCCAAGTGCAAGAACCCCAAATGGGATATACCAGTAGAGGACGTGAATCCCCAGGCCCAGCGAGAGGCGCCGACAGGAAATACGTAGACAACAGGAACCTGGCGTCAAGCGCCGCACATAGCTATCCTCTTGTCTATATCTTGCCCGCGATACAGTTGCTCATGCAGGACGTGCAGCAGCCCACCGAGCTGTAGAATGCCGAGCAGGCGAATTTGTTGATGGCGTAGCGCTGCCCCGGCGGAGGAGAAGACAGCGCTCCGGCCGGGCAATTTGTAACGCAGGGCTCACTGCAGTCCTCGCAGGGATCGGATAGCGACTTTGGAGTTGATGGAATATCCGCGTCCGTCAGGAGACAAGCCAGGCGGACTCTGGGGCCGAACTGCGGCGTGACGAGCAGGGTGTTGTGGCCGATCCGGCCGAGCCCGGCAAATTCCGCGGTGTGCTTGAAGGAGAGGATGCCTTGCAGGAAGCGGGGATCGGAAGGTGTGCCCCGCGCCGGCAGGGGCAAGACGCAGTAGCCCGCCCTTCTATAGACCTTCGCGATGTCATACATGGCGCTGGCCAAGCGGCCGCTGATGTACTCGACGTGAGGCCCGTAGAGATCGCCCGGGCTGGCTTCACCGACGTGCCTTTCCGGCGACACTAGGCTGACGACTTCGGGGAAGATCTCGTTGCCCAGAATCACGATGGACCGGGCTCCGGGCAGCAGGGAGATAGCGCTATCGTACAATGGCGTTCCTTTCGCCGCTTGCACGGACGCGACACCGAAGATATCGGCATCCTCGATGTGGCCGAAGGCTTGCTCATATAGCGACTGCTGAAGCTCGTCATTTGCCATCGATGTCTCCTCATCTGGGATGTAATCCGAATCGGTTCTTCACTTCGCCGAACTGGGGCAGAAGACCTGGTAGGGGCACGGCGCCGACGTGCCAATTCGTGCGATCTCGCTTCTTGGGCATGTCAACGCCATGCCCCTACCGTTGCCCGTCACGCCAGTCCTAGTCAAACGGGTTATAGGTGTGCAGTCTACCGGCCTCTTGCGTCCAAGTCAACAGGACAATTGGGGGTTCCAAGATCCGCTCAGGCTGGTGGCCCCGGGCGGGGCTCATGGAGGGCCCGCTGGTCCACAGGCTAGGCGTCCAGCAACCCGCGGAGAAAGTCGCTCCAGTCAGCCTTGGACCAGCATCCTCGCTTGACAAATCGGGTGGGGGGCTCGAGCGCTGCGGGGCGGGGAGGGGGAATAAGCTTGCCACCGGGTTCGATTCTTAGCGAATGCAGCGGCAAAGGGGGGCCACCGATGGCGCCGGTGATGAAGCCCGCGGCGAAGCCCTCCATATCCCAAAAATACCCGTCCTCGAATTGCCCCAAGTGCCGTCCGGTCAAGGTGTACACCACGTGGCCACGAAGGAAAGCTCTCCCCGCCCGGCGGCGGTCGTAGATGAACTCTCCAGCCAACCAGCCTACAGCAAGCCCTCTGCTATCGTAGATGGTTTCCATACGCTCCTCCCCTGTCAGCGCACGCACCTAGCAGCGCATCCGAGGCCGCACCCTGCTCTATTGCCGGAGCCTTGAACCAGCCGGCTATGCCTGAGTACCACAAATGGGAAATAGATGGGACGCGATTAGTATATAGCCGGGCTCCTCGCAAGGCAAGTAGGAATTAATGAGAGCATTTGCCCCTACAAGAGTCCGGCCTGCGTGGCAGAGAGGCGGTTTCTGGCCAGATTGCAGTACTCCTTGGACACATCGAATCCCACGTAGTGCCGTCCAAGAGATAGGGCGGCGAGGCAGGTGGTGCCCGATCCGGCAAATGGGTCGAGGATGACATCGCCCACAAAAGAATACAGCTTGATGACCCTGGCGGCCAACTCCACGGGGAAAGGCGCCGGATGCCCCACCTTCCTCGCAGACTCAGGTGGGATCTCCCAGATCGAGAGGGTGGACTGCATGAACTCTTTGGGGGTCAAGTCCGATTCTCCCTTGTCCGGCCTGGAAAACTCTTCCTTGGCAAAGACTAGCAAATACTCGTGTATGTCCCTTAGCCTGGGCGACCTGGCGCTGCGCCAGCTTCCCCAGGCGCAGTTGCCGGCGGAGCCTTTTGCTTTTTGCCAGATGATCTCGCCCATGGGAAGGAAGCCTGCCTGCAAATGCACTTGATAGAAGTGGGCGTGCAAAGGGATATAGGGCTTGCGGCCCAGGTTGGCGACATTCACCACGTACCGCCCGCCCGGTTTCAGCACCCGGTATACCTCGCCGGCTACCCGGCGGATAAGCCCGAGGTAATCGTCGAGGCTCATATCTTCGTCATAGTCCTTCCCGGCATTATAGGGTGGCGAAGTGAAGGCCAGAGCCACACTACCGTCCGGTAAGGGCATTTGCTCCGAGGACCGGCAGAAAATCCTGTCCAGCCACTCGCCCTCATCCGCTGGTGCAGCTTCATTTTCGGCGACGACCGAGCCGCCAGCCTGCACCTCCGCCGGACTGTAGAGGTTGCGGCTATAGAACTTCGAGGAGTCGTGCCCCTCGCGCTTCGAGGTCCCGAATGAGGATGTGGAGGTCTTCTTGGGCATGCTTCTTTCTTTTGATCCCTCAGAAAGCCGGGTATTGGTCTGTAGGTCCCGATTTATCCTTCCGCAGAGTGGCTCATCGGGGTGTCGGCTGCCAGTCCGTCAACATTCAGCCGGGTAGTGGTCCTTCGTAGAATGATGAACCACCCGCCCGGACACACGCCGTGTCCCTACAGTAATTGGGCTAGACCCATGCTACGTTACTATTATGCCCCCGGCGTCAAGGGGTGGGCGTAAGGGTTCCTTTTGAAGGATTGTCCCGTGCGGAGACAAGTAAGTGCGTATGGGGACGTGCAAGAATTGCTCCCTTCTTCCCCTTCGAAGGGGAAAAGGGCCAGGGGGTGAGGGCCGATAGTACGGGCGGCAGGGCACGAGACTTCAGCCGCTTTACTGTCGAAGTTGACCTGTGTCATACCGTCAGAGAGAGATGGCCGGCCTGGCGGCCGGCAGTCATCCTTCAGCCGAAGGACGACCCACAGAATGCCCCTTCTTGCCCCCGCTCCTTTACCATTCCTCCCGAAATAGTCGGGGAAAGCCATCTTTCAGTCCCGATAAATCGGGACCTACAAGCTTGCGCCGGGTCGCTGGTTACTGGCCACTGGCTACCAGCTGCCCCCCTACTTTATCTTCGCCACGGCTGTCTGGGCGGAGGCCTCAGTGAGGATATCGCTCGGTGGGGTGATGCCCGGGCCGCCGTTAATGATCACCTCCACGACATCCCCTTTGCGGAAGACCACTACGTCGAATTGGGCTACACCGGCAACCGGCGCGTCCTGGGTGGTCATGCCAACAGCGAAGGTTTCGTCGCCGATCTTGGGGAAAGAAATGGAGTGAAAATGCCAGGTAACGGGGTATGCCCTGTAACTCATCTGCACCCATTCCGAACAGGTCCAGCGTGCTACCTCTTCGTTGAAGGCCTGTGGACCGCTGCCGGCGGGGAAGATATTCACGATCTGTTTCAGATATGGTCCGAACCGGGCCTCTTTGAATAGGATATCCGAATGGGCCAGAGGCCCCATGGGGTTCGGAGGCTCCCCACAGACCCCGGGGCGCGGAATGATTCTCGGCTCCCGATCGCCGGTGGCGCCTGTCTCGATGGTCCAGCCGATGGGCAAATCGCTGATAGAGAGCAGATACGAATCGGACTTAAGCTGGAGGGCGGAGGAATAGGCTGGCGTGGAAGTGACGGTGGCCGTCGGTGAGGCCAGGGGGGAGGCCGTGCTGGTCGGCGTGGGACTAGGGACCGTTGTCTGGGTATCGGCCGCCTGGGGAGTGGGTGACGCCGTTGGCGTGCCGGTTGGGGTGGCCCCGCTAGCACTGGGGCTGTTGCAGCCGGAGACGGCCAGGCCTATGGCCAAAACCGCAATCAACTGCAGAAGCAGGCCACCCATCAGTGGCCACTTGATCTGGCCCCGGATTCGGCAATCGTTGTGTCGCGCGAATCTCCAGCCTGGCATATCCCGTCCCCCTATGACTTCCGGTCCCGCCCAAAATCAGCCTGTTAATTGTGAGCCCGTCGCCACGACACTATGCACAAGCTGTGCCACGATTTGACATCGCCTTGCATGTGTGTTAATACAACCGCTAACCCATCTCATTCGACAGATGACTGTTGTTCCATGCCGGAAAGGAGTAGTCATGGCCACCTATCTAAATCCCCCCGAGGTTGTCCGCAGGTCTCATTGGGAAGATCGCTACGAGAAGCGCGTCGCCAACTGGTTTACCCCCTGGGATTTCCAGGAGAAGATCGACGCCGGCTTCATCGGCGCACCGCTTTCCCGGTCCTCCATCATGGTGTCCAGAGCCTCGGAAGCGCCAAACGCCATTCGTAATGAGTTCCCGGGTTTCACCACTTACTCGCCGGATTTCGACGTCGACATCCGGAACCTGAAGTTCCGGGACGTCGGCGACATCAAGATGTTCATCACCGATGTAAAGCTCAGCCACAGCAACATCGAGAACGGGCTTGGCGAGGTCTTTGCCGCCAATTCCGACTTTGTGCCGGTAATTGCCGGTGGGGACCATTCCATCACGTGCCCGGCGGTGAAGGCTTTCTGCAAGTATCACCCCGGCAAAGTGGGCATCATCCAGTTCGACGCTCACCACGACGTGCGCAATTTCGAGGATGGCGGTCCCACCAACGGCACCCCGATCCGGGGAATCCTCGAATCGGGTGTGAATGTGGACCCCAAGAATATCGCCCAGATCGGCATCCATGGCTTCATGAATGCCGCCTACTACCGGCAGTTCTGCCGAGAGACGGGGATAACGGTGATCACCGGCCGCGAAGTGGAGCAGCGAGGTATCAATGCGGCCGTCGAGCAGGCGCTGGAAGTGGCGTCCGATGGAACCGATTACATCTACCTGACTTTCGACATCGACGGTGTCGATGCAACCTATGCACCCGGAACGCCAGCTCCCGGGCCAGGCGGCCTCAACGCTTGGCAGGCTATGGAGGGAGTCTACGCGATCGGCCGGCACCCTAAGACCAAGGCCATGGACCTCGTGTGCATCGACCCATCGCGGGACGTGTCGAGTATAACGGTGCGGCTGGGCTGCACGCTGATACTGACTTTCCTGGCAGGGATGGCTCAAAGATAGGGGAAAGGCGGGTAGCCAGTTACCAGTAGCCGGTAGCCAGGGGCCGAGGGCGAGACTTTCAACGTAGCGCCGGGGTTGTGGGTTCCCCGGCTATTACCGGAAGAAGGGGAAACGGGCAAGTCGGATGCCCTGTGGGTCGTCCTTCGGCTGAAGGATGACTGCCGGCTGTGCCGGCCAGCGCCGGTGTCAATATCTGCGGGCTGGCGCCCGCCGTCCGAATGAATTCGGACCCACAATATTCGCCTACGCTCTCCCTATCTTAATCAGGTAGATGTAATCGGTTCCATCGGACGCCACTTCCAGCGCCTGCTCGACGGCCGCATTGATACCTCGCTGCTCCACTTCGCGGCCGGTGATCACCGTTA
>JAMCWQ010000010.1:1554-6924 GCA_023480825.1 Chloroflexota bacterium | reverse complement strand
AATCTTTCTAATCAAGCAGGCATTATTGTCGTTTTGGGGGCTTACTCCGCGATTCGGGCTTTTGGCATGGCGCCGCTATAGGGGCTTGATGACGTCCCACGAGATAGCCAAGTGGCTGCCGCTAACCGCGCTTTGCGGCCGCGCAACTCTCCACAAATCTCGGGGCCAGATCCGGGTGGCTGCCGAAATGCAGATGCAGATAAGTACCAAGAATGTTTTCTTGTGGACCGGCAATAACACCTTCAAGACTATTATCTGGTTGGATCTTGCGGTATGCCGGGCTGGCGCCGCCGCCTTCCAAAATGGACCAATGGAACTCGTGGCCCCGTAGGTGCCAACCTTTTCGAGCGCTGACGCTGTCCTTCAGCGCTTCCACCGCCACGTACCCCATCCGGACACACTTCTTTTGCATCTTCGACCAGCCGGGCACCAGGCCGCACATTGGAAACTGCTTTCCCTCGAGATCGACGATTCCTTCAGAAATGAACATCAGTCCCCCGCACTCCGCGTAAATCGGCAACCCACCGGTGGCCGCTTTGGCGAGCGAGCGCCGGAAGGACTCGTTTGCCCCCAACTCCCCGGCGAACATCTCGGGGAATCCACCCCCTATGTAGACCCCTCCCACGTCCGGCGGCAGCTCCGGGTCTTCGAGCGGGCTGACGGGTACAAGCTCTGCCCCCCAAGCTCTTAGCAGATCTAGGGTATCCTCGTAGTAGAAGCTGAACGCCCGGTCCTGAGCGATGGCTATCCTTGTTGCTGCGGATACACTGGCCGCCGGAAACAAGCCGGCGGGAGGCAGATTCGCCGGAGGTCCGGCACGTTGGGCCAGATCCATTAGGACTTCGAGATCGACGGTCTCTTGAATCCGGCGTCCGATCTTGCCAATGATCCCGGCGGATTCGTCCTTCTCCGCTGCCGGCACCAACCCAAGATGCCGTTCAGGCAGAGCCATTCCGGAGTCTTTTGGAAGATAGCCGATGACCGGGATCCCGGCAGCACTCTCCACCGAGTGTCTAACCTCTTTGAGGTGAGTTGCGCTACTAATGCGGTTGAGAATTACACCGCTAAGCTGCACCTCGGGATCAAACTGCTTGTAGCCCAGAACGATGGCGCCGGCGCTTCTAGCGGTCTTGCCGGCATCCACCACCAATATCACCGGGGCGTTCAGTGTCTTGGCTATCTCGGCCGTGCTGCCCGCCCCATTCTGGCCGCTGCGGCCGTCGTAGAGCCCCATCACTCCTTCGATTACGGCGATATCTACGCTGGTTGCCGCCCTCTCGAAAAGCTCAACCATAGCGTTAGCGGACAACATCCAAGTGTCCAGACTGCGGCACGGTCTTCCAGAGGCCATAGTGTGGTAAGAGGGATCAATATAGTCCGGCCCGCATTTGAATGTCTGGACCCGCTTGCCCTGTCGCGAGAGGGCCTCGACAATTCCAATCACCACGGTGGTCTTGCCTACTCCGCTGGTGGCGCCGCCGATGACGACTCTAGGAACGCTCATTGTTGGTCCCCAGCTCATATTTGTTCCCATAGCCCCTCGGCGTGATCATCTTGCCATCTTGGACGTAGGTCTGCGAATTACCGATGATTAGAACCGTGGACATATCAATAGTTGAGTCAAGCATCCGCTCCAAGTCCGTGAGGACGAGGGACTGGCCCTCGCGATAAGCCTTGCTGACAATACCAACTGGGGTCGCAGGGCGGCGATGGCGCAGCAAGATGGACCGGGCATCGACTATTTGGGTTCTGCGTCCATGGCTGCGAGGATTATAGATGGCGATCACAAAATCGGCCTGGGCGGCTAGATCAATCCGGTGGGCGATGGTGGCCCAGGGCGTAAGCAAATCGCTCAGACTGATGGCGGAAAAATCGTGCATTAGTGGGGCTCCGAGCAGTGCCGCTGCTGCCACGAAAGCCGGGACTCCCGGTATGACTTCGATCTCCACCGGCGGCATCCCATCGCAGATTTCATAGACCAGGCCGGCCATTCCGTAAATGCCGGAGTCTCCGCTGCATACCACCGCGACCGTCTTGCCGGTGGAAGCTATTTCGGCAGCTTTCCTTGCCCGGTCGACCTCTTGGCGCATCCCGGAACTGACGACCTGCTTACCGCGGAATAGAGACGGGGCTAGCCTAAGATAAGTATGATATCCAACGACATAATCGCTCCGCTCTATGGCCTGCTGCGCTGCCGGGGTGACGATCTCCAGACTACCGGGTCCCAAGCCGACAACAAAGACTTTCCCATTTGTGTCACTCATTCGGCGGTTCCTTTCCCGAAGTCGATTCTGGCCACGGCCACCGTCACATTCCTGGACTTTCTCTTTGGCGCCACCAGTTTGCCTGCCCTGCCCGCCAGTATAGCCGCGGGTTCGCACACTCCTGAAATGCCGATATGTTGCCGCACCTCGTCCGAGCGATTGGGTAGATTGGCGATTCCATCAAGCTCATGCTTGGAAAAGAACTGCAGTTGGTGCCCAAACTTCTCGCAGTATTCCAGGATTCCGGCCTCGTCTTTTTTCAACTCCACTGTAGCCACAACACGAATACTGCCTTTGGACAGCCCGGCGCCCCCCAGAGTCTCTTCAACTGCTTGTTCTATCTCTGAGGCAGGCGTTCCCCGGTTGCAGCCGATGCCCACGGCCAGACTGCGGGGACGGTAGACCACCGATCTTTCAAGCAGCACCGAATCCCGGGCCTCGAACAGCCGGTCGGTGACAAGCAGCGCCCAGCCGGGAAAGCGCCGGACTTCGTCCAAGCTCGACAGCAGCAGGACATTGGGTGGCAGGGGGCGGTACTTCGTCCACCAGCCCTCCTCTCCTGCTTCCTGCAATACAGCTACCTGTTCGCCGTTGACTATAGCCGCACTGACCCTTGTCACGTTGGATGGGTCTTCGATACGCCAGCCAAACTGGCGCCCGAGAAGATCGACGGAAATTGTCTGGGCGGAATCCGAGGCGGTAGTGATTACAGGCTGAGCACCGAGTAAATTAGCAACGCGGGCAGCTAGGGCATTGCCTCCACCGATATGCCCGGACAACACGCTAATGGCAAATCTGCCCTGCTCATCGACGACCACTACTGCCGGGTCTGAGCGCTTGTCGCTCAGGTGTGGGGCTATCAGGCGGATCGTGGCGCCCAATGCCAAGAACATCACCAGGCCATCGTACTCCCGAAAAGCGGTTTCCACGGCGCCTTTGAGACTGTCATAGACTTGAGCCGTCCCAGCCAACTGATTAAACTTGGCCTGGACCAGCAGATCGCTTGCCACCAGCGCGCTCTGCAGTCTGGCTCCCAAGAGAGCCCCATTACGGGTGACGGTGATTATCGCGATGCGGCCGTTACGCATCCTTTTCCCCGGCCGGCCGGAATTGGTGGCTAAAAGCACCGTCGTAGAGCTTAGAGCGGGCGCCGGACTTGACTAACGGATCAAGTACCCGTCCCACCAGAATCAGAGCCTGCTGTTTGACGCCGGCCTGAAGGGTTTTCGCTGCAATATCCTCCAGTGTGCCGCGCACAATCTTCTCGTCTTCCCAGCTTGCCCGGTAGACTACGGCGGCGGGAGTATGTTGTGGATACCCGCCGGCGATTAGTTCAGAGACGGCTCGCTCTATCATCCCGGTGGTCAGATAGAGCGCCATTGTGCAGTGATGAGAGGCTAGTGAGCGCAGGTCCTCCCTTTCGGGCACCGGGGTTCGCCCGGCCAAGCGGGAAATGATGACGGTCTGTGACATCTCCGGGGCGGTAAGCTCCGTTTCCAGCGAAGCGGCGGCAGCGAAAACGGCCGTTACACCTGGAACGACTTCGTAGCATATTCCTTCTTGGTCCAGCAATGCCATCTGTTCGAGAATTGCACTGTAGAGGCTGGGGTCACCCGTGTGGATGCGGGCCACGCGTTTCCCGGCTGCCACGGAGCGGCGAATCAGGCCGGCAATTTCCTCCAAGGTCATCGACGCACTGCCGAATACCTCTGCCCCTTCTTTAGCGAACGAGCAAATAGACTGGTTCACCAGGGAATCGGCGTAGATTATCACGTCAGAGCTTTGGATCAGCCGCTTTCCTTTGAGAGTGAGCAGTTCCGGGTCACCCGGGCCGGCCCCGATGAAGAAAACCTGTGGCTCGCGTTTACTCAACATCTTCTCCTGACAATCAATAATGAGAAATAGTCCAGTTTCTTGCCCCTCAGCCGGCGAATATCCCTTTCGATCACCTCTTCCGCACCGGTGCAGCGGGTGACACACACCGTCTTGCCGGTGAGGTCTTCTTCCTCCAATATTGCCAGTAGGCGGTCAAGGACGCTATGCACTTTGAACAACACGATGGTGTCGAAATCCCTTAGGACCTCCTGCAACTTGTCGCTTTCGAACGTAGCCGGCAGCAGCGCCAATCGTTCATCTCCATCGACCAAAGTAGTTAGCGAGCGGGCCGCAGCAGCATTGAAAGAGGATATTCCCGGCACAATTTCGATGTCCAAGTCTGGATGGAGGTGGACCAGAATCCGGAAGATGTCGATGAATGTGCTGTAAATCAGCGGATCGCCCTCCGAGATGAAGGCACAGTCTTTCCCCGCCGCCAGGCGCTTCCAGATGAGCTCCGCCGCTTCTTGCCAGTGGGGCTCAGCCGCCGCGGCGTCCTTGGTCATGGGGAAAACCAGCTCCAGTACTTCCTGCCGCCTGGTGTCGATCAGTTCTCCCACTATGGAACGAGCGAAGCTCCGCTGTCCGGCGGCCTTCACCGGAACGCAGACGACTGGTACCAGTGACAAGACGCGTTGGGCTTTTACCGTCAATAGCTCCGGATCCCCGGGGCCGACACCTACACCGTAGAGTCTCCCTACCTTTGCGACTTTGGGCGTCACTAATCCTCCTCCTCGCTTTCCCGCCAAGCCGTTACCACGAAGACCGGATCGAGTGGCTGCAGGCGAGTCATATCGACCACACTAGTGCTCTTAGCGATGCTTACTAAGGTGACTTCGACGGTCATTCCTGTCGCCTTCAGCGTGGTTAGGGCTGAATTAAGGTTTTCGAGCGTAACAAGGTTGACGACTATCCGGCCGCCAGGCCTCAAGCATTGCCCGGTTCGCTTGAGAATCTGTTCCATCGCCCCGCCGCTGCCGCCAATGAAGACGGCATCAGGGGGTGGCAGCGGCCCGATCGTGTCTTCGGCTCGTCCGGTGACAACGGTGACGTTGCTCGCGCCGAAATACTCTATATTGGCCCGAATATCTTCCACCCGGGACGGATTTTGCTCGATGGCAAAAACCCAGCCATCCCTGGCAATTCTCGCCGCTTCGATGGCGACTGATCCGGTGCCGGCGCCAGGGCGGCCCGCCCAGCTTCGCTCATGCCGACGATGACAATTTTATTC
>JAMCWQ010000010.1:0-1544 GCA_023480825.1 Chloroflexota bacterium | reverse complement strand
CATAGGGAAGGCTCCATTTCCCAGGATTTGTCCCGTCTTGCCTGGTGAGGACGAGCAGGCTCAGCGGTGCAGCTTCGGTTCCGGCAAGCGTGTCCAGATCCATCTGAGTCACCCGCTCCTCGCCGGAGCCAAGGTTTTCGCAAAGGTAGGCAGTGCAGTCTCGCAGTCCCCCACTCAGCAATAATCTCGCGACCTGAGCCGGCGAGTTGTGATTATCGGTCAGGATGGCGATCTTCCGGCTTGCTCTGACAGCTGGAATAACGTCCTCCAAGGGTCTCCCGTGAACGCTGAAGAAGGTTGCATCCTCCCAGCTTTCTTTGATCCTGGCGAAAGCGAGTTGCACCGAGCTGACGTTGGGGTGTATCTCCACATCATTCTTCCCGAATCGCTGCACGAGGAACTTAGCGATACCATAGAAGCCGGGATCCCCTGAAGCCAGCACGACAATATTCTTGTCGCGGTCGGCGCGGATCCTTTCAGCCAGCTCCTCCAAGTTGCCGGCGATGGCAATCTTTTCCGCAGGAACGTCCGGCCACATGGCGATCAGGCGTTTACCACCAGCCAACAGGTCAGCCTTGAGGATGCTATTAAGGACTGCCGGCGCCAGGGCGGCCCGCCCAGCTTCGCTCATGCCGACGATGACAATTTTATTCACAGGTCGACCTTCCGAGGATGGAGCCGTCGAAATCTACCATCAGGCAAGTGACGGCCAGCGCACCATCGACATAAGCGTGGCACCGATCTGCGGCCAGCTGGCAGAGTGCATCCCAGGCCCCCGTGATTCCGGCCGCCGACATAATCTCCAAGGCATGCCGGGCTGTGTTGGCCTTCTGGACTTCTGAGGCAACATAGGCATCCGCACCGCACCGCCGGGATATTGTGGCGAGGAGATGTGGGTCGACCTGAGAGTTGCTGACGTGCGTTTGGAAGTTGCCGGACGCGATCTTCGCCAGTTTGCCGATCATAGCCCAAATATTGGCTTTCCTAATGCCCCGGGTCGCGCATTCGCGCAAAGCATGCCCCATGAAATCGCCCGTCTGGATAAACGCTTCTTCTGGTAGATTGACCTCACGTTGCGCGTAGCGCTCGGTTCGGCGCCCGGTGGTCAGCACCACTTCCTCGCAGCCGGCGGCCCGGGCGACATCAAGCGATTGGCTCACACTCGCCTTATAGGCCTCGGTCGAGTATGGGACGACGATTCCGGTCGTCCCAAGTATCGATATGCCGCCGACAATTCCTAATCTGGCGTTGAGCGTTTTGCGAGCGATCTCCTCGCCGCGCGGCACTGAGATTTCGACGTGAAGCCCGTTGCCGGCTCTTTCTCCCACAATTTCCAGAATGCAGTTGCGAATCATCTCTCGGGGAACAGGGTTGATCGCCGGTTCGCCGAGAGCAACGCCGATGCCCGGCTTTGTGACAATGCCCACTCCCCGCCCGCCGGTGATGCCAAATCCCGGCTCCTCTCGCCAGCGGACGGTGGCGCAGATCTCGGCGCCGTTGGTGACATCCGGGCCATCGCCGGCATCCTTGATGACCGAAGCCGG
>JAMCWQ010000062.1:649-7012 GCA_023480825.1 Chloroflexota bacterium | reverse complement strand
GCGGCGTACGGGACTTCATTCTGCTTCCGGCCTTGCGCGTCTTCAAGATCGGTGTGCGGCTGAATATGCAGGAAAACGAGCCGGCCGACGCAGCCGGGGCGAGCGAGGCTGAGGCCGTTGCGCGCCAAACGACGGCCCTGTCCCCGACTGATGTCCAACTGGTCAGAGCCTTGCAGAAGGACTTGCCCATTGAACCGCGGCCGTTTGCCGCGATGGCGGGAGGCCTTGGCATTGGCGAGGAAGAGCTGCTTGCTGGGGCGCATAGCTTGCTCGACAGGGGAGTGATGCGGCGCTTTGCGGCGGTGCTGCGACACCGCAGAGCGGGATTCAGCGCCAATGCGATGGGGGCCTGGGTGGTCCCTGAGGCGGATATCGAGAGAGTGGGCGGGATCATGGCCGGGATTCCGGAGGTCACCCACTGTTACCAGCGGCCCCGTTACCCCGGCTGGCCTTATGACCTGTTTACCATGATACATGGCAGGAGTAAGGAGGAGTGCGAAGCCGTAGCCGGGCGCATATCCGGGATGACGGGGATTGATGATTACCGGCTGCTTTACAGCACGAGAGAGTACAAGAAGACCAGAGTGCAGTACTTTGAGGAGGCCGAAGATGCAGATCACTAATTCCGAGAAGCTATTTGCCGAGGCCAAGAAGGTAATCCCGGGTGGAGTCAATAGCCCGGTGCGCGCCTTCAAGTCCGTAGGCGGCCAGCCACTCTTTATCGACCATGCCAAGGGCTCTCACATTTGGGACGTCGACGGCAACGAATTCATCGACTATGTTTGCTCTTGGGGTCCCCTGATTGCCGGCCATGCGCCTGCCAGTGTGGTCTCTGCGGTGGTGGCGGCTGCTGAGCGAGGCACCAGCTACGGAGCGCCGACGGCGCTGGAGACCCAGTTGGCGGAAATGGTCGTCCAGGCCATTCCTTCGGTGGAGATGGTGCGCTTCGTGAATTCCGGCACCGAGGCTACCATGAGCGCCCTGCGGCTGGCGCGTGCCTTCACCGGACGGGACAAGATCATCAAGATGTCGGGCAACTACCACGGCCACGCCGATATGCTATTGGTGCAGGCCGGCTCTGGAGTCATGACATTAAGCCTCCCGGACAGCCCGGGTGTGCCCAGCTCGGCGGCCAAAGACACCCTCACCGCGCCCTACAACGATCTCGAGGCGGTGAAGCAGCTCTTCGATTCCAATCCCGGCCAGGTGGCGGGGCTAATTCTCGAGCCGGTCGCGGGGAACATCGGCGTCGTGCCGCCGGCTCCCGGTTATCTAAAGGGCTTGCGGGAGCTGTGTGACAAGAATGGCGCCCTGCTCATTTTCGACGAGGTGATCACGGGCTTCCGGGTGGCGTATGGCGGCGCTCAGTCCTTGTATGGCATCACACCGGATCTTACCTGCTTGGGCAAGGTGATCGGCGGCGGCTTGCCCGTGGGCGCGTACTGCGGCAAGCGGGAGATCATGGAAATGGTCGCGCCGCTTGGCCCCATGTACCAGGCCGGCACACTGGCCGGCAACCCGCTGGCGATGTCCGCCGGCATCGAGATGTTGAAGATTCTGCAGCGGCCCGGCGCCTACGAGCAGCTGGATAAGACGTCGGCCCGGCTGGCGGACGGTATCGGCGCGGCCGCCAAGGAAGCGGGAGTAGCGATCTCCCAGACCAGGGTCGGCTCGATGCAGAGCGCCTTCTTCACGGACCAGAAAGTGACGGACTACGAGACCGCCAAGACATCCGATACGAAGAAATTCGCTGCTTTCTTCCGGGCGTTATTGGAGAGAGGGGTGTACATCGCCCCATCCCAGTTCGAAAGTACGTTCGTCTCCCTCGCTCATACCGGGGAGGACATAGACCGGACCGTAGCCGCGGCCAGGGAAGCCTTCAAGCTCGCGGCGCAGAGTTGAAGCGGTTTGCACCAGGACTGGTGTGAAAATCGAGGGTGATTCGCCTGAGGAGCGCAGCAATGGTAGGTGCGACTTCAGTCGCAATTCCCCCTCTGGGGGTTAGGGGGAATAGGGGTGGAGTTGTCATTCCGAAGGAGCGGTCGGATTGATATGATATACGGGGCAAGAATGCGGTAGCGACTGAGGAATCCGTGCCTGGCTGGGGCATCGTTCACTCCCAGACATATAAGTGCGGATTCCTCAGCCCGGCCTTCTGAACCAACCATTCCAGCGGCATCAAGCCATGGCGGGGCTGAGGAATGACAG
The DNA here is from genome assembly GCA_023480825.1 of Chloroflexota bacterium. GTDB lineage: Bacteria > Chloroflexota > Chloroflexia > JAMCWQ01 > JAMCWQ01 > JAMCWQ01. The sequence continues at coordinate 4,804 of JAMCWQ010000062.1, read as the reverse complement.
GATCACGTTACCATCACCCCTAACCCCTAAAGGGGGATATAGGCTGAAGGCCTACCCTACCTGGTTAGTGCCTTCACCGGCGACAAATAATAAACGTCCGTTAGGTGTGCGCCCTTCTCCGGGCATGTCAGCGCCGTGCCCCTACAAGATATATCTTTCCGAGGACATAGGCCCACCTGCCAAGTCGGCGTAGGTAGTCGGCTCCACTCTTCGGTCGGCGCTGGCGACGATCGCCGCGATCTGTGCCGTCACTTTTCATCGCGGCCATGATTGCCCAAGCCGTTCCCTCAATAGCCGCTCGCTCATCAAATATCTTCGAATCGCTGCATCTACATGACAAATGGTGGTCATCGGGGTAAAATATCCAGGCTTGTTAGCCAGATAGAGAATACTCACGCCACGTTTCATTGGCGCTGCGATGGCAAGAAAATGTAGGGGCACCCTTCTGCGGAAGGACTGACGTGCCCTGCCGGGATTTCTCTGGGCATGTCGGCGCTATGCCCCTACCAGATCTAACTTTTTGCGAGGAGAGCCCGCCCAATGCAGATTTACCTCGATACCGCCAACATCGAAGAAGTGCGCGAAATGGCAAGGCTTGGTGTGATCCGCGGAGTCACCACGAATCCCAGTCTAATGGCCAAGGAAAGCGGAGCAACCTACAAGGATACCGTGCAGGAGCTTTGCAATCTGGTGCACGGGCATATCAGCGCGGAGGTCATCTCGCTGAAGGCCGAGGAGATGGTAAAGGAGGCCATGGTGATCGCCGAATGGTCGCCAAACGCCGTGGTGAAGGTGCCCCTGCTGCCGGAGGGCCTGGCCGCGATCAGTATGATTAGCAGGAAGGAGCTACAGCCGGAGACCACCTGCCGAGATTGCCGGTGGCAGGATGGCTGTGAGAAGTCTCTAGCCGCCTCGGGGGGGGAACCGCCGCTGGTGCGAACGAACGCCACGCTGGCTTTCTCCACCAATCAGGCCCTTCTGGCCGCCGAGGCTGGGGCCACCTACGTGAGCCCGTTCGTGGGTCGGCTGGATGACATCGGCCATGATGGCATGGCAATGGTGGCGGAGATCGTGAGCATCTTCGACTATTACGGGATCGAGACCCAGGTAATCGCCGCCAGTATACGCCATGCACTGCACATCACCCAGGCGGCGAATGCCGGCGCCCATATCGCTACCGTGCCCTACGCTGTGCTCAAGAAGTCGATGAGCCACCCGCTCACCGACCTCGGCGTCGAGCGCTTCCTCGCCGACTGGAAGAAAGCGAACCTGAAGCCGGAATAGAATTGCGGCAAATTCCCCTTTGACGCAGCTTGACACTTATGCTATACTATTTTTCGGGAATAGACGCCATCGACTGTTTGTTGCTTCAGTAGGTCGCTGCAGATTTGCCTATCCGACAAGCCCCTTGTAGAGAAGCCGCGGTGAGAACCGCAACGCTTTGGGGTGCGCCTTAAGGCTTGTGGCGCCGGCGAAGCCAGCCATGGCATAGTATCCTTCCCAAATCGGAAACCACTTTACCCTTCTCTCTAACATTGCTAAGGCAAGCGTGATTGCGCCTTGGATACCGGTTGCTGATCCGGCCGGAGAAGTTAGGTGTAGTCACGACGCCTGCGGGATCAGGCGGGTTGGACATCTAAAGCAAATAATCCGCGCCTGTAAGCCCGATTGAACAGCACAGGCAAATGGCCGGAGCCGGAGGGGTCGGTTATGTTACGGCGTGCGAAACGCGTACTCTGATTGGGATTCCCGCGCAAAATCATTGCGAACAGCAGTTTTTGAATAACATTTCACTTCATAAGGAGATACGGAGCAACACGTGAATATCGCAGAGTTAGAAAGCAAAACCATTGACGAGTTGCAGGAACTCGCCCGCGAACTGGATGTGGCTGGTTATAGCAAACTAAAGAAGCAGGACCTGATCTTCAAGCTGCTACAGGCTCAGACCGAGCAGCAAGGTAACATCTTTAGCGCCGGCGTACTGGACATCATAGAGGATGGGTTTGGGTTTCTCAGACAAGATAGGTTCCTCCCCGGTCAAGAAGACATCTACGTTTCTCAGTCACAGATCAGGAGGTTCGGACTCCGCACCGGAGACCGCGTTTCCGGGCAAGTTCGGCCACCGAAGGACAACGAGAAGTACTTCAGCCTCCTGAGGGTGGAAGCGGTCAATGGCCTCGACCCGGAAGCGGCGCGGCGCCGGCCTCATTTTGACGCCTTGACGCCAATCTTCCCGATTGAGATGATCGACCTCGAGACTACTCCCAACATTCTGTCCACCCGCCTGCTGAACTTAGTGGCCCCCATTGGCCGCGGGCAAAGAGGTCTCATCGTTTCGCCGCCAAAAGCCGGAAAGACCATGCTGCTCAAGGCCATCGCCAACGGCGTTACCGCCAACTACAACGATATCCATTTGATGGTAGTTCTCATCGGCGAGCGCCCGGAAGAGGTGACCGACATGCGGCGGTCGGTAAAGGGAGAGGTAATAAGCTCCACGTTCGACGAGCCGGTCGAAGACCACACCAAGGTAGCAGAAATGGCCTTGGAGAGGGCCAAGAGGCTTGTAGAATGCGGAAAGGACGTGGTAATCCTACTGGATAGCATCACACGCCTGGCCCGGGCCTACAACCTGGCAATGCCCCCAAGTGGCCGCACGCTATCTGGAGGTATTGATCCGGTGGCCCTCTATCCTCCGAAGCGCTTCTTCGGCGCCGCCCGGAAGATCGAAGAGGGAGGCAGCCTCACAATCATTGCCACATGTCTAATTGACACCGGTAGCCGGATGGACGATGTGGTCTATGAAGAGTTCAAGGGCACCGGTAACATGGAGCTTCACCTGGACCGCAAGCTGGCGGAGAAGAGAATCTATCCGGCAATGGACGTCCAGAGGTCTGGTACGCGGCGTGAGGAGCTACTCCTCGACGAGCAGACACTGAGACAGGTCTGGACGATGCGCCGGATGGTATCGGTGCTGGGTGGTACCGAAGGCATCGAGCTCATGCTGCAGAGGCTATCCAAGACCGCCAACAACCGGGAGTTTCTGGCAACCCTTACCAAAGATATCGTCTAGCAAGAGCGCCCTCCGGGCGTCCATTCTGCAACGCAAATCCCCCTCCAACTAGTTGGAGGGGGATTTGCATTTTGCCAAACCCCGTTGCACCATTTACCTACCTACTTCTTTGTCCAACCAGATGCAAGACCTGCCCTGCAAAACGTGGCAAGCCCGCTTTCACGTTTTGCGGGCCTATTAACGGTCTTGACAGGCCCTAAATGGTCGTCTATGCTCAGTATTGCGGGGCGGTCTTCAGGCCCGCGTTCTTGGCTCTTCGTTGCAGCGATCAGCTTGCCGCCCCAGTCGACTCCCACGTGGGGCAATTTGTATGTTGCCTCCAAAGGCATGGCCGGTTTGCAGGAAGCAATAGGCAGCGCCGTGCGCTTGGAACGATACGCCCGTAGTAGGAGGATGGATTATTGCGAAGTACCCGACCGGACTGGTACTCACGAGTCGCAAGACGACTGAGGAACGGTCCTCTATCTAGTCGCTCTCGCCGGCAGGAGGCGATCAGCGAAGCCCTTCAATCCCTAGCGGAGCTAGGAAATCCCCAGGAAAACGACCCAAGCCCAGAGACCGAGCGCCATACTGTAGCCGTCAAGACCGAAGAGTTCTTGACTTATCCTCTCCTTGGACGGGAAGAGGAGGCCATAAAGGCTCTCGAACGATTGGCTACGATGGGTGCCGATAGTGGACCAGCCTCCCGGCGGAAGGCGCTGCCTGGCCAACGTGCTTTTCCCCGCCGGAGGCTGGAGTCGGTTGCGGCCGGCACCCCGCAATCTCACATCGCCAGCTTGCTCACACGTTATGCCACTCATCTGGTGTTGCTCATTATCGCCTCTCTCGTGGTGGTGGGGGGCGGGTTCCGGGCGCTGTCCGTTCAGGCTGCCCATAGCCCGGGCAATCAGCAGATTAATGAGGCGTTCATAGGGTCCGATGTCGGGTTGAAAGATGTCGCTGTCGACCCTTCCCTGAACACTCAAAGCGGCTATCTCGCTGCCGACCCCTCGTTGGATACCCAGACGGCTACTGCGCTCCCGGCCGCCAGCGCGACGCCCCAAGTTATCACCCGTGCCGAGGCCAATCCCCAACCGGCAATGACA
>JAMCWQ010000062.1:0-639 GCA_023480825.1 Chloroflexota bacterium | reverse complement strand
CAGGGTTCAAAACGGGGACACCATTGCGTCGCTGGCCCAGAAGTTCAATATCAGTCCCGATACCATTCTGGAGGCAAACAACATCGATGACCCGGCGGCCTCGCTGTCCCCCGGGCAAGACCTTACCATCCTGCCGGTCACCGGGATGTTGCATAAGGTCCAAGCAGGGGATAGCATCGATTCCATCGCCAGAAGATACCTGGCCGACCCGCGTTCCATCATCGCCTACCAGCCAAACGAGCTCAAGGAACCTTACCAGCTCAAGGAAGGCCAGTTGATCATCGTCCCGAATGGCAAGCGGCCACCGCGTGACAAGATCATCACCCACAAGGTGGCGTCAGGCGAGACGCTGAGCGATATCGCACTGCGGTTCGACATTAGTGTTGATACCATCATATGGGACAACAACATCGATAATCCGGATAGCTTGCGCGACGGACAAGATCTGGAGATTCTCCCTATCACCGGCTTCAAGCACGTGGTGAAGGCCGGAGAAACCATTTCCAGCATTGCCGCCTTGCATCAGGTGGACCCGTTTTGAACCCTGTAGGTTGTCATTGCCGGAAGGCGCTGCCTGGCCAACGTGCTTTTCCCCGCCGGAGGCTGGAGTCGGTTGCGGCCGGCACCCCGCAATCTCAC
>JAMCWQ010000070.1 GCA_023480825.1 Chloroflexota bacterium | reverse complement strand
GTCGACCATCCCGAAGGCAACTCCTTCTGGACCGTGGAGCATTTCGTCGAGGAGCTGGACATTATCCGCAAGAAGATGGAGCTTGGCCGCGTGCACTTGCTCGGCCAATCATGGGGGGGAATGCTGGCCCTACAGTACGCTCTCGACCATCCCGAGGGAATCAAAAGCCTCATCCCCTCGAACATCGGCGCCAGCACGGTTGAAATAGTCAAGGGGATGCACAGGCGACGCCTCGAGCTTCCTCCCCACATCTACCGGGAGATGCTGAAACACGAAGGGGCCGGCGACTTCAACAGCCCGGAGTACGAAGAGCTGGTGTTCGAGTTCTATTGCCGCTTCACCCGGCGGAGCACCCCTTTCGAACCGGCCCGGTCTCTGAAGGAATGCAAAGAGCTGCTCGGACCTACCATGGGCGATATCGGACCGGCGTACTACTACATGTGGGGCCCAAACGAGTTTACCTGCTCGGGGACCCTGCTCGATTGGGACGTGACGGATCGCCTGGGCGAGATCAAAGTGCCGGCTCTTATTCTCTGCGGGCAGTACGACGAGTGCGTGCCGGAGATACACCAGACGATGGCCGACCTTATACCTGACAACGAGTTCGTCATGTTCGGAAACTCCAGCCACGTGATCATTTTGGAGAAAGAGGCAAACGCCTACCTCGCTACTATCAAGGACTTTGTGACGCGGGTGACTAAGAGCCAATAAGCAAATGCCCCTGTTGTAGGGGAGCATGGGGAACGAGAAATCCGGTGCCCGCAAGTGTATCAGTGGCTGGCTTCGGGCATGCCGGCAAAACCTGGCCTGGCGACGGGCAGCGTGAAGTAGAACACGCTGCCCTCCCCAACTTCACTGTCCAGCCATATCCGGCCGCCGTGCATCTCCACTACGTATTTGCAGAGAGCCAGACCCACCCCGGCGCCCTTCACCTTCTTCGATACCGCCCCTTCCACCCGGTAGAAGGGTGAGAAGACGCTGCCGAAGTTCTGCCTCGGGATGCCCACTCCCTCGTCGGCGACGCTAATGCACACCAAGTCCCGGCGGCGCTCGGCCGCCAGCGTAACCGTACCGCCATCCGGCGAGTATCGGATAGCGTTGTCTAAGAGTATTTCCAGAACGTCCCTGATCCGCGACCGGTCCGCGGCGGCCCGGGGCAAGTTAACTGGGCAATCGACAACTAGGCGGTGCAGGGGAGACGCTGCTTCGAACTGGCCGGCCATGTCTCTCAGGAGAGCAGGCACACCAACCGAGGTGCGCTTGATGGCGCACTCTCCGGCCACCATGCGCGAGAGCTCCAATAAGCTCTCCACTAATTTGGACATCCCCTTGGCCTGCTGCTCGATCATGGTCGCAATCTCCTGAACCTTCCCCGCTGGTAGCTCTTTCCTCGCCAGAAGCTGGCTGCCGGCCATCATGGTCGTCAAAGGCGTTCGCAGCTCGTGCGATACCCGCGCTAGGAACTGCGCCTTTAGCTTCTCCAGTTCCTGCTCCGCCGCCCACTGGGCAAACGACTCGTTGCGCCGATTGCTGCCGGCCACACCACGGACAAAGATGGCGGCGGCGCTGGCTGCGGCTACTGGCACCGGTGAGAAGCTAGCCTCCACGTCCAAGTGCACGCCCTGCCGGGTCGTAATGCGGCACTCCACATGCTCCACCGGGACCGAGGTTCGCATCGCCTCTATCCCCGGGCAAGCGGTCCTGCACAAGCGCACGCCATCCCGGCCGTGACAGCCAAATACCTTAGAGCATTCCTTCTTCCCGGCCACTTCGGACTCCTGCCAGCCGGTTATCGCCTCGGCAGCCGGGTTTAGCGCCAGGACCCTTCTCTTCTCATCGATGACCAGCACAGCATCGGAGCCGTAGAGATACAAATCCTGGTAATTGACTTGAGGGGAATTGCGGCCAGTTTCAGTTACATAACTCATGGCATTCCAATTTTATGGTCGACATAGAGAGAGAACAAAAGGGTTCTCCACGCATTTGTCCACCAGTTTTCCACTTCGGGCCTAAGTCGGTGGAAAACCTGTTGATTACCGGGCAAATTCTCCACAATGCGTGTAGGACAAGTCCCTCTCAGCGGCCAATCGCCAGCTCTGCCGCTTCCCTCAGCATAGTCTTGTCAACTATATTGTCGGCTTTTCGCCGCAGAAGTTTACCACTTAGCAGAATATTGACAGCCGTGAGTTGAGATGTTATTATTTCGTGAAAATCGAATAGCGAACCTCTTATCCAGAGAGGTGGAGGGACACGGCCCTGTGAAGCCCAGCAACCGTTCTGGATTCCCGTGGTAGCCGCTTGAGGAATGGTCTTCTGCCGGCTCCCGGATCAAGAACAGGTGCTAATTCCGGCAGAGAGTTCTGCAAGATGAGAGGACAGTCGCAAGACTAGTCAAATCTCTTCATGTGCAGAAGAGATTTTTTTTGCATTTTGGAGGTAGAACCGGTTGAAGACAGTCGAATGGCATGATGGCACAGTCAAAATGATCGATCAAAGTAGGCTGCCATCCGAAGTCGTCGTCCTAGAACTCCATGATTACAAAGAAGTGGCTGATGCCATCCGAACGCTGAAGGTCCGCGGGGCTCCGGCTATCGGGGTGACAGCGGCGTTCGCTCTCGCCCTGGCTGCTGTTCAAAGCAGGGCCAAAAGTCGCGAGGAGCTTCTTTCCGGGCTGCATGAAGCCGCCGAATTCACCAAAGCCACCAGGCCGACAGCGGTGAACCTGTTCTGGGCGATCAGGCGCATGATGGACAAGGCAGAGTCCCTTGAGCCTTTGCCGGCTCCGGCGATCGTGGAGGCCCTTGTTGAGGAGGCGGTGAAGATGGCCCAAGAGGACGAGGAGACCAACCGCAGTATGGGCGAGTTTGGCGCTTCTCTTATCAGCGACGGCGATACCATCCTCACCCACTGCAACGCCGGCGCCCTCGCCACCGTGGACTTCGGTACGGCTCTCGGCGTTATCAGAGCGGCCAGTGAACAAGGTAAGAGACTGAAAGTGTTCGTGGACGAGACGCGGCCAGTGCTACAAGGCGCCCGCCTCACAGCTTGGGAGCTACAACAACTGGGACTCGATCCGATACTGATCACGGACAATATGGCCGGCCATTTCATGTCCCGAGGCATGATCAATTTGGCAATTGTCGGGGCTGACCGTATTGCCGCCAATGGCGACGTCGCCAACAAGATCGGGACCTATACGGTAGCCGTGCTGGCCAAAGAGAACAAGATTCCCTTCTACGTTGCAGCCCCATTCTCCACTGTAGACCTTTCGATTGCCACCGGCGAGGAAATCCCTATTGAAGAGCGGAATCCGGAAGAGGTGACTTGCATCGCCGGGCAACGGATCGCCCCTGAGGGCGTGAGAGTGGCCAATCCCGCTTTCGATGTCACGCCAAGCGGCTACGTCACGGCCATCATCACCGAGCGAGGCGTTGTGTGGCCGCCATTCCGGGACGGATTGCGGCAAATATCAGGGACCTGCGACTATCCAACTCCAACCAGAACCAATGAGGAAAGACAATGAGTATCGTCATCACAGGGTCGATCGCCTGGGACCATATAATGGACTTTCCGGGCTACTTCAAGGACCACATTCTGCCCGAGAAAGTCCACATGTTGAATGTCAGCTTCCTGGTCAATTGTCTAAAAAGGCAGCGGGGTGGCTGCGCCACGAACATTGCCTACAATCTCAGCCTGCTTGGGGAGCGCCCGTCGATCATGGCGACTGTGGGCTCCGACTTCGAGGACTACCGCCTCTGGTTCCTGGCCAATGAGATCGATGTCTCGGGAATCGCCGTAATCGATGGCGAGTACACCGCTTCGGCTTTCGTCACCACCGACAAGGCGGACAACCAAATCACCGGCTTCTATCCCGGGGCGATGAGCTACGCCGATACTCTTAGCTTTGCCAATCTAGACTACCAGTCGATTGAGATCGCCATAATCTCGCCGAACAGCCCGCAGGCTATGGTGAAATACGCCGAGGAGTGCAAGCAGTTGCACATCCCGTACATTTTTGATCCCAGCCTCGAGCCGGGCGCGATCACCGAGAGCGCTCGCGGCGCCAAGGTGCTCATCGCCAACGACTACGAGTACGAGATGATCCGCAACAAGACCGGGTTGTCGGTGGACGACCTCGTCGATTACGCGGAGATCGTCATCGTGACTCTCGGCGACAAAGGCTCTTTGATCCGCACCAAGCAGGAAACCGTGAACGTACCGCCGGCCAAGCCGCGGCGTGTGATCGACCCCACGGGAGCCGGCGACGCCTACCGGGCGGGAATAATAAAGGGGCTCTTGCGCGACTATAACCTGGCCAAGATGGGTAAAGTCGCAGCCCTAGTCTCGGTTTATGGCCTGGAAGAGTACGGCACCACCCTACACCGGTTCACCATGCCGGAGTTCTCGGAACGTTTCATGGAGAACTTCGGCGAGGCTCTATAGAGCGAATTCATATCAGGAGAGTTGTATGCAGACAAAAATCAAGTATGACATCAAAGACATCAACCTGGCGGGAAAAGGCCGATTGAGGATCGAATGGGCCAACACGCGAATGAAGGTGCTCAGCCAAATCAGGGAACGCTTTGCCAAGGAAAAGCCGCTCCAAGATATCCGGGTTTCAGCCTGCCTGCATGTCACCACCGAAACGGCAAACCTGATGCTGACCCTGCAAGTCGGCGGCGCCGATATCGTGCTATGCGCCAGCAATCCGCTTAGCACCCAAGATGACGTGGCGGCAGCCCTCGTGGAGTACGGCATTCCGGTATTCGCCATCAAGGGCGAGGATGAGGTTACCTACTACCAGCACATCCGGGCCGCCCTCGACCACAAGCCGAACATGACCATGGACGATGGAGCCGACCTGGTATCCAGTCTTCACAAAGACAAGACCGGACTAATCGGTTATGTGATCGGCGGCACCGAAGAGACGACAACCGGAGTGATCAGGATCAAGTCGATGGAGGAGAATGGGGTCCTGAAATTCCCCATTATCGCCGTCAATGAAGCCGACACCAAGCACATGTTCGATAATCGCTACGGGACCGGACAGAGCACTGTAGATGGGATTGTCCGGGCCACGAACATTCTCCTCGCCGAGTCGGTGGTGGTGGTAGCGGGATACGGCTGGTGCGGACGTGGCTTCGCCACGCGAGCACGGGGCATGGGCGCCCATGTAATCGTGACGGAGGTCGACCCCCTGAAGGCCATTGAAGCCTACATGGACGGCTTCAGTGTGATGCCCATGCAGGAAGCAGCGCCTCTGGGCGATCTATTCGTTACCCTCACCGGCGACATCAACGTCGTGGACAAACACCACATGGAAGCCATGAAGGACGGCGCAATCATCTGCAATTCCGGCCACTTCAACGACGAAATCAATATCCCGGCTTTGGAGGCAATGTCTGTCTCCCACCGCGCTGTCCGGGATTTCGTCGAGGAATACGTCCTGCCGGATGGCCGGAAGTTGCATGTTCTTGCCGAGGGGCGGCTGATCAACCTGGCCGCCGCCGAAGGGCACCCCGCGAGCGTTATGGACATGAGCTTCGCCAATCAGGCGCTTTCCGCTGAGTACATGGCAAAGCACACTAAGGAACTACAGAGAAAGGTGTACATCGTTCCCAAGGAGATAGACGAAGAGGTCGCCAGGCTCAAGCTAGCTTCTATGGGAATTGAGATAGACGTGCTGACAGAAGAGCAGAAGAAGTACCTTTCCTCGTGGGAATCCGGAACCTAGTATTTCAATTAGAAAAGGAGAACTACATCGTGAGCCACACTTTCTTAGAATCGCCACAGTGCTTCTTCACCTCCGAATCGGTCACAGAGGGCCATCCCGATAAATTGTGTGACCAGATATCGGATGCCATCCTCGATGCCCTGCTGGCCCAGGACCCTGACTCGCGCGTCGCCTGCGAAACCTGTGCGACCACGGGGCTGGTATTTGTAACCGGCGAAATCACCACCAACGCCTACGCCGACATACCCGCTCTAGTGCCTTACGAGAAGATCGGCTCGGGCGATCAGGGCATGATGATCGGCTTCGCCTGCAATGAGACCGAGGAGCTTATGCCTCTTTCCACCATGCTCGCTCACAAGCTGTGCAAGCGGCTCGCGGCCGTCCGCAAGGAAGAGATACTCGACTACCTCCGGCCCGACGGCAAGTCGCAAGTCACGGTGGAATACGCTTACGGGAAACCGGTAAGAGTCGACTCCGTTGTCATCGCCGCTCAGCACGATCCCATGGTTCCCTGGGACCAGCTAAGGGAAGAGATCATCGAGCACGTGATCAAGAAAGTTGTTCCTGCCAACCTTATCGACGAGCAGACAAAGTACTACGTGAATACCACCGGCCGGTTCGTCACCGGTGGTCCCATGGGCGATGCCGGCCTGACCGGACGCAAGATAATCGTCGACACCTACGGAGGAGTAGCTCGCCATGGAGGCGGGTGCTTCTCCGGCAAAGACCCGACGAAGATGGACCGCTCGGGCGCCTACGCTGCTCGCTACGTGGCCAAGAACGTCGTCGCCGCCGGGTTGGCCGATCGCTTCGAGATGCAGGTGTCCTACGCCATCGGCAAAGCCGAGCCGCTCTCGGTGATGGTGGAGACATATGGAACAGGTAAAGTCTCCGACGAGAAGATCCTCGAGCTCGTGCAGAAGCACTTCGACTTGCGTCCTGCAGCAATCATTCATGACCTCGACTTGAAGCGTCCCATCTACAAGCCCACTGCGGCTTACGGGGCGTTCGGCCGGCATGACATCGATGCCCCCTGGGAGAAGACCGACAAGGCCGCTTTACTGAAGCGCGACGCGGGCCTATAATAGCAGCGACCTCGAATACGAAGGTGGTGCCGGGAGCAAGTGATGCTTCCGGCGCTACCCGGAGCAGGAGTCATTCTTGGCAAAAGCTATTATTACCGGCGTGAGCGGTTTTGCCGGCAGCCACCTCGCAGACTATCTGCTCGCGAACACGGACTGGGAGATCACCGGCATCCATCGCCCCGGCGATAGCACCCGCAATCTGGAACACAGCTGCTCTCGCATTGATATTCAGCTT
>JAMCWQ010000103.1 GCA_023480825.1 Chloroflexota bacterium | reverse complement strand
AGCACATTATGCCCAGCCTTGACTAGGTCCGACACACCTGCCGGGGTTAGGCCAACCCGGTTCTCCCGATCCTTGATTTCCTTTGGAACTCCGATAATCATTGCACACTCCTCCTCAACGTCCTCGTAAAGAAGTCTATTTCCGTTTGGCACCCGGCACAGCTCCGGAGTAGCATTAGGATAGACCAAACCCTGTCTGTTGTCAATTGCAAATTCTGTGAGGAGCCAACAATATGCGAAATCTGCCCGCCTCATTTGTTGACCAAAACGCGACATTATGATATACTAAGGTTGCTTTTTGGCCTGGTGGCAGAGAATCACGGCACAACGCACGAGATGGCTGCTGCCAGCCTTTTACCTGCAGGGGAGGCTTCTGCCGTGCTTCGTCGGAGGCTTGCGTAACCCTCATCATGATTATGCCGGGTCACATACCCGGCGTTATTGTGCTCGCCGTTTTGGGCCGATATCACTTGGTGTTTAGATATATCAGATGAGTATAGCGATGGGCGTGGAGGGACCAGTTGATAGCGGAAGTTGATTCAGAGAACACTGAATTCAAGTTGGATGAAGCGGAAGAAGAATGGACACAGGAAGCTACTACCGAGGAACATGCGGAACTAAGAAGCGATATTCTGGCAGAATTCGACCATCAGGAAATCGACGATCCGATCAGGATGTATCTACTGGAGATAGGAAGAGTACCACTGCTATCGGCGGCCGAAGAGGTCACTCTGGCGAAAGCCATTGAGAAAGGTGTCAACGCAGCTGAAAGGCTTCAGGAAGAGGACCTGGGTGATGACGAGCGATACAAGCTCGAGATAGATGTGGACAGGGGGGAGCAAGCCCGCCGCCACCTAACAGAGGCGAACCTGCGGCTCGTCGTGAGCGTCGCTAAGAAGTACGTCGGACGAGGAATGTCACTCCTCGACCTCATCGAGGAAGGCAATCTCGGCCTGATGCGGGCGGTCAACAAGTTTGATTACCGCCGCGGTTACAAGTTCAGTACCTACGCCACCTGGTGGATCAGGCAAGCAATCACCAGGTCCATCGCCGACCAGGCGCGCACGATAAGAATACCCGTCCATATGGTTGAGACGATCAACTCGCTGTTCCGGACGTCACGCAAGCTGCTGCAAGAACTGGGGCGGGAGCCCTTGCCTGAGGAGATCGCCAACGCGATGAGCCTCACCCCCGAGAAGGTGCGTGAGATTCTGAAGGTCGCCCAGCATCCTGTTTCGCTCGAGACGCCGGTGGGCAGCGATGGTGATAGTTTCCTCGGCGATTTTATCGAGGACAAGTCGGGGCCGACGCCGGTCGACGAGGTGTCCCGCCATCTACTCAAACTGCAGGTGGAAAACATGCTCGATTGCCTGCACCAGAGAGAACGGACGGTGATCAGGCTCCGGTTCGGATTGGACACGGGGCGCAACCGGACGCTGGAAGAGGTAGGCAAAGAGCTTGGCGTGACCAGGGAGCGTATCCGCCAAATCGAGGCCAAGGCGCTCAGCAAGCTACGGCACCCGAGCCGCACCAAGAAGCTGGTGGACTACCTGGAGTAGTCCTGACACAGAAATGCCCCCCGATAAGGGGGCATTTGCTCATCACGCACTTGCCAGCGTGAAAGAGTATGCTCCTTCGCACAACTATGTGGTTAGGCCCTCACCCCCGGCCCCTCTCCCAATTCTGGAAGAGCGGAGTAAGCTCCCCCCTTTCCCTCAGCATTGGGGGGAAGGGGCTGGAGGATAGAGGGCCTAACCACCCAATCCTGCGAATCTCGGGTTCCCCAGGCAGTCTGCTTATTAGATACCCAACCCCATACCCCCCTTGTCAGGGGGCATTACAGCGCTTGTCCCGAAGACCGGCCTGGCTGGCGCATGCAGAGACATTGCGCTGACAAGCCCAAAATGGAAGACTATGGGACTGGGCACGTCGGCGCCATTCCCTTCCTGCACCAACAGGCATGCCTCATGATAAGTCACCAGGAAGCTGCCCATCCCTATGGCATCACGTGCCTTCGCTCTCCGGCTTCGGCATGGAGCGCAGCGCCTCAACACTGCACTCGAGCCGGAGTCTACCATCCTCTATTGAGCTGACCCAGTCAAAGGGTATTTCTACTTCTTTTCCCGAATAACGATCGATCAAGACCACTACTGAGGTAATTCCTCCGGTGTAATCGTCCACCAGCAGCCGGCTGACCGTCCCGGCCTTCCCGTCGTTGCACACCACATCGGCATTCTCGGCTATTCTGGTCCCGCTTGTCTTGGCGGATCCGGACAACGGAGTCCCCTCCTCGCCGGCCCCGAACCCCGGGGCGGGGTGCCACTCAGGCGGCAAGTCACGGTAATACGCTTCGACAGTGGCCGGCATCTCCTGAAGTTCCTTGATGGAAGCTCGCAGGTAGACGGTGTCAAGGGTGGAGTCCTCGATTAGATCAATCGGCACCACGTAGCTGCCGGGCTGCCCGCCGGTCCGCAAGACCTCGATTCCGGCCACTTCGCTTGTGGCATTATCGACAATGATGTGACGGACCAGCCCGACCTCTTTACCATCACGAGCTTGCACTGCCGCGCCAATTCTGAGGTCCATACCCTACACTTCCCCGGCCGAGTAGGCCATCCTCATGTCTGCAGCCTCCACAGCCCGTTTCTGTGGGGAACGAAATGGTTCGCTTCCGCCAGGTAGGTCTCCTCGGCCCCCTCCAACATCAGCTTATGCATCATTATCACGTCAGCATCGGGAAGCACCTCATAGGGTTGCAGGCATAAGCCGGCAACCAGCTTCCCATCCTCATACACCCGGACCTTTCCCTGATACCGAGGGATATGGTATTCCTGGGCCGGGTTGACTTTGCTCCTCACCACCAGATAGCCCCGGCTATTCACCTGTTGGTACTCCTCGTCCGTTAGCAGGTCACGCAGCATCGCCTGGGCCCGCAGCACTGCTTCGGGGTCGCAGGAATTGGCCACCCGGAGCATGGCTGCGGTCTGGGCGAACGGGCGGGCCAGCGCTCGCCACAGGAAAAAGGCAATCAGCGGGACCAGTAGGCCAAGGAAGGCGAGTTCCATCACCAACATAGCGGTGCCCCCTATGCCAAACGGTAGCGTCATCCTCCCGCCACCCGAGGGACAAAGACAATCTGGTCAGCGGTCTTGTCAAAATAGTCTATTCGCTCTGCCGGCTCTCCCGGCCGGATGCGAAAGGCTGTACCGCCCTTGGCCTTCTCTTCCTTAAAGATCCTCTCTGCCTCTTTGATTGCCGCTAGCGCATCTAGATCGCCCATTTCCACCCGTTCGCTATCCCAAGATACTTGCTTGTCACCCATTCTCGACATTACCCGCATCTTACCCATGTCTGTGCCTCCTCACCGATATGGTATGAGACTCCCCACCAATCGGGTGGCTTGGCAGGTTGGGGGCGTGCCGCCCCTCCATGCCAAGGCCATGGTGGCGAACAAATGAGGGCGCCCCGTCTTCTGTAGGATTGGAAGTCTACTGCTGGGACCGGGCGACAGCAGGAATGCTTTTGTATGATGCCCTTCCTCACCAGTGTGGAACTCGCAAGAATCATGCCAAAATGCGCCGGTTACGCTTTGCCCCCAAGTCTTCACCATCGTCCTTGGCACGTTCCGTGCTATTAGGAACGAATACTAGAAACGCGGAGATTACACCCGTTGTTGTCGCGCGGGAGGATATCTGACACATGAATGAAGAAACATACGATGTGATCGTCTCCGGCGCAGGTCCAGCCGGGACCACAGCAGCCATCTATACAGCCCGCTCGGGCCTCAGCACCCTTCTTCTCGACAAGGCGCGAATCGGCGGTGCCCTGGGGATGGCCCACCAAGTGGCCAACTACCCGGGTTTAGGCTTCAAAGAACCGCTGTCTGGCGCAGGACTGCTGGAGCTGATGCATGCGCACGCCGAGTCCTTTGGCGTGGTCTTCCGCCCTTTTCAGGTTTACGGATTTGAGCTGTCGACAGAACCTTTCCGCGTAATCACCGCGACGCAAGTGTATCAGGCGAAGGCTCTGGTGATTGCCGCGGGAGCACGGTCCCGCTCGAATTGGATACCCGGCGAGCGGGAGCTTGTGGGCCATGGGGTGGCGTATTGTGCAACTTGTGATGGGCCGTTCTTCGCCGACAAGGACGTTGCGGTGGTGGGAAACAGCGAAGAGGCCGTGACGGAAGCCCTCGTCCTCGCCGGCTATGTCAGCCACATATTCCTCATCAACCCCACTTCCCGGTTCCTGGCGGAAGACGGGGAGGCGGCAGCGGTTACGTCCAACGAGAAGATAGAGGTGCTGTTCAATAGCACCATCCAATCCATTGAGGGAGATGGTGCAGTGACACATGTTCAGGTCGCCGGTCCTCAAGGAGCCCAGAGGGCAGTGCCAGTGCAAGGGGTGTTCTTGTATCTGGCCGGGAACAAGCCGGCCACTGATTTCCTTGATGGACAGTTGACGCTTGACCAAGAAGGATATATCGTCACCGGTCCCGAACTCGATACCTCGGTCCCCGGCGTATACGCAGCGGGCGACGTTAGGGGTAATCGCTTGAGACAGGTCGTGATTGCCACTGCGGATGGCGCCATGGCCGCCATGGCGATTGACCGGCGACTGCGGAAACGGGCCAAACTCATATCTCAGCGATAAGGAGAGCAACACAGCTATGGAAAAACCGGGCGAGCAGGCAATCAGCCGTAACGAACTGGAGGGGTTCGACAAGACGCTTCTTCTTCGCTTCTACCATGACATGCTGCTGATCAGGCGCTTCGAGGAAAAGGTGGCGGAGATGTACACCAGAGCAAATATTGGTGGCTTCGTCCATCTCAATATTGGGGAAGAGGCGGCTGTGGTCGGCAGCGTCACGGCCCTGGAGCCGGAAGACTATCTATTCAGTAGCTACCGTGACCATGGAATTGCCGTCGAGCGCGGGGCCGGAGCAGGCGCGGTAATGGCCGAACTCTACGGTAAAGTGGAAGGCACTTCCAAGGGACGTGGTGGTTCGATGCACCTCTTCGATCTGCAACACCGCTTCTTGGGTGGCTACGCGATAGTCGGTGGGTTTATCCCGATAGCAGTGGGGGCGGGATTGTCCATCCAGTACCGTGGTGGTAAGGAAATCGTGATGGCGATATTCGGCGATGGCGCAACCAACATCGGGACGTTCCATGAGGCCCTGAACATCGCTCAGTTGTGGTCCCTTCCTGTGGTCTTCATCATCGTCAATAACCAATACGGCATGGGAACACAGGTCAGCAGGGCCTCAGCGGTAACCGAGCTTTGGCGTAAGGGTTGCGCCTATGGCATGCCGGGCGAGCGGGTCGACGGCATGGACGTGGTCGCCGTTCGCCGGGCCGTGGACAAGGCTGTCAGCACCGTGCGTGAAGAACGAAAGCCGGTTCTGATCGAGGAGGTTGCTTACCGTTACCGGGGGCACTCCATGTCAGACCCGGCCCGTTACCGGAGCGAAGAGGAAGTGCAGTCCTGGAAGCAGCGGGACCCCATCGACAACCTGGCGCGAAGATTGGTGGACTCCGGCCTGGCTTCCCAGGGAGGTCTGGAGCAGATGGAGCAGGGAGTGGAACAGGAAGTGCAGAGCGCCGTGGAGTTTGCCGAGAAGGGCTCCTTCCCGGAGCCGTCCACTTTGCGTGACCACATCTACGCCGGGGAGGAGGATCGCTAAAATGGCTGTCATTACATACCGGGAAGCCCTCAACCAGGCCCTACGGGAGGAGATGTCACGAGACGAGACAGTCTTTATTCTCGGCGAGGATGTAGGCCTATTTCAGGGATCATACCGGGTTACCGCCAACTTGCTGCAGGAGTTTGGAGAGAAGAGAGTCAAGGATACGCCGATAGCCGAAGGGGCGATCGTGGGAGTGAGCATCGGCGCGGCGCTCACCGGTCTGAGGCCGGTGGCGGAGCTCATGACGATCAACTTCAGCTTGCTGGCGATGGATGAGATAGTCAACCACGCCGCCAAGATCAGCTATATGTTTGGCGGGCAGGTCAGCGTTCCATTGGTGATCAGAACACCCGAAGGTGGCGGTTTCCAGCTCGGCGCCCAGCACTCGCAGACTCTGGATGTTTGGTACGCTTCCGTTCCTGGGCTAGTCGTTGTAGCGCCGGCAACACCGGCCGATGCCAAGGGCATGTTGAAGACCTCCATCCGGGACGATAATCCCGTCATGTTCATCGAGAGCGAAGGACTGTACAACACCAAGGGCGACGTGCCGGACGGCGAGCATCTGGTGCCGATCGGCAAGGCGGATGTCAAGCGTCCCGGAAAGGATGTGACTATTGTCAGCTATTCCAAGATGCTCCTACTGGCTCTGGATGCCGCAGAGGCCCTTGCCGGTGAGGGCATCGAGGCCGAGGTGATCGACTTGCGCTCTCTACGTCCCTTAGACACGGGAACGATCTTCGATTCGGTCAAGAAGACCACGCGAGCCGTGATCGTGGAAGAGGGCTGGCGCAGCTACGGCGTTGGTGCGGAGATCTCGGCCCTCATAATGGAGAACGCCTTCGATTATCTTGATGCTCCGGTGCAGAGGGTAGGGGGAGTCGAAGTGCCGATGCCCTACTCAAAAGTGCTGGAGACGGCCGCCATGCCAAACAAACAACAAGTCGTCGACGCCGTGAAGGGTACGATCGGCTAGCCCGTTCCAGGAGGAAAAAGCATGCCAGTTGACGTAGTAATGCCGCGTCTCAGCGACTCCATGGTGGAAGGGAAAGTGAACAAGTGGCTCAAGAAAGAGGGAGACCACATTAACAAGGGCGAGCCGGTAGCGGAAATAGAGACCGACAAGGCCAATATGGAACTGGAATCGTTTGACACCGGCACTGTCACCAAGATAATGGTGCCGGAGGGACAGACCGTCCCGGTCGGCCAGCCGATCGCACTGATAGAGACTCAGGAGAAGGGCCGGGTAGCAGCCGCTACTCCCGCTCCGCCGGCTGCCGCTCCGGCACCGCCTCCCCCGCCTTCGGCGGCCCCGACAACCGCCCGAATCGGCGAGAAGGAGCCGGCCAGGGTCTCTCCTCTTGCCCGCCGTATTGCCGAAGAGCACGGTGTCGATCTGGCTCAGGTGAAGGGCACCGGACCCGACGGACGGATCGTGCGCGAGGATGTGGAGAATTTCCTAAAGCAAGTGCCGCCGGTGGCACCCACAGCCGAGGCGCCTCCCGCGCTGGCGGTATCTCCACTAGAAGGCATAGAAGTGATGCAGTTGCCGAAAATGGGGCTGACCATCGCCGAGCGGATGACTCGTCTCGTGACA
>JAMCWQ010000065.1:28943-30800 GCA_023480825.1 Chloroflexota bacterium | reverse complement strand
GTGCGTGACCAGCAAATGCCCCCCTGACATAGCTCTTGTAATGTCCCCCCGACATAGCTCTTGTAATGTCCCCCCGACATGGCTCTTGTAATGCCCCCCTGACAAGGGGGGTAGGGGGGTTGGGCATCTGATAAAGGATAAGCCTGAGAACCAGAAATTGGCAGCGTGAAAGAGTAGTAGAGGATATCCAGATTCTCTCCAAACATCGCGGTTTTCAGGACACAAAAACCCCGTTACAATCGCTTGTAATGGGGTTAATTGGAGGCGACGAGCGGATTCGAACCGCTGAATGGGGGTTTTGCAGACCCCTGCCTTGCCACTTGGCTACGTCGCCCCTACTCGTGTGATATTATCACAATCTCGCCGTGACTGTCAAACGTCTCGATACTTCAGGACCCGCCAATAACGCCTTTGAAAGCAAGAAGACGCTCACCTATCTTGCGGTACGTTGCCCGGCAAGCTATAATTTCCTAACTAGCCCGTAATGGCAGCATCAAACCGGACCGAACGGGGAGGGGGGTTTGAAACGCAAGCGACGCCAGCCCAGCTTGGCAGCCAGAGCAGACATCCTCAGCAAAATTGCGAGGGACTCAGGGCTTGCCTGGCGGCTGCTCAGGGACCCCCGGGTCCCCAAATGGCTGAGGATGTTCATACCTGGCGCCGTTATCGCCTACGTCATCCTTCCGGTGGATCTGATACCCGATTTTGTGCCTGTTATAGGCCAGGCGGACGACCTGACAGCCGTCCTGCTGGGCATGGCGGCTCTGGTGAGACTGAGCCCAAGGGAGGCCGTGGTGGCACACCGGGAAGCGTTGTCCGGGAAGACGCTTTGGAAAGTGGCTCATACGAAGATTCTGCGGAAGGATGGGCATGCGCAGCCGGGGACCGATGGCTCGCGAGGGTTCGACGTCCAGAGGCAGCCAAGCATGTCCGTAGCCGTTAGGAATTTGGCCCGGCGCAGGAGGTAAAGGTGGCCAAGAAACCGGTCAAGACTGGAAAGCGAACGCAGAAAGGCCGAGAGGCACAAATCAGGCGGATGGTGGAATCCCGCGACCAAAGGGCGACTGGACCGGTGGCGGCGCCGCCCCAACCCGAACAGAACCAGGCCTCAGGACAGCCCCTCCTTCAGAGAAGGACTGCTGCTGCCGCAGCGGCTGCCGCAGCCCGCAGCGTCAGCAGAGCCGAGGAGTACTCATTTATCATGGCGGACCTGCGCCGTGTGGGCATTCTCGCGGGCGGCATGTTTGTCATTCTCATTGCCCTAACCTTCGTGCTACGCTAGTCCGAAATCAAAAGGCGGTATCCAGTGGATACCGCCTGATCTTATCTTCCTACTCTTCGGTCAAGTCCGGCTCGAACTCGGCCTCTTCGTCCAAGGTCTCGACCTCTTCCTCCTCGGTCTCCTCCTCGTACTCCTCCTCGGCCATCTCCTCCTCCTCCTCCTCGAAGTCGTAATGCAGAACGGTCCCCTTGATGTAAGGGCGAATGCTCTCTAGACCGGGAGCGGCCTTCGGGAAAGAGACTCTTCCAAACTGGGAAGAGTGTTGGTAGGTTTCCCTTATGATTATTCTGGCGCTGTGATCAGTGATATTCGTGACTGCCGCGGCGTATCGATTGCCCCCCTCCATCAGCGACATCAGCCGCCGAGCGAGGCGCGGCTCTACTTGGCCGAGATATTCGTTGTCTTCACTTTTTGCGATCAGTCTCTGATCCTCTATCCTCAACTCCACCGGGTCACCGGCGGTCATTTTGGCCAGGGTCTTGGTGTCTCCAGGGCGTGTGAGAGCGGTGATGCCGGTCTTGCCGGTTTCCTCAATGAATAGCTTGGCATCCACTTTGGGCCCCACGGCGACAGCC
>JAMCWQ010000065.1:0-28933 GCA_023480825.1 Chloroflexota bacterium | reverse complement strand
TCTCGGCAATGGTGTTGTGCGGCATCAGCCTCGCTGCCTCCTGGTAGGCATCATGCGCCTCGTGCCATTTACGCAATGACATGTAGGCTTTCCCCAGCCTGTTGAACGCTTCAGCGTCGTCAGGGGAGAGAGCCAGAATGGCCTTGTTGGCCTTGACGGCCTCCTCCCACTGATTGTTCATCGCGAACTCAATGGCTTTCTGCAACCACTCTCTTCTCTGCTTGTTCTTATCTTCCGGTTGGTACTGCACCATCCTTAAGCCTTCCTTACCTTATAGTATTGGGATAGAGAGTTCTACTATCTGGGTATTTGCTGCTAAGCCAGCTCTCCTCGCAACGACCAAGGAGTGGCGGCAATTATCTGAACAGCGGCCAGCAGTCCGCGGATATCGCGGCCACTTTGCACGAACACCAATTTGTTCGTCCTTGTCCGGCCTTGCCATTTGCCATCCTTTAGGTCCTCAAACAATACTTCTACTGTCCTTCCCACTAATTGGGCATTGATCGAAGCAGCCACCCGCTCTTGGAGCAGTTCCACTGCCTCGAGACGTGCCTTCTTCTCCTCGACGGAAACATCGTCGCCCATATGAGCAGCCGCCGTGCCAGGGCGACGGGAATAGGCTGCCACGTGGACTTGGTCGAAGCCCACCCTTTCGAGGAGAGCATAGCTATTCTGGAACTGTTCATAACTCTCCCCGGGAAAACCCACAATCAGATCCGTAGCTAATGCTAGATCGGATACCCTGTCCCGCAGCTTGCTAATCGTTTCCTCATACTTCGCCACATTATAGCGGCGTCCCATCCGTTTGAGCACTTCATCATCACCGGATTGGACCGGAAGATTGACATACTCGCAAACCTTCGGAACGCTAGCAATAGCCTCAATCAGCCTTTCGGACATGTCCTTCGGGTGTGATGTCAAGAAGCGAATCCGCTCCAGCCCCTCGACTCCGTTCACTTCCCAGAAGAGGTCGGCCAAATCCGGTGTGCCACGAAGGTAGTGACCATAGGAATTCACGTTTTGCCCCAGCAACGTTACTTCCTTAACGCCCTTTCGCACCAGGTCTTCCGTCTCCCGCACAATATCCTCTACCGGGCGGCTCTGTTCCCGGCCACGGCGGTAGGGGACGATGCAGTAGGTGCAGAAGTTGTCGCAGCCATGTATTATCGGCACGAAAGCTGCAACCGCCCCCTCCCAGCTCCCCGCTGCGATGCCTTTGCCCAAAGCCCCATCACAGGCGAAATCCGGAACAACTCTGTCCAGCACCTGCCTGGTAGCCGCTGGTGGGAAAAAGTAGTCTACCATCGGCAAACGCGCCCGCAATTCGGAGTCATCTGCGCCCACCATGCAGCCCATTAATGCAATAATAGTGCCAGGGCGACTGCGCTTCACGTCTGCAAGCGCTCCCAGCTTGCCATAAACTCTCTGTTCGGCGTTCTCTCGCACACTGCACGAATTCACCACCACCAGGTCCGCCTCGGCTGGGGAAGCGGCCCGGCAGTAACCAGCACTCTCCAACGCGCCGGCTAGCGCCGCCGAGTCGGCTTTATTCATCTGACAGCCAATAGTCCAAATGTAATAATTCTTCATCCGCCCGGATTTCCACTCTAGGGCCCGGCAACAGCACTCGTTGCCACCACCAAGCCAAAACGGACACGAATTATACTTAATTTGCCCCACAACCGCAATTGCCTAACGCGCCGGTTGCCAGGTCATTTCCGGTTCTCGCGCGCCCCGAACGCGGGCATGCGCCCCGCCTTGCAATTAGCGTGCCATCGAAGTGGAGACCAGGCTCCTGAGATGCTTCAGCATCTCCTTCAAACAGTTATCGTCATAATGGCCCCATTTCTGCACGTGTTTGCCAATGGCATAGATTTTGCAATTTGTCTCCCCGGCGAGATAACAAGAAGGAGGATACGATGATGCACGAGGAAGAGTTTGCCAGGACCCTCTACGATATGCGGGATGAACTACAATGGGTGCGCATGCTGGGTTGGAGTGATGAGGAGCTAAAATCCGTTCGCGTCCACCCCTACCCGGACTCCGGTGAACAGCGTCTCAACCTGGCCAATTTCGGAGGCACACCCCTTGGGGACAATGCCTACGGTGGTGGTGAGACCAGCGCTGATGCGACCGCCATTCGCAATCTCTACGTCTTCAAGAGCACTACGCCACCAAACCTCTGGCTCAAGTTGGTGGAGCTTATGGACAAGGGCGGTCCCAGCGCCTTCGAGGATGGCCAGTTCGGCGAGCGAGGCGAGCGAGACAGTTTCCCGCCCCGGTAGAGCCTGTATCTACGGCGTTCACACCGGCTCTTTAGAACTCCCCACGCAGCACCGCACAGCCTTGGCAGGCTGCTGGTGGAGATGTTGAAGCCAGCGCCAGGCGGAAGGACGCATAACCGGGCCCATTCCAAATGGCGCTACCACCCTTCTCAAGAACATTGCCAAAGTTTGCTCTATCGGGCGTCGACAACATGCAGCAGGGCATGACCGCCCCATCATAGGTAATGTAGATCGATTCCCATGGCCACCGGCAAAGCGGCGGGCGATGACCGGGCTCCGCTGCCGCATGGTCCCTCAGTGCCGGTAATATCAGGTTCAGCCTCTTCTCGCCGGCTATCACCCCGGCTTCTGCATAGGCTTCCTCTAGCTCGCGGGAGTTACCGGGAGAAAGCAACTCGCCAGCGACAAAATCACGCACCGGCCGGTACCTCTCCGGAAGATCTGGCCCTTCGAGTGTGTGAGAGAGAACTTGCACGGAAACGTTGGGAACTCCCAGTCGGGACGCCAGGCCAACCACTCCGGGAAGCTCGCGTATCGTGGAGCGCATCAAGACCATTGTGATGGTTAGTTCCGGCCGGGTTGATCCGAGGCGCGCCTTCGTCTCAACCAGCGTGTTCAGGTTCATTGAAATCCGGTTGCTGTTGGCGCCGGCTCTTATTCGGCTGAGCAACCGGGGATTGGCGGCATCCAGAGAGACGCAGAGCCAGTCCACTCCTGACTCTATGGCTTCATGGGAAGCGTCAGAATCCAGGAGCATGCCATTGGTGTTGAAGCCCACCTTGGCGCCGCGTTGCTTGGCAAGACGCACCATGGAGAATATGTCCTTACAGAGGAGAGGCTCGCCCAGTCCCTGAAGCGTTACGTCACGGACCTGTGGGAACTGTTCTAGTATGGCCTGGAAGCTACTGAGACTCATCTGCGCCGGACGGCTCGGAGGCTCATAGCAGCGTAGGGTACACATCGAGCAGCGGAGGTTGCACTCGGCGGAAGGCTCGACCTGAATGTCCGCAGGTAAATAAGGGAGGGTTAGGTGGCGCCACCTGTGTCGCCGGTAGAGCCATCGAAGAGGCCGCTGGTAGATGCCGGGCACAATCATTCCGCCACTTCCTGTAACCTGATCCTCTGAGAAGGACTTCACCAAAAGAGGGTCCGATACCTAAAGGCGCCCACCAGGCGGAATAAGATCGCGGCGAATGGAATGAGAAGGGATGTCACAGCCATATCGGCAAGATCGGCCATCTCGTGCGAAGTGCCGCGGACCCGCTCCAGGAAGAACCGTGTGTCGAAAACAGCCCATAGCACCAGGAGGCCCAGTGCCCCCCAGCCAAAGCCGGCCACTGCCGCGGCGACGGCAAGAATCACCGAGCTCACCATCAGATAGTAGTCCGGCCGTGCCCCGCGCCCCTTCCCTGCTCGATACAGCTTCGGGTGTTTCTTGTAGAGGAGCGCGTCATAGGCGATCCTCCGATGAGCCTTCAGGCTCGACAGGAATCTCCCCTTCCGTGCGGGGTGATAAACCACCGCGCCCGGCGCAACCACCAGCTTCTTGCCCCTCTCCCACATGCTAAAGGTGAGGTCGCTGTCCTCTCGGTAAGCCTCATGGAAATGAGTATCGAATCCTCCGCAAGCCTCTAAGGCTCCGCGGCGATAGAACACGTTGCAGGTGATGAAGTGCACCGTCTGCAGCCAGCTGGCACACCGCTGCGAATCAGTTGGGACCCTCGGCATTGGGACGATGGTCCGGCCCCCGACTCCTTCCACGCCATCTGAGAAGCCCTTCACGCCCTCCCTCAGCCACGTGGGAGTCGCTACAGTGTCGTCATCGGTGAACGCGATAATCTCGCCACTTGCCTGGGACCACCCCTCGTTTCGCGCTGCAGCCGGGCCCTTTCCGGGGTTTCTAAGGTAACGAACATCGCACTTTAACCCTAAGTCAACAATCTCTCTCTGTGTCACGCCATTTTCGCAGTTTTCGGGGTCATCGTCTACAACAACCACCTCGTATCTGTCCAAGGGGTAGTCCTGCCTGCTTAGCGCTCGCAGGCAACGGCACAACAACTTAGTTCGTCTACGCGTGGGGATCACAACCGATACGAAGGGAAGAACATCCTCAACAACAGCGGTTTCTTTGACATGTCCCAATAGACGGCTGAGTTCAGTCTCCAAGCCACCTACTCCCACCAACAATACTGAGTCACCACATAAGCATATTGTATCACCGCCAGCTTCTGTTCTGTCAATGCATTTACCACATTTTGCGTCATCGTCTACTATAGACAACAGCGTTCAGGTTCGTATACCGCATAGGAATGCACCATCCACTCTATCTCACTTCTCAAACCCACGAGCCATATTGACGCTTCTTCTTTCCTCACGTTACAATTGATACATAAATATGGGGGTACGGCAATGACATTTATTCTCGGCATCAATGCCGCATTTCATGACTCGTCGGCTTGCATAGTAAGCGATGGGGTAATGATTGCGGCGGCGGAGGAGGAGCGCTTCACCGGTGTCAAGCATGCCAAGCGACCAACGCCTTTCACCGCTTTCCAGCTACCATTTCACGCTATTGATTTCTGCCTCAGACAGACGAGGATCGGCCTTGCCGATGTGGATGACGTAGCCTACTCATTCGACCCGCGGGTCCTCATGGAGCCCGGGTTTAACGAGGCATCTCTTCCATTTTTCACGTCCAACACGGCAGATGCCGACCGGTCATTCCGACCCGATTGGCATAACCTCTTCGTAGCCACCATCGCCGCTGCTCCCCGGATGCTCATCGACGATGTGCCGTTTCACTTGCGGGCTAGATGGAACGGGGTCAAGGTTCCAGGCCGGTTCAGGTTCCATTTTGTGGAGCATCACCTGGCCCATGCGGCCAGCGCCTACTTTCCTTCCCCGTTCGAGGAAGCAGCCGTACTCACCATCGACGGACAGGGTGAGAAGGCCACGACACTCTACGCCAAGGGCGAAGGATGCGATTTACAGAGGCTCCGAGAGGTGTTCATACCCAATTCTCTGGGTATTTTCTATGAAGACCTTACCACCCACCTCGGCTTCCTCAACAGTAGCGATGAGTACAAGGTGATGGCGCTTGCCTCCTACGGCAAGCCACGCTGGATAGAAGAAATGCGGCAGTTGGTCCAGTATGAAGGAGACGGAGATCTTCGGGTGTTGCCTGCCGATTTCTCTCAACTGTTCGGGCCGCGCCGTACTCCCGGGTCCCCTCTCGAGCAGTGGCACTTCGACCTGGCGGCCAGCGGCCAGCGTAGGCTAGAGGAAGTAGCGCTCGCCATGTCTG
Source organism: Chloroflexota bacterium (assembly GCA_023480825.1). GTDB lineage: Bacteria > Chloroflexota > Chloroflexia > JAMCWQ01 > JAMCWQ01 > JAMCWQ01. Next base: position 23,344 of record JAMCWQ010000065.1, on the reverse strand, counting down.
ATTGGCTGTATGAGAAGACTCGCTCCGGAAACCTGTGCCTGGCGGGAGGAGTCGCCCTCAACTGCGTCATGAACTCCGCGATTAGAAAGGAGTCGCCCTTCAGGAACATTTTCGTCCAGCCCGCAGCCAACGACGCGGGCACCGCAATCGGGGCAGCGCTATGGGTATGGAACAGCTTATTAGGCCAGGACAGGCTCTATACAATGCGGGACGCTTATCTGGGCCCTGCGTTCTCCGACGACGAAATCGAGGCAGTGCTGCGCAGAGGCGGCCTGACCTTTTCCAGGCCGGCCGATATCTGCCGGTCGACGGCAGAGATTCTAGCCAAAGGGCAAATCGTGGGGTGGTTTCAGGGGAGGATGGAATTCGGGCCGCGGGCCCTTGGCGCACGCAGCATCCTGGCAGATCCATCGGACCCGTCAATGCTATCGCGGGTGAATGAGCTCAAGGACCGGGAGGATTTCCGGCCCGTGGCGCCGGCGGTGCTGGCGGAGAAATCGGCCGATTTCTTCGATGGCCTGCCCGATTCCCCTTTCATGCTCTTCACATTCGACACCAAGGATGAGGCAAGGGAGAAGATACCTTCGGCGATTCATGTCGATGGCTCAGCACGCGTGCAGACGGTGAGTAGCGAGACTTCTCCGCTATTTCACCGGCTGATCGAGGAATTTGCGAAGCTCACCGGGCTGCCAATCTTGATCAATACTTCGTTCAACATCCGCGGCAAACCCATCGTTTGTCGCCCCGAAGACGCTTTGGAGTGCTTCTTTCTCTCGCCAATAGACGCTCTGGCTATCGGGAGTTTCCTACTGGAGAAGTAATGCGCATGAGGAGATTCAAGCCCATTCCCGGCGCCGGGAGCTACGATCCCAAGTTATCATTTGGATTTCCCATACTTCGGAATCGATCATCAGCATCCGGTTGCGCAGCAACTCACCGTGCCCGGTGATCAGCTTGACCACTTCTTGGACCTGGCAAGCAGCGCAGAGCATAGGCGTTCCCGCCGGGTTTCCCAGCCATGATTCGATGCCCTTCTCCGGCACATCACCCTCTCCATAGACGCTCTTCAAACCGCGATCACCGGGGAGGATCGTCATCACCTGTACCAAATAGCCGGCGATTGCCCCGTGCACCATTGGTATGCCCCGGGCCTGAGCCGCCTCCTGCAACTCGAAACGCGCCGGCAGGCTATCCAAAGCATCCACAGCCACATCATACCCTTCCAACAACCCCGGCAGATTGTCACGTCCGGCCCGGGCCCGAACAGACGTAACAGACACGGCGGAGTTGATGCAGGATACGCGCTCCTGAGCGCATTCCACCTTGCTACGGCCGAGGTCTCGCTCGGTAGACAGGAGTTGCCGGTTGAGATTATGGGCCTCGAAGACATCACTATCGACCACGAGCAGGCCCCCTACACCCATGCGGGCCAATCCTTCCACGATGTATCCGCCGAGCCCGCCCGCGCCAATGACGGCCACGGAAGACTGGAGCAGTTTCGCCTGGCCGTCCCATCCCACAGTGCCGAGGTTTCTCTGGTAACGCACCGGCAGAATATGCTTGCCGAGAGCCGTCAGCTCCACTTGTCGCTCCGGCACGCCAAGCCGCCGGGCGATGTTGCGGATGGCCTCGACCGGCAGCACCCGGAGATCACCAGATGCAATGGACAATCTCTCGATTTCCTCGCCAAGCGGCTTATCAGTGCCCAATCCTCACCTCCGCTCGACCTCTAAAGGGGGTTCGCGCTATGAACCTGGCGTACAGACCTTGACGGCAAACCTGGCCACGCGCCCTGAACATGAGTATAGCACAGGCCAGGCCAAAGCACGGCCACGCAGCGCTTATGAGAGATTTTTTCCAAATTCGCATACAAGTGGCATACAACTTGCAGCCTCAACACCCCATGGGCCTGCCGCCGGTTGCCGATATCTTCCCGCTCTGCTATCATGCAATCTAGGTTCAATAGTGTTCCGAGTACTGATGCAGGAGAGCATAGATGAGATACATCGTGGCCACGGTCACCCCATTCAAGAGAAATGGGGACGTAGATCACAAACTGATCGAACAACACCTGGAATTCTTGGTCCGCAATGGCGTTGAAGGCATTCTACCGGGCGGGTCCAATGGTGAGTTCCCTTCGCTCACTATTGCCGAGCGAAAGAGACTCCTCGAAACGGTAATGAAGAATAAGGCCGGACTCTGGGTTATGGCCCATACCAGTTGCACGGCTCTGGCCGATACTATTGAGCTGACCAAACATGCCGAAGAACTGGGCGCGAACGTAGCTTTGGTAGTCCCACCCTTCTATTGGCCTGACCTGCCCCAGCAATCGCTTGGCGACTACTACGAAGCGATCCTCAGATCAGTCAAAATCCCTATTGTCGTGTACAACATCCCGAAGTTCAGCAAGAACCCCATACCACATGAGCTTCTTGAGCGCTTGGTTCTCGCCGGCGACATCTTCGGTGTGAAAGATTCCAGCGGTTCGCTCGAGAGCACCACTTCATACGTGCGGGAATTCCCGGACCTGCAAATCTTTTACGGCGCCGATACCGACATCGCCGGGGCCCTGAGGGCCGGAGCAGCTGGAGCAACTTCCGGTCTGGGAAACGCCTTCCCGGCCCTAGTCAAGCAGGTCTTCGATGCCTATGCCAATGGCGGTGACATGGACACGCCTCAGCGGCGTCTGTTGCAATTGTTCGAGATGCTCAAGCAATTCTCCAAGTATGGCATGCTCAAATACGTTATGGCGCTCGCCGGCCTGCCCGAGTCGTTTGTCCGCCTGCCGCACATCGACCTCGCTGACAATCAAAAGAGGACAATCAGGGAAGCCCTGATCAGAGAGGGCTTCATTCAGGCCTAGGTGCCTGAGGAGGTATCGCCATGCCTAAAGCTTTTGACATCTCCATGGAAATCGCCGAGGACATGCCGGTCTATCCCGGGGACCCAGGGGTGGAGATCAGACGAGTCCTTTCCATCGACGAAGGCGACCCGGCAAATGTCAGCCTGTACTGCTTCGGCTCCCACACTGGCACTCACGTGGATGCGCCCCGCCACTTCATAAACAACGGCAAATCAGTAGATCAGCTGGACCTGAGCCTGCTCGTAGGCGAGGCACTAGTAGTGGACATGACCGCCGCCGAAAGAGAGATCACCCGCAAGGACCTCGAAGCGCATCCCGAGATCAAAGGGCAGCAGAAGGTGTTGTTCAAGACGAAGAACTCCGCCGAGGGGCGGGACCTCTGCGTGGGATTCGACAAGAACTACATAGCAGTGGGCCCCGAGGCCGCCCGGTATCTCGTGGAAATCGGCGTCCAGACAGTTGGCATCGACTATCTATCAGTGGAGCCATTTGAACAACCGGGCCACGTGACCCATCTGACCCTCCTGGGAAACGGGATTGTGCCTATCGAGGGACTCGATCTCACGGGCATCGAGCCGGGAGCCTACTTGATGGCTTGCCTACCCTTGAAGGTGCATGGAGGCAACGGAGCGCCGGCTCGCACCATTTTGATCGAAATCGAGGAGGAAGAGCAAACCCCTTAGTCCTTAGCGGCAACTATGATGAGGTCCATTGTCTCATCCTTCTGGAACGGAGTGAACTGGTAATCGCCATAGAAGCTCAAGTTGGAGAAGCCGGCTTTCCGCAAAGCTACGGCAAGTTGGGGTCTGAACATCGGCCTTAGAGTAGTGGAAGAGACACGGTAGCTCCATTGCCCGGCCGATTTCTCGAAAGTAACTATGGAGAAGGTCATCGTTTCCTGATGGAACTCCAGCATCCGGAAGAACAGTAATTCGCGACCGCCGGCGACGGCGGTGTTCAACGGCATGTACTTGATCTTCTCCGGCCAGATCTTGTCGTAGTTGCGATTCTGAATTATCAGGATCCCATGATCTGCAAGGGCCTCATTCATGTCTGCCAGGGTCCGGTCCAGTTCCGTATCGCTCAGCACGTGGGGGAGCGAGTTGCCCAGACAAAGGATGGCATCGAAAGCCCGGCCCGTCTTATCCGCTAGTTCCCCGAACCCGGCCTGCACAAACCGGACGTCGGCATTCCGCGCGGCAGCGTTGGCCCGGGCTTTGGCAACCATCTCAGCACTGGGATCGGCTCCAGTTGCTTCGTAGCCTTCCCCCGCCAGGGTGATAGCGTGCATGCCGGTCGCGCAAGCAGAATCGAGGACCCGCCTCACACGCCGCTCAGCGAAAAGCTTCCGAAAGAACGGCATCTCGTTTTTCAGCCTGGCTTTCCAGTCGATCATTAGATCATAATCAGCGCCAAGTTCGTCGTATAGGTCGACCTTTCTCTCTTTGGTCATGGAATTCAGCTCCATCAGTAACCGATGCCAGTCCATCGTCTGTTTGCTGGCATCAATCTGTTATCCATGAGGTTCTGCACACTGGGTCAAACCGCACAAGCAAGAGCATGCCTCATAGTATGCCACAAAGCATCATGGAGCACACGCTGCCTGCTCTGCGTTGCCGCTTGCCTTTGCCTTGTGCTATACTCTTGCGAGCACAAATCGACTGAAGGTACGTCCCATAACCTAGAAAGGGTCTGTCCAATGCGTAGGGCCTTAGTCCCGGCGGCCTTAGCCGCTGTAGTTCTCCTGATTCTTTTGGCAGCATGCGCCTCCCAAGCTGCAACCAGTGCCACAGCATCCACTTCAGCGACTTCACCTGTTGCGAGTGCCACCACTTCCGGCGGGAACCAGACCAGTCCTACAGCGACGAGCCAGCCTGCATCAGCAGCTACGGGTAAGACGCTGAAGATTGTCTACACCAATGACGTCGTCGGCGCCATTGATCCTTGTGGCTGAGGAAAACCCACAGGGGGACTGGCCCGGCGGGCCAGCGCTGTGCAATCGGCGAAGCAGAGCGGGAACGTGGTCCTTGTCGATGCCGGGGACGCATTCTCCGACATATTCTACGACCCAGATAGCAAAGTGAAAGCCGAGCTAATTGCCATGGCTATGGGCAAGATGGGATACGACGCCTTCAACATCGGAGAAAATGAGCTGCGATACGGCCAGGCGTTCTTGAAGGATATCGCGGCGAAATCGGGCTTGCAGCTTCTTTCCGCCAACCTGAGACTGGGCGGTCAAAGCCCTGACTTCGTCAAGCCATACATAATCAAGGACGTTGGCGGCATCAAGGTCGGCATCATCGGTATCATCGACCCCAATGTCCTTGGTGGGCAGGGGACTACTAAAGCATCAGGCGGCGATGACTTTGCAGCCGGAGATACAACGGCGGCGCTCTCAACGCTTGTCCCCGAGGTGAGAAAGCAAGCCAGCGTCGTGATCGTGCTGGCACACACCGGTTATGGCGCAGCGCGCACCCTAGCGGAAACGGTTCCCGGGATAGATGCCGTAGTTGTCGGACACGGCGGCATGTTGCTGGATCCGCCGGTTGAGGTGGGGAAGACGGTCATCGTGCAAGCCGGTACACAGGGCAAGTACCTCGGCCAGCTTGATCTCAGTCTGGATGCGAACAACCAGGTGATCGGCTTCACCGGCAACACCCAAGCACTGGGACCCGACGTCACAACCGATCCTGATATGGCTAAGCTCGTGGACCAGTACAAGGCGAAGCTGCAGAATCCGGGCACGCCGACGCCCACAACCACAACCAAGCCGACGTCCACCGAGGAATAACGAGGTGTAAGATCACAATTAGGAGGTATCGCAGTGGACCCAGCAAGCTACCAGCCCACCCGTCAGAGCGGGAACCCAACTGAACCAAGCATGGGCAGAATCGAATTTGAGCCTCGAAATTACAGACCCCTCAATCCCCCTGAACGAGTCTTGATGGCCCCAGGGCCCAGCAATCTGCCACCAGCGGTGTTGCAGGCTATGTCCGCGCCATTACTCGGCTACTTTGACCCCGAGTACTTCAAGATAATGGACGAGGTCATGGACCTCCTTCGTTACGTCTTCCAAACGAAGAACCAGGTTACATTCTCCGTCCCGGCTACCGGAGGGGCGGGAATGGAAGCCGCCCTTGTGAACGTGATAGAGCCCGGGGACAATGTTGTCGTAGGCGTCACCGGTTTTTTTGCCGGGCGCATGGTGGAGATAGCCAAGCGCTGCGGCGCCAAGGTATTCCCGGTCACCACGGAATGGGGCAAAGCCATCGATCTGGAGGAGATGCAGAAGGCATTAGAGACCCACAAGCCGAAGGTAGTCGCCACGGTCCACGGCGAAACCTCTACCGGGGTTGAGCAACCGGTTGCCGAGATAGGGAGGATGGTGCGTGACGCGGGCGCCTACATGGTGCTCGATACTGTGGCCTCTCTTGGTGGACCTCAGGTAAAGGTGGACGAATGGTTGGTGGACGTCTGCTACAGCGGCAGCCAGAAGTGCCTGAGCGCTCCTCCCGGCCTCGCTCCGATCACGTTCAGTGACCGTGCTGTTCAGATGATCAGGAGTCGCAAGACCCCCGTTCAGAGCTGGTACTTCGACATTACCATGCACGAGCGGTATTGGATCGACCCCCGAGTCTACCACCATACCGGCCCGGCGCTGATGGTCTTCGCCCTGCGAGAGGCCCTGCGCCTGGTTTACGAGGAGGGCCTGGAGGCTCGGGAGCGGCGCCACCAAGTTACCAGCGACGCTCTAGTGGCGGGCCTGACGGCCATGGGGCTGAAGATGTTCGCCGACCCGGCGCACCGGCTATCCAGCGTGACCTCGGTCTGGATACCGGACGGCGTTGACGATATGAAGATCAGAAGGGGTCTTCTCAACAAGTTCAACATCGAGATCACCGGAGGGCTGGGTGATTTCAAAGGCAAAATGTGGCGCATCGGCCTGATGGGCTATTCCTGCAAGGCTTCGAATGTGCTGCTGTTCCTCGCCGCCTTGGAGACGCTCCTACGGGCCGAAGGCGTGTCTGTTCCCAGCGGCATCCAAGCCGCCGGGGAAATCATCACCAAAGCCTGAACCAAGATTCCTGCTGGCTTCTGGTAAAGGCGGGCAGCTGGGAACGACATAGCATTTCCCCTTCTCCCAGTCCTTCCGCCGAAGGATGGGAGAAGGGGCCAGGGGATGAGGGCCTAGAGAACCAAGGGCCGATGAACTTCCCCGAGCAAGCGGCCCGCCGATTCCCACTCCTCATTTGGCCAGCGCCAGCAAACTTCGGTAGAGTACTTCCGTGCCCCAATGGATATCCTCTTTGTCTGTCCATTCCTCTGGAGCGTGGCTTATGCCGTTCTTGCTACGCAGGAAGATCATGCCGGCATCCACGAACTGAGCCAGAACCTGTGCATCGTGGCCCGCGCCGCTCACCAGCCTCTTCTCTGGCAGGCCGAGTTCACGACATGCTGTGGCAATCGCGCCTATGACTCTTGCGGACAGAGGAACCGGCGGGACGTTGAGCAGTTCTTCCACCCGGCATTCCACGCCTCGCGAAAGGCAGATTTCCCCAATTCTGTGCCTCAAAGCGGCTGCGGCATTGTCCCGGCGCCCCTTATCGACATCCCTGATATCTACAGACATCACGACCTCTCCGGGGATTATGTTAATGGCTCCCGGCTTCACACTGATCCGGCCTACCGTCATCACTAGCGCAGAGCTTGATTCCCTCGCCATGCTCTCGGCCGCCGAAATTATTTCTGCGGCAGCGACAAGCGCATCCTGGCGGCGGTCCATTGGAGTGGCACCGGCATGGCCGGCCCGGCCTCTTATTGTCAGGTTCAGGAAGAAAGGGCCGGCGATATCCGTCACAACACCAACCCGTCGGCCCAGAGAATCGAGCACCGTCCCCTGCTCTATGTGCATCTCCAAATAGGCCGAGATATCGGCAGGCTGGCGTACGGCATCGTGCAATCGCTCGTGGTCGAGACCCGCGCCTTTCATGGCCTGAGCAAGGGTCACTCCATTCTTGTCCGTTCGCTGCAGTATGTCCTCTGGGAGCTGTCCCATCATAGCGCGGCTGCCGAGGAGGCTGCTACCGAACCGCCCACCTTCCTCTTCGACGAAGACTACAACCTCCACCGGATGGGAGAATAAGATCCCGCTCTCTACCGCGAGCTGGACCGCCTCGATAGCCCCTAGAACCCCAACCGGCCCATCAAACCGCCCTCCATTCTGCACAGTGTCGATGTGAGAACCCAGCAGTACGGCCGGAGCTTCCGCATTCCGGCCATCGATTCGGCCGATGGTATTGCCGGCGGCATCCGTGCGCACCGTTAGTCCCGCCTCCTTCATCCAGCCGGTCACCAGGTCTTTGGCCTCCACGTACTCCGGGGTGTAAGTGAAGCGGCTCGTTCCCCCCGCCGCGTCCGCCCCGATTGCGGCCAGGCGCTCCAGCCGCTTCCACAGTCGATCGATATTGATTGGCATGACGCTTTCTCCATGTTGTCGTTTCTGGTACGGCCAATACTGATCTTGCCAGTTCGGATTATAGCCCAAGTCCAGAATATTGACGCCAATAACCGCCCATGCTATAAAAATGCCTGGTGTTGTAAGGTCGGACATCGTACCGGACTAGAGAAAGGAAGAAAGCAGATGGCAAAAGACCCTGTTCCTTCAGCAGCTCAGTTTTGGCCTCCGTATGTCCAATTTGGGGATGGCATCATCGAAAACTTGCCATTGCATTTGGACGAGCTGAAGATGAAGAAACCTCTAATCGCGACCGACCCCGGAGTGAAGGCCGCCGGCATACTGGCCCGAATCACCGGGATCCTGGATGAAGCCGGGCGACAATACGCCGTCTTCGACAGCTTCGAGCCTAACCCGAGCGATGTCTGCATCTATGCCGGTAAGTCGGCCTACTTAGCCAATAACTGCGATTCCATTGTCGCAGTAGGCGGCGGAAGTGCGATCGATGCCGGCAGGATAGTCAGGCTGCTGATCACCCATGCCGGCAAAGTGGCGGACTACTACTATCCCATGGGCGGGGCGGAAAAGATCACTGCCAACATGCCGCCATGGATCGCCATCCCTACCACGTCCGGGACGGGGGCTGAGGTGTCAACCGGCTCCATCATTACCGACACCGAGACGACCAAGAAGATCGACATTGGCAGCCCTCTGTTGTTTGCCAACCTGGCGCTTGTGGACCCGGAACTTACCGCTTCCATGCCGCCCAAGCTGACCGCTCTCACCGGGATGGATGCCCTGACACACAACATCGAGGCATCGATCACCCTTCTCGACGACCAGGAGCCTGTCGAACTTCTTTCGCTCTACGGCGTGGAGTTGGCCGCCAACTACCTGCGCCGGGCGGTGGCCGACGGATCGGACAGGGAAGCCCGGAAGAAAATGTCCATGTCCGCCTTGCTGGGAGCGATGACCTTCAACTCCAAGGGCCTCGGGTCCGTCCATGCGCTAGCACACATTATCACCCCGCAAACCGGCATTCCACATGGTCTGGCCTGCTCGATCATGCTGCCTTATGTGATGGAGTACAACCTCGACTACTCCACCGAGCGCTTGGCGAAGGTCGCCAAGGCCATGGGGGTTGAGACCTCCGGAATGCCGGCCCGCGACGCGGCGCTGAAAGGGATCGAAGCGGTTAGGAAGCTGGCCAAAGATATCGGCCTACCGGCCAAACTCTCCGACGCAGGCTTCGGTTCCAAAGACAAGATACCGGTCATTGCCGCCAACGCCATGACCGACGACAACAACCCGATGAATCCACGACCGCCCAGGGAAGAAGAATTCGTCGCGCTGTTGGAAGCTGCCTGCTCATAACAGAGGGGCACTTGGCACCCCGCCAGAGCGCATCAGCGAGATCCTCAGTTGCCTTGTCACCCGGTTATTGGATCGGCTTCTGAGGATACTCGCTTTCCTCGCCGTTTGCTTCGGCAACCACCAAGAGCCTATTGACAACTGCTGTTACCGCATGTATAATCGCCTTGTAGTATTGTATGACAATAGTATCATACTACGGCAGCAAGACCTTGCGACAAGAGCTTATATATGTTTTAGGACGGAGGAAGCACTAGAAGTGGAACCGATTAGTCGAGAGTTCTTATTCGACAAAGTGGCCGACAGCATCATCGAGCTCGTACGTGTCCACAACCTCCAACCCGGTGACAAGATACCTACTGAGGTTGAACTGTCGCGTGCTCTGCAAGTGAGCCGCACCAGCATTCGCGAGGCTATCCGCGGTCTCGTTGCCACCGGTGTTCTGGAACAGCAGCAGGGCATCGGCACCAGAGTTGCCCAGCCGTCCATGGTGGCGCTCATGGCTCATGGTCCTCTACCATCCCTTCTAGCAACCAGCGAACAGTTGGAGTACTTCATTGAAGCTCGCCTGGTCTTGGAACCGGAAATGACCGCGATCGCGGCGATTAGAGCTAAGCCCGAGGACCTAGAGAAAATCCGGGACGCTCTCGACGCTATGGCCAACGCTGGCGCGGCAGGAATTGCAGACGAGGGCAAGCCTCTCGAGGACTTCCACAGCGCCATGCTCGATGCTACACATAATCCAGTGCTTATCCAATTGTGCGGACCAATAATTGGGTTGCTCAATCAGCTGCAACGGCCGATTGTCAGTGTGCTGGCGCCAGTATCACCGAAGGAGTTCTGGCAAGCTCGCATGGAACTGCACCGCCCGCTCTACGAAGCAGTCTGCTCTGGTGACCCAGTGTTGGCCAGGAAGGAAGCTATCGAGCATATCGAACAGGCACACGCCGAACTCCGGCGGATTATGGCGCAGCGTGAAAGTCTGGATCAGCAGTCAGGGCATGACGAGGCTGCCTTGGCTCATGCTACCTCCTGATTGGGTGCCCACAAGCGGCCCCACGCGGCTGCCTCGATACTCGCGCGAAATACTGTATGTCTTGGTGAGGCCGCTTTCGCGAAGTGGAAAAGAGGAGGGACCACAATGAGGCTGCAGGGCAAGGTTGCGATTGTCACCGGCGGTGCGAGCGGCATCGGACGCGCAACGGCGCTGTTGTTTGCAAGGGAGGGTGCGAAAGTGATCATCGCCGATGTGAATGAGGACTTGGGCGGTCAGGTAGCGTCCGAGATACGGAGCGCCGGGGGCGAAGCGGAATTTGTTCGAACCGACGTGACGAAATCTGAGGATGTTCAAGGAATGGTTCAGCAGGCAGTTGAGCTGTTCGGCGGGATTGGCGTACTCTTCAATTGCGCTGGAACCCAATTCATCGGCAAGGACGTGGAATGCCATAACACTTCGGAGGAGACATGGGAAAGGACATTAGCCCTCAACCTCACCGGGACCTTCCTTGCTTCCAAGTATGTCATCCCGCAGATGATCGAGGGCGGAGGCGGCTCGATCATCAACACTTCTTCCATTTCCGGAATTATCGGCAGGGCGGCGAATGCGGCCTACGCGGCCTCCAAGGGCGGTGTGATTGGCTTGGCCAAGTCCATATCCTATGACTACCTCAACCAGAACATCCGGGCCAATGTCGTAATACCGGGCCGCGTCGACACCCCACTGCTTCGACAGCTGATGGCAGACCCATCTACTCCCGGCGAGCCCGATTGTGGGGAACCGGAGGACGTGGCTTATGCCGTCCTTTATCTGGCATCCGACGAATCTCGCTTCATAACTGGTACGGAGATAATCGTAGACCACGGCGTCTCGGCGCGATAGCTCGTCAGGTTGAAGTATTAGTGAGAGGAGAGCGCATGCGCGGTTCTGTGCAGTTTCCCTGTCAACGCTAGGTAGACACTATTAGCAGCATAAATTCCAATGAAGGGGGGATACCATGGCAACGACTGGTGCCGCATCGTCTCCGGGCATTCCTAGCGAGAAGCCAACACTATTTCTCCGCAAAGCTTCCGGTGTTGTCAAGGCCTTTTCGCCATTAGACTCTTTCGCCTACAATGTCCTCGCGAACAACCCGATGACCCTCGGAGCAATATCCTTCCTGCTCATCCCCTGGGCCTTCCCCGGCGGCAATATCCCGATTGCAATGTTCATCGCAATGATTGGTGGCCTATTCTGCGCCATCACGTACTCGTTCCTTCAGGCTTCCATGCCCCGGACCGGCGGTGACTATGTTTTCCAAAGCCGTCTCCTCGGTCCTTCCATCGCGTTCCCATTCACCTTCGGGGCCTATGTAGTCGCCAACGCGATGTTCATCGGCCTAAACGGCTGGATGTTCTGTGCCATGATCTTTGGGCCCCTATTCCAGCTGCTCGGGGGCGCCTGGCAAAACAAGAGCCTCTTGGACTTCGCCGCTCTAATCAACCAGCCATGGGGCTTCTTCCTGGGCGGCATGGTGATGATCGCCTGGATCACCATCATGGTCTCGGTCCCCTTCACTCTCTACGCCAAGATCCAAAAGTGGTTCTTCTTTGTCGGTGGTTTGGCCACCCTTGGCGCGGCCGTCGTTTTGCTCCTCATGACCCAGGACGGATGGCAAGCCAATCTAAACTCGTTCATGAGCCAGAACTTCGGCGTCAAAGATGCGTATCAAACGGTCATCGGCAACGCACAAGCCGCCGGGTTCAACCCCAACCTCAACTTCCAATGGGCTGCGACTATGCCTGCCGTCGCTAGCTGCTGGTTCATCCTCATGTCAAGCATGTGGGGCGCTGGCAATGCCGGCGAGATCAGGGATAAGGGTTCCGTGCGAACCAAGTTCTACCAGATTGCGGGCTCCCTCTTCTTCTCGGCAGGTATCGCGGGCCTGTTCGGTTACCTGATTGTCAGCCGGTTCGGTAGCCAATTCCTGTCCTCTGCTACCTGGCTATTTACCCAGGCTCCGGATAAAACGCCGCTGCCAATCGCCCCCTTCTTCTCTTTCTTGAGCATGCTGGCATCACTAAATCCGCTGATAATAATCATGATATGGCTCGCTTTCTTCTGCTTCTGGTGGATGGCCAATCCAAACGCGGGGGTCTATGGCACCCGCGTTCTGCTGGCAATGAGCATGGACCGCGCGATCCCTGCCTGGTTCGGCAAGGTGAACTCCAAGACGCATACGCCGTTCAACGCCATGATGGCCACTGCTCTGCTGGCCACCGGATTCAACGCATTGTACTCGTTCACACTCTGGTTCCCGCCTCTCACGACAGCCCTCAGCTTCTTGATTGGTGTCTCCTACGCGGTGACTTGCTTCGCGGGCGCTCTGTGGCCGTTCCTAAAACCCGAGTCTTTCAAGGCCTCCCCGGCCGGGAAGTACATGATCGGCAGCGTGCCGGTGATTACGATCTCCGGGCTGGTATTCGTTGCCTTCATGATCTTCCTGATCTACTACTTCCTCACGGTCCCGGCACTGGGAATCAACGGCGTTCCCGGGCTGGTACTTGGCTTCGGTAGCTTCATACTAGGCTACTTGATCTACCTCGTCTTCAAGGCCTACAGGAAGCAGAAAGAATCACTAGACTTGGCAATGGTCTACTTGGAGATACCGCCCGAGTAGGGATGGTGTTCGTGACACCCAAAGGTAACTAAGGAAAAGAGGGGGAGTAGCTGCGATGCGTCTATTCTTTGCTACTGATGTTCATGGCTCTGATATCTGCTTCAAGAAGTTCGTCAACTCCGGGAAATTCTACAAAGCAGATGTAATCATCCTCGGAGGGGATACCACCGGTAAGATGCTGGTGTTCCTAGTAGACCAAGGAGACGGAAGCTTCCTCTCCAACTACTCGAGTGATGAGGATGAGCTCTTCCACGAGGGAGCAGAGTTAGAGGAGCATGAGAAGAACATTCGTAATAGCGGCTACTACCCCTACCGGGTAACAAAAGCCCAGATGCGGGAGCTAAACTCCAGCCACGAGGCAATGGAGTCTCTATTCCAGAGGGTAATGCTGGAGACTACCGAGAGGTGGGTGAAGCTGGCGGAGGAGAGGCTAAAGGACACAAGCATCAGGTGCATAATTGCCCCCGGTAATGACGATCATCTAGAGATAGACGAGGTGATCAAAGCATCCGAGAGGATAGAGTATGGGGAGGGGAGGGTAATAGACCTAGGGAAGCATGAGCTTCTTAGCTGTGGCTGGACCAATCCCACTCCTTGGGATACTCCCCGGGAGTGCTCAGAGGAAGAGCTACTAGCCAAGATAGAGGGCCTAGCCAAAGAGGTGAAGAATCCCAAGAGTGCCATCTTCAACCTTCATGCTCCTCCCTATCGAAGTGGGTTGGATGATGCCCCTGAGCTAAAGGAGAACCTGCAGATGGTAGCAGGTGGAGCAACGAAGCCGGTGGGGTCGACAGCGGTGCGGGCGGTAATCGAGAAGTACCAGCCGATGTTGGGGTTGCATGGGCATATACATGAGGGCAAGGGAGAGCAGAAGATAGGAAAAACAATGTGTATTAACCCCGGCAGTGCCTATGGCGACTGGGTGCTCCAAGGCTATCTAGCCGACGTGGATGATAGAGGTATCGGAAGCCAGCTTCTCATTACCGGCTGAGTCCACTGATTCCCGGGCGCAGCACGGTTCTACGACCGGTTTGCCGTTCAGTTGGCAGAGAGGGAGGAAGAATATATGAATTGCCAAGCTATCTCCACAGACCAGTATCTCCGGACCGCCTTTGAACTGGTCGAGGAGGCTGAGGTGAAGGGGGTGAAGATGCGACTCCTAGGCTCTGTAGCCGTCCGGGTCCACTGTGCCAACAACGTCCACCTACTGGACGAGATGCGCCGCGCCCTTACCGACATCGATTTCATGGCGTACAAGAACCAGAGGGACAATATACGCAATATGCTTGAGCAGCACGGGTACGTGAATGACTCGAACATAACGATGATGGCCGAAGGAGGACGTTATTACTACGAGCACCCGGAGACCAAGCTCGGTGTAGATGTTTTCATAGACAAACTGGACTACTGCCACCCAATTGTCTTCAAAGGCCGATTGGAATTGGACAGACCCACTATTCCTTTGGCTGACATCGTGCTTGAGAAACTGCAAATTGTCCAAATCAACGAGAAGGACTTCAAAGACCTGTGTGTGCTCATGCTGGAGCACGGCTTTGGCAATGCCTCAAAGGAACAGATAGATATTCGCTACATATGCAGTTTGTTGAGTGGTGACTGGGGTTTCTATCACACGGCAACAACCAACCTCGACAAGCTGAAGTCTTTCTTACCCCATTTTGAAGCCCTAGATGAAGGGAAAATGGTGGAGCTGACCAAGGCGATAGATTATATGCGATGTGCGATCGACGATGAGCCTAAGAGCTTCGGCTGGAAAATGCGAGCCAAGGTCGGAACAGGAAAGAGGTGGTATAAGGATATTTCGGCCAAGACCGAGGAGTTCAACATAGACGACTGGGCATAGTCGATGAGGGCATCGCGGTAGACTCCTTTGGCACAGCCCTCTGTGAAACAAAGACAAGCACATTATGACATCTGGAACTCCGCCGGGCGAAGTTCGCTGTTCGCCCGCCTCCCAGCAGTACCACGGCGTTCAGCCGGTGTGGGAATCCGGTCCAGCACATCAAGGGTCACCGCTCATGGTTGGGACTAGGTCGAATCTGCCCAACAGATTCGAGTTGGGGACGCGCTGGAGACGGTTAGCGGTGGGCAGGATGTCGCCAACTGGGAAGAGCTGCGCATACCGCTGAAAAAGCGAAATGATTGGCATAGGGCGTTGGAGTGCCCTTCTTCTTAGACAACCTCGAGAGGAAAGAGATGGCTGGGGGATACATGGGTAAGGTGCCTTGGGTGGACCTATCTAGTGGGACGATCGTGGTGGAGGAATATGACGAGTCCCTTTACCGAGATTTCATTGGAGGCTATGGGCTAGGGGCAAGACTAATCTACGAGCGGCAAAGCCCTGGAGTTGAAGCACTGGGTCCCGCTAATACCGTTGGTTTCTTCACCGGTCCGCTGACCGGGACACCGGCTATCATTTCCTCCCGTTTCATGGTAATGGGCAAGTCTCCCCTTACCGGCGCGTGGGGCGATGCCAACTGTGGCGGTTACTTCGGTCCCCACATGAAGTTCGCCGGCGTAGACGGGGTCTTTTTCACAGGCATCGCCGAAGCACCTGTCTATTTACTTATCGATAATGGCAAGGTGGAATTGCGGGATGCTGCTCACCTATGGGGTAAGGATACGGCAGAGACAGAAGACATCATCATGGGGGAATTGGGCAAGGACGTTGCCATATCCTGTATAGGCCCTTCCGGAGAGAAGATATCACTCATTTCCGCGGTCATCCACGATGGGGGACGGGCGGCGGCGCGCTGTGGAGTCGGGGCTCTGATGGGGTCCAAGAACCTCAAGGCTGTCGTAGTCAGGGGCAACCAAAAAGTGCCTGTGGCCGACGTGGACTCGTTGAAGGGGTTCCGAGCCAAACATATGAAGCAGATGATGAAGGGTGCTGAACGAGCCGCGTATCTATCCCACGGCACGGTTGGCTCGAACACCGGATCAATCGTCTCCGGTGATTGCCCCATCAAGAATTGGGGAGGATCGTACCCGGACGATTATCCAAACGAGCAGGCTGTATCGGGGGATATGGTAATCCAGTACCAGTTGAAGAAGTACGGCTGCTGGCACTGCCCTATAGCTTGTGGAGGGCATGTAAAGATCGAGAATGGCCCGTACGCCGTTGAGGGACATAAGCCGGAGTATGAGACGGTCGGTGCTTTTGGTCCTTTATGCCTGAACGAGAATGTGGAGTCTATTTTCAAGACCAATGACATATGCAACTTAATGGGCTTGGATACCATCTCGACTGGAGCAACTATTGCCTTTGCAATCGAGTGCTACGAGAACGGGCTAATAACCAAGGCGGACACCGACGGGATTGAGCTAACCTGGGGTAGCCACGAGGCGATTGTCCAGATGACTGAGAAGCTTGCCAAGCGGGAAGGGTTTGGAGAGGTGCTGGCGGATGGAGTCAAGGTCGCCTCGGAGAAGATATCAGGTTCAGAGGAGTTCGCCGTGCATGTGCATGGGCAGGAGTTGGCGATGCACGACGGCAAGATATCACCCGGGTTGGCCTTAGCGTACGAAATTGACCCCGGACCTGGTCGCCATACCTCATCGACCGAGGACTGGGCGCAGCCTGGTTTGCCGGTCATGTCCCATGAAATGACCGATTACGGCGGACGCGGCAGGGACCATATGCTGCAAGCTGCTTACATGAACTTGATGAACTGCGCTGGTCTTTGTTGGATGGGCGTTAATTTCTACGATGTACAGGCTACGGCCGATTTCATGCGGACCGTCACCGGATGGGAGTACAGCTTGGATGATCTATTCCTCGATGGGGAGCGGATATTCACGATGAGGCATCTCTTCACCCTCCGCGAGGGGCTGAACCCTCTCCAGTTTAGGTCACCAGGCCGCTCTATTGGCCGTCCACCGCTGCAATCGGGTAGCCACCGGGATGTAACCGTCGATGTGTCACAAATGGCACGAGATTTCTACAGCTACGCTGGGTACAATCTCGAAACGGCGATGCCCTGCGACGACACGTTGAAGAAATTGGGCCTGCATGAAGTGTTGGCGCATTTCGGCTGAACTACCAATCTTTGCACAAATAAGGAGAGTTTTTGTGGAGCCGAGCCCCGATTCTTCCAGAGTGAAGAAGGCACTCATGTGCGACGGGGAGCCAGACCGCGTCCCTTTGGTTGAACTGGGTATCGACAAAGAGATCAAGGAGCGCTTTGTGGGTCACCCGGTCGATACACTCGAAGACGATATCGATTTTTGGGTAAAGGCCGGTTGCGACTTTGCCATACTATCAGCCGGGACACGGACCGTTATGGGGCCGCGCCACGAGCAAGTGGGGATCCGCGGTGTTAAAGAAGACTTAAGCGCCCATTACAGTGCAAATAGCGAAGGGACTTCGGCCCGCGCCCAGGCGCGAGAAGGCAAAGGACTCGTAGCCACGCGCGAGGACTTCTGCTCCTTTCGCTGGCCCAAGCCCGATGACTTCGACTGGTCGGGACTTAAGAACGCCCATAAGTATCTTCCTCGAGGCATGAAGGCAATTGTGGCCATTGGCTGCGTATTCATGCCCGCCTGGCAGCTAATGGGGCTGGAGACCTTCTGTTACACTCTGTACGACGACGAGGAACTGGTGAGCAGAGTATTTCAGCGGATCATCGATATCCAGCCTAAGTCCTTCCTGCGGGCAATAGGGTACGACTGCGTCGCGCAGTGTGGATGCCGGACGATTTATCTTACACCGAGGGCCTGTTCATTGATCCCAAGTACTTTCGCAAATACGTCTTTCCGTTCTACAAGGAGGCCGGGAAGATCTGCCACGAGTGCGGACTGCCCTACATCCTGCATTCCGACGGGGTGCTGCACGGAATGATGAAGGCCATCATTGACTGTGGCTTCGATGCTATCCACCCGATCGAGCCAAAAGATATGGACATTCGGCGACTGAAACGTGACTTCACGGGCACGCTCTTCCTGATCGGCAATCTCGACCTCGGGGGCGTGATGACCATGGGGACTTCCTCGGAAGTCAAATAATGCACCCGAGGGATAATCCGCGATTTGGCTCCAGGCGGGGGATATTGCGTTGGTTCCAGTAACAGCGTCACCGAATACGTTCCGATGGCCAACTGTGACGCTATGCGTGAGGCGGTATTCGAATTCGGACCTTACCCAGTCAAGGTGCGGGACTAGGGGTTACACGCATCGGCATGTGTCCCTAGCTGGCTCAGACGACAGGGTGGTGAACTGCGTTGAGCCGGCAGCCAGCTGCGATCGAGATGCGTCCTTCTATTTATGGCCTCGAAATAACGTCCCAACCTTCAGACTTTTGTCTAAGTCTCCGATGCTAGGAGGTCCGGAATGTTGCTGCAAGGAAAGATCGCCATCGTTACCGGAGCCGGTAGAGGCATAGGACGCGCAATATCGGAGTTCTTCGCCGCCCACGGCGCAAGACTGGTGCTGAGTGATCGCATACCCGAAGCTGGCGACCAGGTAATAGAATGGATGTGGTCACGCCGCTATCCGGCAGTATACCAGTCAGCAGACGTCCGCTCCCGCAATGAGTTGGCGCTCGTGCTGCAAGTGTGCATGGAAACCTATGGAGCTGTAGACGCGCTCCCCAGCAACGCCGGAGTCCATCACACGAAGTCGATACTTGAAACGACTGAGCGAGAGTTCCGCGAAACGCTGGGAATCAACCTCATAGGCAGTTACAACTGCTGCCAGCTGGTGGCGCAGCAAATGGTAAAGCAGGGCGGCGGTGGCCGAATAATACTCGTGGCCTCGGAGTCCGGGGTGCGCGGTGAAGCAACCGGAGTCGCTTACAACACTTCCAAGTTCGCGCTTCTGGGGCTCATGGAATGTGCCGCCGCTGACCTGGCGCCGTACGGCATTCTGGTGAATGCCATCTCGCCGGGGTGGGTCGATACGGACATGGCTCGGCAATCGATCAACGGCATGGCTGCAGCACAGGGAGTGCCTGCTGACGAGTTGGACGCGCTGGCTCTAGCAAGCATACCCCTGAAGCGAATGGCCAGTCCCGAAGAGACTGCTAGTCTTGCCGCTTACCTGGCATCGGATGACTCGTCCTACATCGCCGGCGCGAACATCCTCGTGGAGGGCGGCCACAAAGTGGGCGGGCACTGAGCCATTCACCTCGCAGTTCCGAATAATCTCTCTCTCAGATATTGACACCACACGGCAACTGTGCTAGCATCCACTCGGTCCCCGGATGTCGGATGTCATATATTGTTGGGTGTCGTTTGCCAGTTATCTCATTAGGCTCATGAGGTGTTTGGCGTGGAACCTGTAGGCCGGCAGTCCGTTACCAACGTCGTCGTCCAGCGTGTCATAGAACACATACGATCAGCCAACTTGCGACCCGGCGACAAGCTCCCTCCGGAAAAGGACCTTGCTCGCGACTTGCAAGTCAGCCGCGCCAGTGTGCGCGAGGCCATGAAGAGTCTAGCAGCCACTGGAATGGTGGAGATGCAGCATGGACTGGGCACGTTCGTGGCCAAGCCCAGCGTCCTCACCCTGTTGGCGCATGGGCTCTTTCCCTCTTACATGAGCACGAACGAGGATCTGTCCGATATCACAGCTGCCCGGCGAGTCTTCGAACCAGAAATGACGGCGATGGCGGCCATCCACGCTACGCCTGCTGATCTGGCTGCGATGGCAGAGGCCATGGACACGATGGATGCCCAAGTGAGCAGAGGCACAATCGAATCTCAGCCGATGATAGACTTTCACCATGCCGTTCTCCGAGCAGCGGGCAACCAGGTTCTGCTCGAGATTACGTTTCCTATCATTCGCCTGTTGACGGAGCTGATGCCGCGCATCCTTTCGGCTTTCGGGGCCACACCGAACAGCGGCATCCTACAGCACGAGATCGCCATGCACAAGGAACTATTCGAGGCTGTCAGATCAGGTGACCCCGAGGTGGCGAAGGCCGCCGCCATCCATCATATCGATGATGCTTTCCTACAAGCTCAGCGGGCTCTAGGATTTCAAACACAGACCGCAGACTCTATGGTCTTCGCCAGAACAACTGAGAAGGCCGGCGTACAATCCCAGGTAGACTACTAGTAGACTCACTCACCAGGCTAGGGGGCAAGTCCCGCGGACAATATCTTCAAGCGACTAACTCAAGCAGGTTGTTATCAGCCAACGAAGGCTGGAGTTATATCGAAAGGAGTCTAGTTGTGGCATCAGAAAGGGTCACAGGCAAACAGTTGCATCTGTCAGTCCTCTCGCGTGAGGGGATCAACGACATCCACTCGGCTTCCCTGGAAATCCTGGAGCGAACGGGAGTATTCGTCGAGCTCCCTCGCGCCCGGGAGATGTTGCGAGGTGCAGGGGCGATAATCAACGGGGACAACGTCCGCATTCCCTCGTTTGTGGTTGAAAAGGCGCTGCAGGGCGCACCAAAGAGAGTGGTGATCAGCAATCGCGATGGCAAGAGAGCAGCATTTCTCGAGGGGAACCGCTCTTACTTCACTGGCATTGTCGACTGCCCCTATGTGATCGACCCGATCACTCGCTCTCGCCGCTGGTTTACTTCTAAGGATTACCACCTTACCTGTAAGGTAATCGACGCCTGCGAGAACATATACGGTGGCGGCGGCGGCGGCAGCGCCCATGACTATCCGCCAGAGGTCCGGGCCCAAGTCGCTTTCAAGTACTCTATGCTCAACATGACGAAGTTTTTCATGAGCTGCCCGCTTGACGCCCAGCAAACGGCGGATATCTACGAGATGGCCGCGGTGATGGCCGGAGGGTGGGATAATCTGCGCAAGGCGCCTTTTGTGATTGCCACGGCCGAGCCGACAACCCCGCTCGGCATTTGCCAGGACGCGGCAGAGATACTCCTCCTCGCGGCTCGCGAGAACATGCCAGTGGTCTGGTACCCGATGCCCAGCGCCGGTACTACCGCTCCAGCAACGCCCGCGGCTGCATTGGCAGTCGGGAATGCGGAGGTGTTGGCGGGCCTGGTGCTCCACCAATTGGAGCGCCCCGGCGCTCCCTTCATCTACGGAGCCATGCCCGGCATGACCGATATGCGCAGCACGCAATGGGCCTATGGTTCACCGAACCTTGCCGTGCAAGTGGCAGCCAACACCGATCTGGCACACTCCTACGGCCTGCCGATGTACGGCACCGCCGGCTGCTCGGATTCCTTTGCCGTCGATGAGCAGTCAACAGCAGAGTCGACAATGCTCTGCCTGATGGCGCTACTCAGCGGAGCCAACATTGTCCACGATGTGGGAGTCCTCGCCGGTGCCGTCATGATTTCGCCGGAGCTTATGGCATTGACCGATGAGATACTCGATATGTTGGGGCACGCCACCCACCCCATCGACACCAGCCAGGACGAACTTGCTTTGAACTTGATAGACGAGGTGGGCCCTCAGGGCAACTATCTGGCTCTGGACCATACTCTGGCCAATTTCCGCCGCTTCTGGCACTCCGACGTCTTCCTGCGCAACCGGCTCACCGGTTCCCCTGAGGACGAACCAGAGCCGGTAGCCGACAGGTTAAACAAGAAGACAGTGGAGATGCTGGAGAATCACCAGGTCCCGCCGCTATCCGGCGACAAGCTCCGGGAATTGGACGAACTGGAGCAGAAATGGCTATCGAGGATTAGCTCAGCAGTATCCTGAACCAAATATTATCCTGTACCAAAAACGCTAGACCTGCAAGGCTGCAAGTCCTGGTCAAGGCTGACTACTATTACAATCACTGCTCGGCTGTACGGTCGGGGAATGTGCTTATAGATCATCAGCCAAACTTCCGAAAAGGAGGTGATGGACTTCGGATCCTTCTCAACGTGGCGAACCCAATCGGACCTATAATCGGACATTCGAAAAGCTTTTGAGCTAAGAAGGGGGAGTTGACGTGTCTGAGATTGACAAGTTAGTGGACCAACTGAAGAATCGGAAGATCGACCGGAGACAATTTGTAATCAAAGGTGCAGCCCTAGGCGTTTCCTTCACCGCTCTCGGAAGCATCCTCGCGGCTTGCGGTGGTGGTACTGCAACGCCGGCAGCCACCGAGACCAGCACTGCTGCCGCTACTGCCACTACTGCAGCAGCGACCGAAACCGCAACAGCCACAGCAGCCGCCACCGAGACGGCGACAGCAGCCGCCACCGAGACGGCGACAGCTACAGCAGCTTCGGCAGGCGGAGCGCAAGAGACGGTGAAGATAGTCGTGACCAGCCCTCAGACCGGTGGGCAAGCCCAATGGGGCACTGAGCTCATCCGTGGCACTGAACTGGCATTGGGCGACTACGATGCCTCGACCCTGAAGTTCAAGTACGAGATTGTTCCTATGGACGACCAGGCTGACCCGAAGGTCGGAATGACGGTAGCCAACAAAGTGGCAGCCGACCCCGATGTTATGGCCGTGGTCGGACCGTGGAACAGCGGCGTCGCCATCCCCGCCTCCCCGGTCTACAACCAGGCTCGAGTCCCGCTGTTCGCCGTGGCCAGTGATCCCAAGCTAACGCAGCAAGGCTTCGACAACATCTTCCGGGTAGGATCAACCAACGACTTCCAGGCCATCGGCGCCGAGGCGTTTGCATTCAATACGCTGAAGAAGACCAAAGTGGCTATGATCTATGAGAAGACCATCCCAGGTCAGGGCCTCGCCGACTACTTCAAGACGCCGGCGCTGGAAGACGGCATGCAAGTGGTGGCCTATGAAGGCGAGACGGTGGGCGACAAGGACTTCACCGCACTCCTTACCGCCATCAAGCCTAAGAACCCCGATCTGATCTGGATGCCGGCCACCTATCCAGAGGGAAGCCAGATCATCAAGCAGATGAAAGACCTAGGGTACCCTCAGGACATCGCCATTATCGGTGCGGACGGAATGTACACCGATGAAGTCATCAAGCTGGCGGGCGATGCCGCCGAAGGCGTCTATGCCACAGCTCTCGGTGGCGACGTCAACAAGATGGACTCCGCCTCCACTTTCGTTTCCGAGTTTAAGGCCACCACTTGCATGCCG
>JAMCWQ010000025.1 GCA_023480825.1 Chloroflexota bacterium | reverse complement strand
CCTGACATCCATGGTCCACACCTCTCTGGTCTGCAGGTCGGCCACGCGAATGAGGTGGTTGTTCGTATCGGCGATGAAGAGCTTGCCGTCCCCGGCGCACACGCCTGAGGGCTCATCGAACGTGGGATCCGGCCCATCGCGGTAGCCCGGCTCTCCGGTCCCAAGGAAGGTGGTAACGCGCCGGGAAACGGGATCCACCAGTTTTATCTTGTTGTTGTAGGTGTCCGCCACATACACCTGCCCCCCATGTGCGCCGATTCCCTGGCAATGCTGCATCAGCACTCCATCGCCCACACCATCCCGGTCGCCGAAATCAAACAGCCCCGTGCCGGCGATGGTGTTGACCTTGCCACCTTGCCCGGTGCCGGCCCAGCGAACACCGCTGGACTCGGCATCGGCGAAGTAGAGCCTATCTCCGGCCAGCGCCATCCCCATCGTCTGCGCCAGCGACGCGGAGTGTAGCGCACCATCGGCGATATCCTCCAAGCCATTGCCAGCCCAAGGCTGCACTGACCCCGTCTTCAAGTCGAGGCTCCAAATCTGGTGGACTCCGGCCATCGCAATGTACAGGACGCCATCACTGATCGCTACGTCCCAGGGCGAGCTAAGAGGCGTCTCCTTCGCCCGGCCATGTCCGCCATGGAACAGGCTCTGCTCGCCCGTCCCGGCAATCGTAGTCACTTGTCGCCTGCCCAGATCGACGGACTGGATGGCGTGATTCTCGGTGTCGGCGACGTAGAGCGTGTCGCCGTCCAGGGCCATTCCCTGTGGATGATGGAATTTGGCCGACTCAAACCCACCGTCCGCGAGTCCGGATGCGCCGGAGCCGGCCATAGCCACCACCTTCGCCGTTCTTCCATCGCCGTCTGATCGCAGCTCCAGCAGGCGGTTGTGACCGGAATCGGCGACGAACAAGCGGCCGGGAGATCTGTACAAGACCTTCCCCGGAAAGGACAGGAACTGCTCCGGGCTGGCCTGCTTTTCGGGACGAGAAGGTAGCGGCCGGCGGTCGATCAGCCCCCGGGAATCGAACTCCTCGATGACCTGACCGATGACCGGATCGAAGGTCTCAAACATGATCTCTCCCGGCTGGGAACCGACGTACTTTCCCTCAGGATCGACGAGCACGATGGTTGGCCAGGCGCTAACACTGTAGGCTTTCCAGACCCGGAAGAAGCGGTCGTTCACCACCGGGTGCTCCACGTCGAGGCGCAGCACCGCCTGGCGTATGTTTTCCGTCACCCTTTCGGCATTGAATTTCCCTGCATGAACTCCTATTACAGCCAATTCCCGGCTGTACTTCTCGTCTAGCTTCCTCAACTGAGGCAGCACGTGCATGCAATTGATTCAGCCATAGGTCCAGAAATCGAGAAGCACCACCTTACCGCGGAGATCGGCTATTGTCAGAGGCTTCTCGACGTTCAGCCACTCCAATCCGGCCGGGAAGTCCGGCGCCCGCACCTTACCAAACAATGTCAATCGATCCATCAGCGTCTCCTTTACCAGGGCTGCTTTTCAGACCGGCTCCCGCTCAGCCGGACGGCTCAACTCAGACCGGCGAATAGGTCCGTTTCCAGCGGCTCGCCGGGCAAAGGTGGTGGGAAGACCCGCTGGAAGTATTCGAAGCCGAAGAACTCCTTTACTGCCTCTTTCGGCACCGTCCGGAACGGCATAGTCGCGGGCAGTTGAGACCGGTGGCTCCAGATGGCCTCCCATTTCTGGTCGAAGTAGTCCCGGATATCGATGACCGTCGTCAGCCGGTCATCGGGCACACCCATCTTCTCGAGGTCTGAGGCCATCTGGAAGCTCATTCCCTGTTTGGCCGCCTCCTCCGCCATGGCCTTCACCCGGCTCTTGGGCAGGATGTTGTAGTACAGCTTCCTAGGCGAATGAGGCTCCAACCCACCGGAGAGCTGCTCCCGGAAATGGCAGACCTTGCCGGCGAATTCCGCGGCGCGAGTGGCGAAACGGTGGACCGCCACGTGGTCGGGGTGTCCGTAAATGCCGTCCGGTCCAAAGGTGATCATGACATCCGGCTTCTTCACCCGGATGATCTGCACCAGCCTCCCGACAATCTCATCATCATCCGCTTCCGGCACATGACCATCCCCGTAGCCGAGGATCTCGACATCTTTCACGCCCACGAAGTCCATCGCCCTCCGCAGTTCCTGCTCCCGGAGCTCGCAGAGGTCTTCAGGGCGAACTTGGACCAGATCGCTGATCTCGCCTGCTTCCCCACAGGTGGCTGTAACGAGAGAGATCACGACGCCCTGGCCCGTATACTTGGCGAAAGTGCCCGCAGCGCCGAAGGACTCGTCATCCGGATGGGCAAAAACGGCCAGCAGCGAGAGCTTAGACATTGCCCCTCTCAATCAAGGCATCGGCGTACACTATCTCGTTCTGGAAAGCCTTTATTAGTTGAACTGGGCGCCTGAGCTCCGTGTCCAGCACGTCCATGAACACCGCCGAAACCCCGGCGCCGGCCAACATGGCGAGAAAGGCGCTATCGATGACCGGCCGGAGGCCCTCCGGCGAAGTGGAGGAGACATTGCCCAGCCAGCAGACGGTGCGGACAGGTGGATCGAATGTGCTGGGAATGGCCCTGATCACCTCGATCACGGCCGCCGTGTGCCGCTGTCCCAACTCGGCGCCGATATGCATCACGCCCGGGTCCAGAAGCAGCCTATCATTCGGGATACCCGCTTGATTCGCCGCACCCACCAGCACCGAAGCCAGCATCATCGATTGCTCGGCATCGATTGGCACGACGTTGCCGGCGACCAGCGCGATGATCTCGCAATTGTATTTCGCAGCGAGAGGGAGAATCCGCTCCAGACGATCGGTCTCGGCAGCGAAGTAGTTGATGACCGGTGGACGCTTGCAGGCCCGTATCCCGGACTCCATCGCCTCGGGATCGGCGGTGCTCAGGCAAAGCTGGAGGTCAACAACCTCCTGCACGGCGCGGACCGCCTTCACCAGCATCTCGCTGTTGCCGGCCTTCCCCGGGCCGATGTTTATCTCCAGCGCCTGCGCTCCGGCTTGGGCGCATCTCTGAGCCAGGTCCTGGATGATATCAGTTCGCTCCTCACGCAGGGCTTCCCCAATGTGCTTATGCTTGAAAGTGATATTATCGGCTATTATGAACACGTCAAACCTCCTCAGCGAAGAACCGGCCCTTTCCGGCCAGGAATCGCCCCCGAGCATTCAGCAAGAAGCATGCCCTAGGCATCGGCATGGACTCTTGCTATTACAGCGTTTCGCCAGGTTTGGCAGGCCCGCCTCGGGCGGGTAGGGGCACACTTCGGCGGAAGAACGCCCCCCGGATATCCCTTATTCCCCCCTGACAAGGGGGGTTAGGGGGGTTGGGGCCTTGAAAAGGGATAAACGCTGCGTTCCTTTCCGTCAAGACCACCTAAATCTCCCTTAGCAGGGGGACTTGATGATGCCAAAACGGCCACTTCTCAGACTCGGATTCCTAGCCGGGATCCTAGCGGGCATCGTTATGACAGCGCTGATGATACTCTTTAGCCTGGTCTTCGGGGCTGCGACCCTGCCTGATGTGATATCCAGCGCCGTCCTCCAATTCACACCCACAAACATCCAGGACGCGTTGCTTAGCACGCTGGGCGCCAACCTGAAGCCCACCTTCTTCACACTCCTGCTCGTCGGCCAGATCATCATCGCGGGCCTCTTCGGCATCCTGTACGCTGCCCTTTTCCCCGCTCGCCCTGCCGGTAGCCGGCTGGCTGCGGAGTACGAGGAATACCGGCAGGTGTCGTGGAGAAGTGGCACACTCTTTTCCATCCTAATTTGGCTCTTCACGATGCTAATTATGCTGCCGGTTACCGGCGTCGGTTTCTTCGGCTCGGCGCTTGCAGGCGGAGCCGGGCTCATTTCCCTCACCTATCTGGCCTTTCATCTCTCCTATGGTATTACACTCGGCTACCTCATGGGGAGGCTTGTCTCCACCCCGGAGCCTCAGAGGCCCGCGCTTGCCACAGCTATCTCCATAACACGGCGCAGTTTTCTCACCCAGGCTGTGATGCTGGTGGCCGGAGTGGCCGCGGCCGGCCTCCTGGCGCGGGTCCTATCGCTATTTGCCGAGGCGATTTCTTTGCCGCAAGAATCTCCCACAGTGGGGGCTCTTCCGCCTGAGATAACACCAAACAACAAGTTCTACATAGTGACGAAGAACTTCGTTGATCCGACTATAAACAAAGCCGCATGGACACTCTCCATCGGCGGGCTGGTGGACCGGCCATACCAATTAACCTACGACGAACTCGCAGCGATGTCGTCCGCCAGCGAGTACGTTACTCTGGAATGCATCAGCAACCCAGTGGGCGGAGACTTGATCTCCAACGCCCAGTGGCGTGGTGTGCGGCTGAGCGATCTGTTGCTGCGCAGCGGACTCAAGCCCGGAGTCCAAAAAGTCTCCTTAACCGCGGCCGATGACTACACCGACAGCATTCCTCTAGAGAGGGCAATGGCGCCGCAAACGATGGTGGTTTATGAGATGAGCGGGCAGCCTCTGCCGATGGAGCATGGCTACCCGGCGCGGCTGCTGGTTCCCGGGCTCCACGGCTACAAGAGCGTCAAATGGGTGACAAGGATTGAGCCGGTAAACTATAACTTCCAGGGTTACTGGGAACAGCGGGGCTGGAGCGACGTCGGAACAGTGCACACCACCTCGATAATAGACGTGCCGATGGACGACGGTACGTTTCCGCTGAGTGGTGGCCAAACCGGAGGCGTTGGCTATGCCGGCGACCGCGGCATTGCCAAGGTGGAATTGAGCACGGACGGGGGCAGCACTTGGCATGAGGCGAAGCTGCGCAAGGCCCTTTCTCCGTACACCTGGGTGATTTGGACCTACCCGTGGATACCCGATAAGCTGGGCCTGCACGAGTTGAAGGTGCGGGCGACGGACGGCACCGGCCGGCTCCAGATCGCCACACCCAAAGCAGCCCTGCCCGACGGAGCGACAGGGCTGCAAAGCATCATCGTGACTGTGCAGTAGGTTCTTAGTAGCTAGGCCCGATTCTGTTGATCACAAACTCCCCGAAGCCGTGCTCCTCCGCCTTGGTGAGCTTGCCCTGGACCACCGCCAGTAGCTCCTGCCAGAGGCGCTCGCCAACGGCGGCGATGGTCTCCTCGCCGGAGACTATGGTGCCGGCGTTCACGTCGATGTCTTCGGACATTATCTCCCAGGTCTTCGGATTGCCGGTTATCTTGATGACGGGAGCAATGGGGCTTCCGGTCGCCGTGCCGCGGCCGCTGGTGAAAACCACCGCCTGGCAGCCGCCGGCCACCATGCCGGTTATCGATTCGAGGTCGTTGCCCGGCGTGTCCATCAGATACAGCCCCTTGCCGCGGGCGATCTCGGCGTACTGGAGCACCCCATGCACCGGAGAGGAGCCCGCCTTGTACACGCAGCCAAGGGATTTCTCTTCGATAGTCGTGAGCCCGCCGGCCATATTGCCCGGCGTCGGCTGGCTGCCAATGAAATCGACTCCCACCGCTTTCAGTCTCTTCTCACACCGGCCAACCGTATCCAAGACCTGCCGCCCAACCTCTTCATTCACCGCCCTGGCGGCCAGAATATGGTCCGACCCGATGCACTCGGTGGTCTCGGACAAGATCACCGTCCCGCCGGCCGCCACCAGGTTGTCTGCGGCCACGCCGACTGCCGGGTTGGCAGCCAGGCCGGAAGTGGCGTCTGATCCGCCGCACTCCAGTCCCAATATCAGGTTCTCCAGGCCTGCTGGCTCCGGGTGCATTAGGGACGCCTTTTGCATCAACTCCCGGACGATCTCCGTTCCGGCCTCGATGGTCCGGCGCGTTCCCTTCTGCTCTTGGATCACCAACCGCCGCACTTCCTTGCCGCTAGGGATTATGGCCTCCACCAGACGGTCCGCCGGTAGCGACTCGCAGCCCAGCCCAACGACGAGGACCGATGCCGTGTTCGGATTCAGCCCAAATCCGGCCAGAGTCCGGAAGGTCTGCTCCAGATCTTCACCCGTCTGAGCGCAGCCCGCCTCGTTGTTCAAGCTCACGGCGCCAGGCACCTGTGCGGCGATGCGCAGGCAGGTGGAAGTAGCGCACAGCGACGCCGGCAGCACCAGCACGTGGTTGCGCACGCCAATAGAGCCATCCGGCCGCCGGTATCCCATCAAATGCATATCCATTCGCCCTTTACCACCTCCAAATGTGAGCAAATTTTAGCATAATATCGGAGATCCTTCAGCATGGCCCGCCTGCCCCAGGGCCCAGACTTGTAATGGCCGGCCGCCGGGCCTGTCGCGGATTGCTCGCCTCTGCCCGGAAAGGGAGGGGCCATCTTGTAGGGTCGAATTCATTCGACATTCCCCCTTTGGGGGTTAGGGGGGACACGGGGCCAGACTCGGGGTTGTCATTCCGAACGGCCCGCCCAGGCCGGAATCGAGTGCATGCTTGGGTAGGAAGGCGGGCTGGAGGAATCCGTACCAGGTGGGATTAATGTCCAACAGCAGGACACGGGTTCCTCAGTCGCTGAAGCATTCTTGTCCCCAGTAGTCTCCCGATCCCGCCGCGCCTGCGGAATGACATTTTCGGCCTTTTCGTGCCATTCTGAGGGCCCGCTGTGCTTGCCTAAAGCATGTCCTCGACCAGTAGGCGGGCCCGAAGAATCTCTGTCGGCTACGACGGTGGACATGGTATCGGTCACCGCAACTACATCCTCTGCTTCCAGCATCCTACGGAGATTCTTCGATTCTCTGCTGACCTAGACGATCCATCCGCCATCCACCTACTCAGTCCACTCAGGCTATCACCTGCCCTGCCGGCCGAACGCTCGCTCACAGTTTCGGCTTCACTATGCCCAAAAGGGACTAACGCCTGCTAGCTGATATTTCTGTTTCCATAGTAGTTCTGCGTCACCCCTCTGAACCGCCTTAATAGGCGAAAATACTGGCGGCGCTCCGCGCAATGCGACTGAAGTCGCACCTACAATTTCCGGCCTCCCCCGAGCGACTGGCCTGCTGCTTTCATAGCGAGTCATTTGAATGAGCAAGGTGGTTCCCCTTCTCCCAGTCCTTCTCTGAAGGACGAAGGGGCCAGGGGATGAGGGCCTGACCACCGACGGGATGAGCACCGGGAACGCATCATTTACGCTCTTGGAAAGCCCCAACCCCCCCTAACCCCCCTTGTCAGGGGGGACTTCACGCCTAGCCCCCAACGGGCGCACGGCCGTGCGCCCCTGCAGCCGGGGAGAACGACCCCCGTTTCATCTGATAATTGCCCCTTATCCTCAGCAGTCCCGGGCAGCCGATTGAATTACCCGGCACGACTTGCTATCATAAGCGGAACACTCAGTA
>JAMCWQ010000018.1 GCA_023480825.1 Chloroflexota bacterium | reverse complement strand
GTCAGCTCAGACCTCACTCTGAGGCCTGTCGGCACACCGGTCATCAAGTCCTTACTAGTTTCGCGGGGCCTGGACGAAAGCAAGGCCGAGTTGCTGGCTGCGCTGGCTCAAGGACGTGTGGGTTGGGCGGTTATGGCCTCTCAGGAGCCGAAAGTGCTCGACCAGCGAGAAGATGAGACCACCCGCTCTAGCTCCGTGTTGGGCTGTAGCCGGGTGGCTCGCATGGCGATTGCCGAAAAGCTGAGCAGGTCCTTCAGCTCCGGGAAGCGCGAGCAGGTGTTTCAAAGCCTCGACTCTCTGGCCGGCTGGTGGCGGGACTTGCTGTTGTTCAAGACGGGTTGTAGTGATCTGGTGGTGAACGTTGATGCGAAGGACCAGTTGGCGAGACAATCAACTTATCTCGATTTGGCCGACATCCATTGTGGTATCCTAGCGGTGGAAGAGGCGGCGACGGAGCTGGATCAAAATGTAAACGCGCGCCTGGCCCTGGAGAACATGCTGATGCGCTTGCCGTTCACGGAGACTCTTGGTGAAAGGCCGGCTTCGCGTTAGTTGAAATACAATCTTGCAGTGCGAAGACAGAGGAGAACATGCCTGAAATAGTCGGCATTCGCTTCAAGAGAACCGGCCGTCTATATTATTTTGATCCGAATGGCCTTTCCTTGAACATAGATGACTGGGTTATCGTGGAGACCACCAAGGGCAGGGAGATAGGCCGGGTGATCCTTGCCCCACACCAGGTGGAGGAGAGCGAGCTCACGGAGCCACTGAAGCCCATTTTGCAGGTCGCCGATCAAGCAAGCTTGGAGAAGATGGAGACCTTCAAGGCCAAGGAAGCGGAGGCTCTTCAGACTTGCCGGCAAAAGGTCAGAGAACACGACCTCCCGATGAAGCTGCTCGATGCCGAATACAATTTCGACGGCAGCCGTCTCACTTTCTTCTTCACCGCTGAGGGCCGGGTCGATTTCCGCCAGCTAGTACGCGACCTGGCATCCGCGTTCAAGACACGCGTCGAGTTGCGGCAGGTGGGAGTGCGAGACGAAGCACGGATGATCGGCGGCCTCGGCCCCTGCGGGCGTGAGCTATGCTGTGCCTCTTTTCTCGGCGATTTCATAAATGTCTCGATAAAGATGGCCAAAGAACAAGACTTGCCTCTTAGCCCGAACAAGATTTCCGGCATGTGCGGGCGGCTGCTCTGTTGCCTTAGCTACGAGAGCCAGCAGTACTGTGAAGCCAAGCAGCGATTGCCGCACCTTGGCGACACCGTTCAGACTCCTGAAGGATGTGGGCGGGTTGTCGGGCTGAACATCATCAAAGACAGCGCGACGGTCGAGCTGCCTAGCGGGTCCACCATAGAACTGGCGGTGGCCGAAGTCAAGAGGGAGCCTCAGCCGGAGGGCGAAGCGAGGCCCGCTAAAAAGCGCCGCAACCGTAAGGGAAAGCGGCGGGAAGAGGATAGCGACGACTGAGGAGGAAGAGTGGCCCGTTCGCCAGAGGTCGTGGTAATTGGCGCGGCCTGCGTAGACATCAAAGCATGGGGACGCGGTGGCTTCGTCGCTACGACTTCTAACCCCGGGAGTGTTCGCGTCGAAAGAGGCGGGGTCGCCCGCAATATCGCCGAAAATCTTGGCCGCCTCGGAGTCCGTACCACTTTGCTGACGGCCGTTGGCCTGCACGACTTCGGGCTGCAGCTGCTGGAGAGGACCGCGGGCACCGGAGTCGACGTGTCGCGCGCCTTGCACAGTCCAAATCATCACACAGCCGCCTATGTGGCTTTGCTGGATGACCGGGGAGAATTGATCGCCGCCATTGATGACACGGACATTATCGGCTTGCTGACCCCCAGGTATATTCGCGGGCAGGCGGAAATCATCGCTGACGCCAGTATGGTCATCATTGACGCCAATCTCCGGTTACCGGCCGTCTCGGCGATCTGCAAGGTAACCCGTAGACTCCGCGTCCCGCTTGCCCTCGAGCCCGTATCCTATCCGCTAGCCCGCCGGATTCGGGGGAAGATCGGCAACATGGCTCTCGTCACTCCCAACATTGTGGAGGCCGAGGCCCTGACCGGCGGCCAAATCGGGTCTCTGGGAGACGCCGCGCGAGCGGCCAAGGGGCTGGTGGGCATGGGTGCGGAGACGGCCGTGATCACGCTGGAAAGAGCAGGGGCCGTCTATGCCACCGGATCGGCTATCGGCCATGTGCCGGCCATCGAGTGCCAGGTAGTGGACGCCACCGGCGCTGGCGACGCCATGGCCGCCGGCATCATCTACGGCATGGTCAACAACGTGCCGGTCGACGAGGCTGTGCGGCTCGGGGTTTCTGCTGCCACCCTGACCCTGCAATCGTCGGAAACCGTCAGCTCAGAACTCACCCTCGAGCACCTCTACGCCCGCATGCCGGTATAGAAGTCAGGCACAGCTGCCAATTGTAGGGGCACGGCGCTGACGTGACCAGTCAGTGCAATCCCTTACCACGGGCATGTCAGCGCCGTGCCCCTACCGGCCTCTACCGGGTAGATAGAATCAACCCCTGATATACTCTTTCACGCTGGTAGGTGCGTGATCAGCAAATGCCCCTGACAAGGGGGGTAGGGGGTTGGGTACCTGATAAGCAGGCTGCCCGTGGGACCAGGAATTCGCATGGTGAAGGAGCATAACACTACCGGCTGCTGAGATGCACCCAGTCGACCGCTACTCCGACTTGGCGGGTGTCGGTGGAACCCGGAATCGACGATGCGGGAACGAACGTATCGGAAGTGATCTCGATGATAAGGTCCTGGCCAGGTTTGACCAAACCAGAGGGGATTTGCATGTCCACCGTCTGCCAGCCGGGTCCGGCGCTGAAGCTCCGCAACTCCTTTCCGTTGGCCGCTATTCTCACTTGAGGAGGGAGACTGCCGGCCGGGCGCGGCGCCATGAGGTGCAACGACAGCACAGTAGGCGGGGCGCCTGCGCCCAGCCTGAAGCGGACCTTGGCAGATGACTCCGTCCAGCGGTAGGTTGCCGTGCCATCCTTCTCCACACCGTAGAACCCGATTATGGTGCCGGCCTCGGCTCCATTTCCGATGTCCAATTGTGTGGCGGGGCTTGGCTCAAAATGGCTCCAAGCGTAGTTCTGGCCTTCCGCTTCGTTAGGGTTCACCGCGGTAAGGTGCTTCGCCGCGTCCTCGATCCGGCCCATCTGCATCAGTGCATCCGCCATGCCCAGATGTGCCAGGGCGTCGCCAGGTTGCCGCGCCAGCGCTTTCTTGTACATCGCTTGGGCATCGCTGTACCTGCCTAGTTGGCGGTACTCGTCTCCCGACGCAACATACCCGGTGGTGTCTTTGGGCGCCACCCTAATTGCCTGCTCATAAAAGGCGAGAGCTCCCGCCGGATCGGCGGAAGCCACGAGATCTCCCCGCAGCACGTAGTAGTTGGATTGCAGCGCCGGCCATACCGAAGGGGAATAGGCGCCCGCGCCCACCCAGCCAATCATGCCGGCCGCCAGCACGCTTCCGGCGATGTTGCGCCTAAGAAAACGCATTACCATGCCGGGGTTTGCCAAGGGGACGGCCGTGAGCATCAGCATTTGCGGGAGGTAGGCGGTGCGGAACCTTGATTCCGAATGAAAGGCAAAAGCCGGTCCGACGGTTGCCACCAGCCACAGCAGGACCAGCACCACCACAATCCCGCGGCTGTCCTTTAGCATACCAATTGAGTAGCCTAGCCCTAGTGCCGCGAGAAGCCCGGCCACGATGAGGAAAGCATCCGTTGTGAGGATATATCCCAAGCCAGGGTCGCGATACGTGACATCCCAATTGTCGCCAGTGGCGAAGGAGGATAGCTCCAGGTGCCACAGGTAGCCCAGCTTCTCGACCCCGCCACTCAAGAACTGCATTGGATAGGAGATGATGTTCTCCAATCCTCTCTTAGTGGCGTAAGCCTGGCGGTCCCCCTGGTTCGGGATGGTCTGCAGCTTCTGTACGGGGTTCTCCAGCCGGTCATAGTTGTTGTCCCGCCACAGGTTGTAAGCGCCAACGGTGTCCAAGAGAATGAAAGATTTGTACTGGACGTAGTTGTGCCACGTCCAAGGCGCGATCACCGCGACTGTGAGGACTGTCAGTGTCGCCACGGATGCGATAGCAGTCCGAAGATTCTTGCGCTGGTAGTAGAGAAACCAGATTGCCAGAATCGGGGCGAAAGCGATGGCGGCCGGCCTGGTCAGGCAGGCCAGCCCGAGGAGCACACCCGTTGCCGCCGTGAACCAGAGGCTGCGCCGGCGTACAGCGTAGAGGGCGGTAACGAGAAGCGCCGATCCGAGGAAGGTGAACAAAGGCTCGGTCATAAAGAAAGAGGCCGGGTAGGTCACCAGAGGCGGGCAGACGGCGAACAGGAAGGCCCCGATCAGTCCTACCCGTCTGTTGAAGGCCAGCTTCCCCAGCAGGTACACAAGGTAGACGTTGATGATGCTGAGGAGAATCTGGAACAGGTTCACGGCCGCCACGCTTACGCCGGTGATCTTAAAGATGCCGGCAGCAATGAGAGGGAAAAGCGGCACCCTGGTCCACACGGGATTGGGGTCGATGAATTGGCCGTGGGCATAAAGCTCTAGTGCGGTGCGGAAGTAATCGACCTCATCCCGAGCAAGCTGGTAACCAATGAACTGCCACCAGACATAGAGACGAAGTCCAAGGGCCAGAGCGAGGATGGCGAAAAGGAGCCAACGATAGTCAAGGAACCGCCGGGATGGCTTCCCGGTCGCTTCATCTTCCAGACCCAACAAGTTCGCCGGCTCCGATTGCTCTATCTTCATAGCGGCCTGCCGTGGCAACTGCCGGTTTGACGAATTCGCGGTTCGGCTCCATTCTCCGCAAAGCTAGAGTGTCATCTAAGGGAGCCGACTACCGGCAGGATGCCCGAGCAAGGCCGGCTCTTGGGCCAAGGGCTGCACGGGCAGATGCAAGCTCCTGACTACCACAAGAATCTACTGATCTATCAGAACAAGATGTTGTTCAAAAGCGTCTGCAGAATGTAAATAAGGAAAATGGCGACTATCGGCGATATGTCGATCATGCCCGTTCTGGGCAATATCGACCGGATGGGCCTTAGAATCGGCTCGGTAATGTCGAAAAGCAACCGGCCAATCGGATTCCGGAACTGCGGATCGAACCAGGAAAACAAAGCCCTGCCGATAACCGCTATATAGAGAATAGTGAGAAGCCAATTAATAAGAGTGTATAAAAATTCCTGCAACTGCAACATTTATGATTACCTTCCAATAGGGCAAAGAATATCATGGTGCATATCTTCAGTCAACTGACAATATGAACCGCACGAACACCTCGTTTCCCAGCAGGCGGCCCCTGGGGCTCAGCCAAATGCCGGATTCCGAGTCCTCTAAGAGACCCAATTCGCAAAGTGTCTCTACCTGGCTGCCAAAGGTGTCGTCCAGCCTGCGGCCAAACCGCACTGCGAATGACTCCCGTCTTACGCCCTCGGCAGTTCGCAGGCCAAGCATCATGTACTCAGATATCTGGGTTGCTGGGGAGAGCGACTCGCTTTCCAACACCGGCAGCCGGCCCTCTTCCACTTTCTTGATGTACTCCTTTGGCAAAGTCTCGTTGCTAAACCGCACGCCTTGCCAATAGGAATGAGCGCCTGCACCCAGCCCTATATACTCACCACAACGCCAGTATACGAGGTTGTGCCGGCAGTACTGCCACCCATTGGAGGAATTGGAGCGAGGGTCACGCTTGGCCCAGTTCTCCAGCGCGCCGGCATCTCCACTGGGGATATCAGAGCCGCCCCCACGCGCGTCACAGCGGCCGGCCCAGTTCGAGATCTCGTAATGGCAGTATCCTGCCGATTCCAGCACTTCCTCGGCCAGACAATACATGTCCGCGACATCATCTTCCGGCGGCGGAGCAAGTCTCCCCTGTCTTGCCCGTTCTCCGAACGGAGTGCCCTCCTCGATGGTCAGGGCATATAGCGATAGGTGGTCCGGACGGTGCGTTATGGCCATCTGAATATCCCTGCCAAAATCAACCACGCTCTGATTGGGAAGACCGAACATCAGGTCTATGCTGACGTTTGTGAAACCCGCCTGGCGGCTGGCGGCTATTGCCTCGCCGGCTTGCCGGGCGCTGTGGATCCTGCCAAGCTCCCGAAGCTGATTATCATCGAAGCTCTGCACCCCAAGGCTGACTCTGTTGAATCCCGCCTGCCTTAGCACCCGCAGTGATTCCAGATCAACGCTGCCCGGATTGGCCTCGACCGTAATCTCTGCAACGGAGGAGATATCCCAGCCGTCACTGACCTCCCGGAGGATGCGGACCAGGTCAACCGGCTCTAGTATGGTCGGCGTCCCCCCGCCAAAGTAGATGCTACCTACCAGTGGTGAGTGTTCCTCCACCAACCGGGCGCGCGCACTGATCTCCGCCAGAAGCGCCTGTACATAGCGATTGTGCAGCGGCTTCATTCCCGCCATGGAGTTGAAATCACAATACCCGCACTTCTTTTCGCAGAACGGGATGTGAATATAGAGCCCAATCAAATGCCGGCCTCACAGAGTCACAAGAATAGGGCGACAATAGAAACTATGGCAACCAGAGCCAAGGCAAACGTGCTGCCTGCGGCGTTTTCCAATACACCCATTATGTAAAGTATAGGAAAATCAAGCCATATGAGCAACAAGAGCACCGGGCGGATTACCGCCTTCCGGCGCCACCATGGCCTCGCTCCATTCTTGGGAGCCTCCATTCTCGGTCCTACCTCCCTCGTCCCTCTGCTCACCAGCCTGCCAGCACATTGGAGAACAAGGTGATGGCCAAGACCTCGATCCCCACCGCCAGAACGATCAGGAGGGTGTACGGGATCGCCCTACGCATTATCTTGCTCTCGCTACCAGTCATACCAACAATCGCCGAGCCGATCAAGGCCTTGTCCGGCGACACCCCCGCCCCCAATGAGCCACCTACGGACTGGGCAGCGATAATAGCCATGACCGTAACCCCGAGGGCAAGCGCAGTGTTTTGCTGCAGCGCTCCGAACATGATGTTTGAATTGGTGTTGCTCCCGGTTATCAGGGCTCCGAGCACCCCAATAAAGGGAGAAAGGGCGGGGAAAGCGCCTCCCGTCACCTGAATTCCCTTGGCCAATGTCAGGGCCATTCCGGTGTCGCTCATAGTGAGCGCCATCATAACGAGCAGGGAGATCGCCAAGGACATCGGCACCGAGCGGGTGAATGTCAGCTTCGCGGCCTTAGTCATGGTGTCTTTCCGCCATTTCCCGCGGAGGATGTATACAGCGTACGTGAGAAACGTGGCGATGCCGATCAACGGCGCCGGATGATTGAATAAGCGTATCTTGGAGTAGGCCTTCTGGGCCTCCACCTGAAATCCCCAGGCGGTATGTACCGCCGGGTAATCCAGCCCCCAAGCCAGTCCGGCGGTGGCATCTTTCACCGCCGGTATCTGGGATATGAGGCTGAGTGCTATCAGCAAGTAATAGGGGAGAAAGGCCATATTAAAGCCAAGGTCCGCTCTGGCATCCGATTCTGACCCTCCGCCGCGGATCGGCGCCGGGAACTCCAGGTCCTTCACCGGCCGGTACCTTCTGAACCTCGCCAGTGCGATCATCACTATAACCCCGAGGAGACCAGGCACAATGGAAGCCACCTGCGCGGCCCCAACGTAGGCCAGTCCGATCATCGAACCGGACATCACAGCGCTGGACAGAAACACCGGAAGCAAGCTTCTCTTGAGTCCGGCAGCACCGCCATGGACATGGGCCACACTCAGCCCCACGAGGAATATCGGCAAAGCAAAGAGAACGGCGGTCCAGGTGGCAACTGCACCGGGCGCCAGGCCGGTGACGAGGAGAATGGCGAAGTAGGACGAAGCCATCGAGCCAAAGGTGATGGCCCAGGAATGCCCGATCATTACGGACACAACCGCCGGAATCGGCGAGAATCCGGCGAACAGCATGAGAGGTGTCACAACAGCGACCGGGACACCGAAGCCGGCAATTCCCTGTATGAAGCCGGAGAAAGCCCAGGCAATCATCAAGGCGCACAAAAGCCTGTCCTCTACCATAGAGGTAAGCTTCCGGCCAATCACCTGGATCGCCCCAAGTTGGTCGGCCATGTTGTAAAGAAAGATGGCGGACCACACGATTAGCAGGACGAAGAGGCTCAGGCTAAGCCCTTTTGCGGATGCCAGTGCGAGAAGTTGCGGCGAGCCACCGAAGACCAGCGCACCCGCCACCAGGGCGACTAGCCAGGCCAGCCCTGCAGACCTCACGGCATCCCAGCGCAAGAACAGGATGGTGGCGAGGAGAATCGCCACCGGTGAAGCGGCGATCAGCCAGGTTGTGATGCTGAGGGGAGGCCCACCGCTCATGCAATGCTCCGTGGCAGTCGGAGCAAGAGTGCGGCGCTCCCCCGATTTCCTTCAGAGACCCTATTACTGCTCTCTCCAAAAACCCCGAATCTCATCGAGCACCACCCGGAGAAGTCTAGCAATGGCGCGCACCGCTGTCAAACGCTCCTATTGACATCCTTCCAGGCAAAGCGTAGTATGCGCGCAGACGCAATCGACCTGAATTGTCGCTGCTTCAAATGCCGGCTCAGGTTTCGCGCACATTCCTTACTTCTATGGCGAATCGAGACTCCCACCAGGATCTATAGCGTGGTACCATACGACGTATATCGGGGATGAGGCCTTGCAGTAACGACGCGGGCTTTCTCCGAAGCGGCCAGGCTCAAGGGAAGGCCATTATGGTTTGCGGTCATCTCGTAGTAGAAACCCAGGAGGTTGTGCAATGAAAGTCTTTATTTCCGCCGACATGGAAGGGACCACGGGAATTACCAACAAAGTCGAGCTCATGGCGGGCATGCCGGAGTACGAGCGCTTCCGTAAGCTGATGACCGGTGATGTCAACGCCGCGGTGGCCGGCGCCTTCGATGCCGGAGCGACCGAAGTGCTGGTCAACGATTCTCACTCCACCATGCGCAACATTCTGATCGAGCAACTGGATAGCCGCGCCGAATTGATCAGCGGCCACACCAAGCCCCAGTGCATGATGGAGGGGCTGGACGAGACCTTCGATGCCGTGGTCTTCACCGGCTACCACTCCCGCGTCGGCACCCAAGTCGGTGTTGGGAACCATACGATGTATGGCCGCGAGGTCAATGGAATTCTCCTCAACGACCGGCCGGTTGGTGAGATAGCAATCAATGCGGCCATCGCCGGTCACTACAACGTGCCTGTAGTAATGATTGCCGGTGATGACGCGGCCACAAAAGAAGCCAGGGAGTATCTGGGAGAGGTGGAGACGGTAGCCGTCAAATCCGGAATCGACCGCTGGACGGCGAAATGCTTGACTCCCAGCGCTAGCGGCAAGCTAATTCGCGAGGCGACCGCCAAAGCTCTGGCAAACCTGTCGCGGTTCCAGCCATTCAAGGTGACAACCCCGGTGAAGTTCGAGCTGGAGCTCTTCTCCACGCCTGAAGCGGCGGTTGCATCATATATTCCTACCGCAGTTCGCACCGGACCGAGAAGCGTCTCGCTAACCGGCGACGATATCTTGAGCGCCTACCGGGCGATGCTGGCTGCCCTAATGCTGGCCGCTTCCGTGAGCGACGATATATACGGCTAGAGCAAGGATGTTTGACTTACTGTTTCGCGGCGCTCTGGTAATCGACGGGACGGGTAGCCCCGGGCAGGTTAGAGACGTCGGCGTCACTGGAGAAGTGATTGCTGAAGTCGGTTCTCTTGGCCAGGAGCCGGCCAAACGCAAGATCGACGCCTCCGGCCTGGTTCTCTGTCCCGGGTTCATCGATGCCCACTCCCATGCCGATGCCTCGGTGCTCAGGCTAGACTACGATGACAGCAAGGTGCGCCAGGGAGTGTCCACGGAAGTCATCGGCAACTGCGGCGACTCTCTGGCCCCCATCAATCCCCGTACCCGCGACGATTTTGCCCGTCACTGCGAGGCATTCTTTGGGGGGCTGTCTATCGATTGGAACTGGCGATCCATGGGCGATTACTGCCAGGTGGCCGAGCAGCATGGCTCATCGACGAACATCGTACCTCTGGTGGGGCATGGTACAGTGCGGGCCGCGGTGATGGAATTCTCCGACCGGCCGCCCACGGCCGCCGAAATGCAGGAGATGAAGGCGCTGGTCGCGGAGGCGATGGCGGATGGTGCCTTTGGCCTTTCTAGCGGCCTCATCTATGCGCCGGGCTGCTACGCGGATACCAACGAGTTGGTGGAGTTGGCTAAAGTGGCGGCCGGGTATGGGGGGATCTACGCCACCCACATGCGTGATGAGGCGGCAGGGCTCTTGGATGCCGCTGCCGAGGCTATTCAAATAGGACGAGAGGCCCATATTCCTGTTCAGATCTCCCATTGCAAAGTGGCGGGAAAGCCGAATTGGCGCAAGAGCGCAGAATTCATGGCGCTGGTCGAGGACGCACGGCGAGTAGGAGTCGATGTGACCGGAGACCAGTACCCCTATCTGGCGGGAAGCACCGATCTAGGGTCGTTACTCCCCCATTGGGCTCACGAAGGGGGAATCGAGCGGATGCTGGATCGGCTTCGAGATGTTGCGGTGCGTGCCCGGATAAAGGATGAGCTACAGTCACCGGACGCCGCTTCGCGCAGTCTGCTTGCGCAGGTAGGGTTTCACGACATCTTGCTCGCCTCTTGTCCCGGACACCCCGGCTGGGAGGGGCAAAGGCTCGATGATGTAGCGACAGTACTGGAAGTAGACCCGTACGATGCTTTGATGGACGTCCTGCTGGAGACGGGTGCGAACGCCATGATGGTGCTGTTCCTCATGTTGGAAGATGATCTTCTAGCCATACTCCGGAAACCTTGGATCATGGCTGGCTCCGATTCAGCACCCCACCCCGGCAAACCTCATCCGCGCACTTACGGGACCTTCCCGAGATTGCTCGGCAGATATGTTAGAGAGCAGGGTATCCTGTCCCTGCCGGAGGCGATTCGGAAAATGA
The DNA here is from genome assembly GCA_023480825.1 of Chloroflexota bacterium. Lineage (GTDB taxonomy): Bacteria > Chloroflexota > Chloroflexia > JAMCWQ01 > JAMCWQ01 > JAMCWQ01. The sequence continues at coordinate 20,848 of JAMCWQ010000018.1, read as the reverse complement.
CGTCCCTACCCGCGAGCAGATTCGGGCTGCGGGACCGCGGCCTAATAGCCGGGGGTATGGCGGCGGACATCGTGGTGTTTGACTCCGAGAGGGTTGCAGACACGGCAACCTACGAGGAGCCGCACCAATACCCGGCCGGGATAGATCATGTAGTAATCAATGGAGTGCCAGCGGTCTTGGATGGCCGGCCAACTGGAGCGCTACCAGGGATGGTGCTGCGCCGCTGCCGCCGATTATAGTGCAATGGCTCACGCGAATAAATGTCACCCCAATCATGCCTCTTTCCTGCCCCATGGGTGCCATATTATGATATACTATTAGGGAGGTAGGAGGCAGGGATGTTAGGCAATTCTGACCGTGACGAGGATGTCTACCCATTTGGCGACGTGTTTGCCACCTGGACAGGAAAAGATGTGGGTTGGGAAGCAAACGTCTCCCCGTCCACATCTTACAGCGTCTTATACGTGTGTGAGAGCTGCGGCAAAGAACTGATCGAGTCTCGCCCAGGCTCCGGTATCCTGAGCTGCTGTGGTAAGCGGATGCTCAGGCGAGGAAGTATTCACGATCACCACTAGGCGAAGGCACGCCCCACTTCTCTGGTTGAGGGCAGAGTCCCGTTTCGCACGGCATTGCGCGGGTTTGGAAGAGCAGATATGGTAGTCCTTCTGCGGAAGGATTTTTGGAAGGACTGACGTGCCCGGCTGGTGGTTTTTTGGGCTTGTCGGCGCCATTCCCCTACAACTGTTGTTCACGCCCTTCTGTACTGCGCTCTCTCCTACTGGCTCTTCGTGGTTCCCGGCTTCACCAGGGGAATGCCTTGCCGGCATAGCGGGCATTCGGACGGCTGCCAGGTCTCGATGTTGAGGGTCAGCAGTGGGTATAGCGGGTAGCCAAAATCAACTGCGCCGTTGCTCCTATCCACCAGGACTCCGATGCCGACGATTGTGCCCTGCAACCGCTCTACTGCCTCTACGACCTCTCTCACCGATCCGCCGGTGGTGAGGATATCGTCGACAATCAAGACGCGCTCCCCCGGTCGAATGTCAAATCCTCGGCGGAATCTCCGCCCACCCGATTCTTCTCTCTCAGCAAAGATGCCGCGGGTACCGAGCTGCCGTGCGGTCTCATATGATAGGATAATGCCACCGGTCGTCGGCCCCGCAACTACTTCGATGCTCTGTGGTTGGAAGTGCTCGGCAATACCCTTGCACAACAGCTCGGTGTATTGGGGATACTGGAGCACCATGAATTTCTCCACATACATCCCACTGTGCCGCCCGGAGGCCAGTTGGAAATGACCTTCCTTGACTGCACCGGTCGCTTTCAGAATCCCCATCACTTCATCAGGTTCCATCACCCCATTTACTCCTCTGTAACGCTTTCCGTTGCGGGATGCTTCATAGTCCAGCGTAGGAGTATAACAGATTTCTGATCATCATGGTTTTGCGCCGGGCACATTGAATGGTGGAGCGAACTTCTATAGAATAGTGGCCGGTGAGTAGTAGAATTACATTCCGTGCACGGTGTCTAACGTGACCGATTTGTTCAGAGGACTTGGTAGCGGCATGGCGTTGACATGCCCAAAGGTCCGGCTGGGAACGTCTGCGCCGTGCCCCTACAGTTTGCCCGCCAGACCAATTTGGCGGGAATTCAGGGCAATGTCATGAAGCTTGGGAATGATCAGGTTCCGGGGGAGAGCGGGCATCTACTGCAACGAGCCTATGTCCTGCTGAACAGGTTGGGAGGCTCCGCAACCGAGGCCGAGCTAATCCATTTCCTGTTTGGCGCCCAAAACAACCAGCCGGCATGGTCGGTCCTGCTTGCCTCCGTGCTGACATCATCGCCGCTGTTTCGAAAGGATGGCACCAATCGCTGGGCGCTGGTGGAGACTGTGGCAGCAGCCGGCGCTCCGCTTGATTATGTCATTCTCCATGTGGAAGCCACCGGCCTCCGGGCCAGCCGGCAGAGGGTGATGGACCTGGCGTTGAAACGATTCTCAGGCGGCCAATCCTCCGACGCCTTTGCTTCTCTGATCAACCCCGAGCGGCGCTTGCCACAGTCTTTGTGCACGGTGACCGGCATCAACGAGGAAATGTGTATCGAAGCGCCGCGCTTCTCCGAGGTAGCCGCCGATCTGCTCGAATTCATCGGCGCGCTGCCTGTGGTTGCCCATGACGTGGAGCTGCAAATCGGTTTCCTCAATTACGAGTTGAAACGCGCCGGCGCCCGTCCCGTCCTGAACCCCAGAATCGACATCCTCGCCCTCGCCACACAACGCCTTCCGGATATCGGCAAGCCCTCACTGGAGCGAATTGCCCAACGTCTAAAGATCCCCTTCCCTCGTTACCGCCGGGCGGACAAATTAGTCGACGTTGCCTCAGAAATCTATGCCAGGCTGACGGACACCGCAGACCAAGTATCCCAACCGGGCTCTCCCACAGAGAATCGGCACCTGTTCGGAGTGGTGGCACGGCGGCCTGATTGGCTGGACAGCCTGCCGGAGAGCCCCGGTGCGTACGTAATGAGGGATGGCAAAGGAGAGGTGCTCTATGTCGGCAAGGGCAAGAACTTGCGGGAAAGGGTGGCCACCTACTACTCCCTGGCAACTCCTCAAAACCGCCAGCTCGAGGGGCTTCTCACGTCGATCGACGATGTGGAAATACTGGCGGCTGACACTGAGGAGCAGGCATTGGAACTGGAATCGCAACTGATAAGGGAGTACCAACCGGTCTACAACACCCAGATAGATAGCCACGACCCTCGCCCGGTAATACGTGTAGATTTGAGCGGCCTCTACCCAAGGCTGGAGCTGTGCGGCGAGCCGGGCGGCGACGGTGCAGCCTACTTTGGCCCCTTCCCCAATGGGACTGCGGCTTCCCGGTTGCGTGATTCCATTAATAGTTCTCTGCGGCTCCGAACTTGCCAAAGGAAATTTGAGAACCGGCGGCGAAAGCCACTGGCTCCGTGTCTCAAGCTGGCTGCAGGCGAGTGTGCCGGACCATGCGCCGCGGTGGTATCGCCGGAGGAGTACCGGGAATTGGTGGCCGGCGTTGTGGAGTTCCTCCGCGGCTACCGTAGCTGCCTGCTGGACAAAGTCTGGCAACTAGCCAGAGAGGCGGAGACCCGGAATGACTATTTACAAGCAAGCCGCCTACGCGAACATATTTATTTCCTCGAGGCCGTCGAGCTTCCTGGTCCTCCGGTGGAGTAACGGCTTCCTTACCTCGTGGAGCGCTCGCGCCGGCCCGCATTGGCGGTGTCTCCTCCAAATGCTATACTATACCGGTGCTCACTAGCGTTAGGCTGATTGTCATTCTGAAGGCCCGTCTCTACCTGCCCAAGAACACTGTTCGAAACGGGAGGGCCCGAAGAATCTAGTCCAGGTTGTTGAACCACCAGGTACCAGATTCTTCGGTCGCTGCTTGATTCCGGCACTAATAAGCCTGGCATACTGCCGGAAATCCCTGGTTTTCCTCTGGCCAGCGGGTTGGACGCTCCCTAAGAACAACAGTGCTAACTCTGGGCTAATCGAAATGAAAATCGCTGTCATCTGTACGACTGTGGGCTCATGCCCGCCCTAGAAAGAGAGGTCAAAAATGGATACGAATGCAGACAAACTGGTAATGGTATCTGTGATCGGGGAAATCATTAGCCCTCAGGTGCGCACCCCATATCGCATCGCTGCCTGGGGCGAGCCGATGGTGTTGCCAGGCACGGGTGGAATCACCTATAACGTTCGCATCGGCGACCCTGCCACCGGCTGGGAAGCGGACCACATGGAACCAGGTGTAACGATACGAAACATGGAGAAATCCGGCTCGGTGGCCGACGCGGCCAACAATGGCTTGAACGTGCTTAGTTGCGTCGGAAACCAGGCCACCGTGGTCAGTGGGGACGGCAAAGGAGAGAGAGGGATAGTTACCGGTAAGCACGGCGGCGCCGAACACGTCCTTGTGGACTTCCCGACGGCGGTCTTGGACCGCCTCGTCATCGGCGACAGGGTAATGATCAGAAGCTGGGGTGTGGGCCTCAAGTTCCCCGCTGTTCCCTCGGTCAAGGTAATGAACCTCAGCCCGGACCTAGTGGACAAATGGGGCCTACGGGTGGAGGATGGCAAGCTGGTGGTGCCGGTGGCGCACACGGTGCCGGCGGCGACAATGGGCTCTGGACTTGGCGCTGCAGATTGCCATACCGGAGACTACGACATCCAGTTGTTCGACAAGAAGACGGTCGACGACTACGGCTTGGCGGGAATACGCCTGGGCGATTTCGTCGCAATCATGGACGCCGATCACTCTTTCGGGCGCATCTACAAACAGGGAGCGGTTTCCGTGGGTATAGTTGTTCATTCCGATTGCATTATCGCAGGCCACGGCCCGGGTGTCACCACGCTACTGACCTCTTCGGCGGGCGCGATAGTCCCGGAAATAAATCCCAAGGCAAACCTTGCCGACGTACTGCATGTGAGAGCATAGACTGGAGGAGAGGGCAATGGTGCTGATTCTGTCACGTTCAGAAGTCCAGCGGATTCTGACTATCAATGAGGCTATCGAGGCTGTCGAACAGGGCTTCAAGGAATTGGCGGCAGGGCATGCCCAATCGCCTCTGCGGTCGTCGCTCAAGGTCCCGGAATACGACGGGGTTGTGTATATCATGCCGGCCTTCATCGGTGGATTGAACGCCCTAGCCACCAAGATCGTTTCGGTGTTTATGCGGAACCCCAGGGACTATGGCCTGCCGACCATAATCGGCACCGTTCAGCTCAACGATTACCGCACGGGCGCGCCGCTGGCGCTGATGGACGGTTCGTGGCTGACGGCGGCACGGACGGGGGCAAGTAGCGGAGTCGCCGCCAAATACCTGGCCCGTCCAGACTCCAGCGCTGCCGGTGTTCTCGGCTGCGGTGTGCAGGGCCGCACCCAGTTGATGGCAGCTTGCGCGGTTCTACCCATCAGGAGGGCTTTGGCCTGTGACGTTGTACTCGGAGCGGCGGAGCGATTTGCCAGAGAAATGTCGGAAGTCCTGAGCATCCCGGTTGAGCCGGCGGCTTCCGCCCGGGAAGTTGTGGAATCCAGCGACGTTATTCTCTGTGCGACCACTAGCGAGAATCCGGTGGTGCACGGCGAATGGCTGAAGCCCGGGACTTTCATCAGCAGCGTCGGCTCTCACCTGCCGACAGTCCGGGAACTGGACGGGGCCGCCGTCAAGATGTCCAAATTGGTGGTCGACTCCCGTGAGAGTGCCCTCGCTGAAGCGGGTGACGTCATCCTTGCCATTAAGGAGGGAGCGATCACAGCCGACCACATCAGCGCCACGATCGGCGAAGTGGCTCTTGGCATCCTTCCGGGAAGGACCAGCCGGGAAGAGATCACCTTCTTCAAATCGGTCGGGATGGCAGTGCAAGACGCGTCGGCCGCCTTAAGAGTGTACAACCTCGCCAAGGAGCGCGGCGTGGGAGTAGAGGTGGAGATTTAGGGGCGGGCTGGGGTGCCTTGTAGGTGCGAATTTATTCGCATGGGCCGCTGCGGCGGCCCATGTAGGGGCGGTTCGTGAACCGCCCGATGATGGCCAGCCCTAACCGCAGGTCGGGGTCTCATGCCGCGACGAATCCTTTGGTGGTTAGGCCCTCATCCCCTGGCCCCTTCTCCCAGAATTGGGAGAAGGGGAACTTGCTCCCCTTTCCCTTAGCATTGGGGGAAAGGGGGTTGGGGGGATTGAGGGCTTAATAGCAATATGGGAGAGGGGTGGGTCCCTGCCGCCCGCCCTACATTAGACCTGCCGGCCTGGCGGCCGTCCTTCTGCGGAAGAACGATAAATCGGGACCTACAAGATCGTCCCCACCCCCGGCCACCCGCTACTCGTCTTTGCCTACCGCCCTCGTCTCAACCATCGGAAGGGGCGCAGCAGAAAGGCCCGGAGGAACAATCTCCTTACCTGTAACCAATAGCTCTGCGGGTCGCCTGCCGGCGAATCCGCCTTTCGGTCACTGTAGGACTCCTCCACGTACCGGGAGACGATCCTGCTCACCGGTCGCTGGGCTCCGGGCAAGGCATCTCCCAGGGTCCGGCCAAACTCAAATGGAGTCTGAGATGTCCGGATGTTAACTCCGAGCCACGCTCCAGCTTTGCACAGCTTGGCATAAGCTAGACTGGTAGAGCGTAGATGATCGAGTCCCATTCTCCAGAGCAGGAGCAACACCATTAGGAAAAGCACCACGGCGCCGAAGAAGACCGCGCTGATCTTGGCGGCCCCTGACCCCGCGGCCGTCCCGATGGCATCTATGGCGAAGTTGCCCGAAAGTTGGCTGCCCGGGTCGAATGGCCGGTTGTTGAAGCGGGAAGGATCATTCATCGGATTGGCCGAGTTGCCGGCTGCCTGACTCGGAGTCTCGGCGCCGGCGCCTGCCGACCGATACACCGGAGGTTGGGAAGGAGTCGGCTCGAAGTTTACCCATCCGTAGGAAGGAAAGAAGACCTGCGGCCACGCATGTGCATTGCTTTCCTTCACGATGTATGACTGGCTTGCCTCGTCAAAAGTGCCGGAGGTATAACCCGTGACTTCCCGGGCCGGGATGCCAATGCTTCTCAGCATCACCACCATGGCGGTGGAGAAGTACTCGCAGTAGCCCGCTTTCTCATCGAACAAGAAATAATCGACAACGTCCCTGCCTTGAGGCACAGGAGTGATGGACGTGCTATATTTATACGTCCGCAGGTAGGCTTCGATAGCTTCAGCTTTGTCATAGACGTTGGATTTCCCAGCAGTCAGCTGCAAGGCCAGGTCGCGAACACGCGCCGGCAGAGTGGCCGGGACTTGCAGATAGCGGTCCGTCACCCATCCGGGATAGACGTTGGAAGCGAGGCGGAGCGATGCCTTGTCGGCTTCGGAAACCAGAGACGTGACGGTGTATTGGGCACCGCTCGGCTGCTGATCCCTGAAGCGAAGCCCGGTGATGTCATCGTACGTCGCAAACAGGCCGCTGACCGTTATCTGGTAGTCTCCGTGCACGAACCCCCGGAAATCCCCACTCACGGTGATGCCCTTCTTGGCCAAGGCATCGATTTCCGCACGGACGGCTTGCCTGTCGTAGTGCCCGCCCGGGTTGGAGGCATTCTGAAGCTGGGTGAGCAGGGAGCGCAGTTCCAGCGGATACGAGTTGGGGCTGGTAACATTGGTCCGGATATCCATGTTTAAGGAGCGCCATGAGGGCAACAAGAGCATCGGCTTGTCCACGCTGCTGACCTGAGGAGCCCCCAGCACTACATCAATGCCGTCACCTAGAATCGTGACCGTTTGGGTCAAAGCCTTGCGCATCTGGTACTCAGTACCCTGAATCGGAGAGCCGGCTGGTTGGAGAAGCGTGGGAGCCAGGTCCTTGTTCGCCTCCGGTGGATTGAAGGTATCCTTGGCGGTATTGGACCAACCCCGCCCTGTGTAGGTATCGTAGGTCATGCCCTGCATGTAGCTGGGGCTATCCGACTTCACAGACAATACCGGGCCATCCCCCAGCCGCACTCCGCTGCCAAGGTTGAAGGCTGAGGAAAAACTGGAATAGGTGGCAACGGCCCGGCCGGACCCGAGAGACCAGAAGGCGCGGTTCCATTCCTGCTGGACCGCCTCGAGGGGCCGGCCCACCTGATCCCAGACCGCCGCAAAAGGCCCAGCGCTAGCCTCTCTAATGGGCAGGAACCCGGCCACGAAGAGCACGGCACAGCAGATCAAAAGCCCTGACCACACGCTGCGCCATACGATCATTCCGGGATACCGGATGTTCAACGTCTCCCATCTCTCCTGGTTCCGGAACATGTTCATGCGCACGACGAGCAGCAGGGAAGCCAGGGTAAATGCCACGAAGTGCCATTGCAGGGCGCCGCGCCCGTAGGAGGCGTTGATAACAAAGATCAACCCGGGCGGCAATAACGCCCACCACAGCTTATGAGACCGGAAAACCGACCAGGCGGCGGCATATCCCGCTCCCCAGAATATCACGGCTAAGGCACCGGCGAACATCAGGGGATCGTTGCTTGATCTCCCGGCATGGACTATCTGCAACCATGATGCCAGGTGATGCAGGACAACCGCCGTCCGCTCCTGCCAGCCACCGGCGTCGGCAGGCAGCAGCGTTCCCATTTGAGTTAGGATGAGCCAAATCCCCACCAAAACGGCCAGGAAGTGGGAAAAGAAGCGGGGTACCGGTGTGGCCTTGGCCAACAGGACACCCAGGGCAATGGCGCACACCGTGATAGTGGGCATTATCGAAAGACCCGGCACCCAGTTGGCGGCCTCCACGGACCAGGCGACGCTCAACAGGGCCACGGTGAGAAAAGCGAGAGACGAGAAGCCTTCCCGCAGGGCCAGCTTCCTCAAGATTGCCAAGTATTCACCCTCCTCGCCAGCAAAACCAAGGTGACAATCGCAGTGAGTGCCAGGGCTCCCATCAACAGGAAGACCCCGATAACCGCCAGTTCCTCGCCTGTTGCCGCAGCGCCCCCTTGCGGCAATCCGGTAGCCCCTAGGCCCAGCACCACCATGGTGACAGTAGCTGCATTCCACAGGCCATGAACTCCGGTGGCGCCCGCAAATGAGAGGAAGAATCGCGAGACGCGTTTTCTCTGCAGGGCGGCAAACCAGCCTAGCCCCATCAGCCCACCGCCAAGAGTGTGCATGAACACCGTTGGCACTCTCATCAGGGCCACAGCAGGCCAGGCGGTCAGGGAGAGAGACAAGTAAAGGGCGCTTTCAAACATCGAAAATCCGGCCCCGGCAGCGACCCCGGCCACCAAGGCGCGCGGCGCCGATCTGTAGGACTTGGTCAGCACCACCCCCAGCGACTTCGCCAGCTCCTCTGTGATCGGCGCCACAACCGCGAATAGTATCAATACGGCCGCCACCACGGCTGGAGACTGGAGCAGACCGGCAAGCTGGTCAAGGGATGCGGCACCGCCACGGAGACCAGATAAAGCCTCGGGAAGCAGCTCATTGCCGGAAACCATGGCTGCCAGGACCACGATAAACAGGACTATGCCAATTACCAGCTCGACGACGAGCGCCAACGGGACTGCGACATATGTACCTATCAGGAGGCTACCAGCTACGGGCAGTAGAGAATCGGAGGCCGGTGAGGCACCCATCTCCCTGACGCTATCCGCACCATCCTCTGGATGAGACTTGGAGATCAAGCGCGCTGTGAGAGCTAGGACGCCAAGGCTGGGAGCGACGGCCGCGACTACATAGAACGGTGGAAACACGATTACACTGATGGCGTCCAGCGAGAGGGCCGCGGTCCCGGCAAGGACCGCCACGGCGAATGCGCCGTAGAAGATGGCGGTGCTAGGCAGTCGTCCGGCAGACAGCTGGAGTGATCCGCTCGGCGATAGCACTAGATACAGCCCAAAACCGCCGACGACAGACCCGAGGAAGAACAGCGACACCAGCGTCACGGAGGACTCCAGATCGGTGCCGCCGGCGTCTACCAGCAACCGGGCTAGATACACGCCCAACGCTGCCAAGCCACATAGCACAGGCACCGACAAGCCGATCGACGTAGAAATTCTCCAGCCGCGTGACAGCATGCTTGCTACTTCCTATGCACGCAAACGTACCCCATTCTGAACCAATGCCTGATCGAGCATATCCCCCTTCGCAATACGGTAAGTGGGGACACCTAGCGCCGACAGAGCATCGATCAGAGCAGAGGTATCTGACCACCCTCCGAACGTGGTCAGGTCCAGAATAACCGCAGTAGCCCGGGCGCCGCGGAGGAGGCAATGCTGCAGCGCTGCCAGCCACTGCTGGTCGGAGGAGCCCGTAATAATGACCAGACTGGTGTTCCGGCCAAACCTCAGGGCTTCCGCCGCCAGCATCTCACCCAACGGCGTCTTGCCGCCGGCCCTTATTATGGCGAGCGTCTCCAGCAGCTTGGTCAACTGCCGCCGCCCCCGGTCCGGAGGCAGAATCTCGTGGTGCTGGGCCCAGCTCATTAGGCCAACGGGATGGTTTCGCCCGATTAACATGCTGGCAAGAGAAGACGCGACCGCTACGCCATATTCCTCGCTGGACGGCTCCAGCTCCACCGCTTGCAGGGAGCTAGCAGGGCTCATTCCCTCGTTACTTATGGCCGAATGGGCCCGGGAATCCATGTCCAAGATCAGCCAGGTATCGGCGAGAGGGTCCAGCTCAAATTCTTTCACCATCAGCCGCTGAAACCGGGCTGTGGCTCTCCAGCTTATCCGGTTGTAACTATCGCCCGGAGCGTACTCCCTCACCCCGGCCGCGTTCGGCGTGACATGCTGGGTGTCATGCTCGGTGAGGTCGCCACCCGGGAGTTCACCGGATGGTATGGAAAATCCTGGTAACTCGAGAATGGGCGGATATACAAGGACCTCCGAGGTCCAGTCAATTCGCTTAGCGAGCCGGAACAAGCCAAATGGGTCCCCCATTGCCAAGGTCATTGGGCCTATTGTATAGCGGCCCCGGTGCCGGCAAGTGGTCTCCGTGTGCCAGCGCTTGGACTGCCTGCTGCCCAGTCGCACCACCAACGAAGCCGCGTGTCCGGGCAGGTTGGAGAAATCGCGTATTTCCAGAAGAGGCTTGGGTAAGATGCTGCTATTGACAACCGAGAAGTTATCGCGGAACTTCTCCCCGGCTTGAGCGTGCCTTCCGTCGGCTCTACGCGTGACTTGAATGGATCTTGAGCTGAGATACGCCCAAATGAAAGATATCACCAGTATGGCGCAGAGCGCGTAGCTGAGCTGGTACAGAAACCCCAGCCGGGTGTAATTCGCCACGATATATACGACTATAATCAGGAGAATCAGCTTTGCGGCATTGGGCATCTGATTCTGTTACCGCACCCCCACCCGGCCCCCAGGCACAGGAACCGTTCCTAGAATATCCTGCACAATACTGCGAGCCTCGACATTGCGCAAGCGGGCTGCCGGGCTAACGATCAAGCGATGGGCAAGCACATGCTCCGCCAGATGTTTCACATCGTCCGGAATGACATAGTCCCTCTCCCGGAGGCCGGCTAGAGCTTGCGCAGTCCGGTACAGCGCTAGCGATCCTCTGGGGCTGGCTCCCAGGTATACCTCGTCATGGCGGCGCGTGGCCGAGACGATGTTGACGATATACTCCTTCACCGAATTGTCGACGAAGATCTCCTTTACGGCGGCTTGTGCGGCCTCCAACTCCTCCGTGCTCACCACCTGCCCGATCTCGGAAAGGGGGTGCAGCTTGCGCTGGCCGTCGAGTATCTGCACCTCATCGGACTTGCTCGGATACCCTAGGGAAAGCCTCATCAAAAAGCGGTCCAGTTGCGCTTCGGGAAGCGGAAAGGTCCCCTCGTACTCAATGGGGTTTTCCGTGGCCAAAACGATGAAGGGGCGCGGGAGGGCATAGGTAATGGAATCCACCGTCACCTGGCGCTCTTCCATGGCTTCCAGCAAGCTTGATTGCGTCTTGGGCGTCGCCCGGTTGATTTCGTCGGCCAGCAGTATTTGGGACATCACCGGTCCCGGCCGGTATTCGAATTCGGTCGTCTTCTGGTTATAGACGGAGACGCCGGTTACGTCACTGGGGAGGAGATCCGGCGTAAACTGCACCCGTTTGAAGATGCAACCGATTGATTTGGCAATTGCTTTGGCGAGGACCGTCTTCCCGACTCCTGGAACATCCTCGATCAAGAGGTGGCCCTGGCAAAGCAGAGCGATGATGGTTAGCTCTACCTGGTCATGTTTCCCGACAATCACCTTTTCCACGTTGCGAATTATGGAACCGGCGGCACTCCATGCTTCCTGCAAATCAAGACTCCTCTGAGTACTCAGGCCCTGCAGCAAAACAGGTCCCATGGGTATAACGTTTAAAGACCAGAAATGGTTGGCCCAGCCGGCCTGTAGCTGATCGTAACCTGATAACCAGCGGCCACTGCCCTCAACCACCTGAGAAAGGGGCGGTACACATATTGGAAACGGAGAGTTGGCTCTCCTGCCCGGCGTTGGAGCATCAACCGTGCCAGACCATTAGGCAATTATCACGGAGCCAATACAATATGTCAAGAAGACTCGCCCGCTATCTGGGGCCGGCGCATCCTAAGACCCCCTCGTTTAGACAACTGATACAAGGCACGGATAATGCTTAGTGGTGACCTCAGTCGCCACAGTGTTTAAATGCATGAAAGGATAATTCTTGTATGGAGTCGGGTAATCCGTTCACTTACATTTTCAAAGACAGAGATTGGTGGATTAGGTGGCTTGGGGGCATTGGGTGGTGGTTGCTCTTCTTCTTTGTTTTCGTAGTGATCGCCATCACAGTAGTCCTGCCCATAGCCATTTCGGCAGCCACTACCCCGCGCATGTTTCTACACCCAGCCGCAATAGCAGTGCTTGTCGGTGGCGCTATCGCCGGCCTTCTGGTGCTACTAGTTCTTGACGTGATATTCGGCAGCATCTTCTATGGCTACCTGACGCGATTGGTAGCCAATATTGCCGAGGGGCGTGAGGTACCACTGCCAAGATGGTTCGAAGACTTCGGCCATATGATCTGGTGGGGCTTCCTTGCCAGTATAATCATTCTCGTCTGGAGTCTTCCAGCCATCTTCTTCAGAGCCGCATCCAGCGTGGGGACACACTACTCTCTGTCACCCAGCGGTACTATTGAAACCCACGGGACGGCCGCCGGCGATGCCTTCGCTATCTTAGCGCTTCTATGGCAACTCTTCGTAGTCTTCATCCTGCCGGTGTTCTTCACTCGCTACGCTGTGACTAAGCGCTTTGGCGCCGCGTTCCAACTAGGTGAAATCTTCAGGATGGTAGGGAACAATTTCGGCAAGTACGCGCTAGTATTCCTCTTGGAAATTGTCGCCGCTATCATCGCCATAGCAGGGGTGATAGTGATTGGGATTGGGGTTCTTTTCACCGCTATGTACGCGGTGTTCGTGATTGCCGGCCTATGGGGGTTTTCGTACCGCGATGTTCTAACCAAGGCCGGGCAGCCACTGCCAGCCGGAGGGACGGTTCCTCCCACCATGCCGATTCCGCCTGCCCAGCCAACCCAACCTACTCCGCCCTCTGAACCAGTACCCCCAACTGAACCGCAGCAACCAAGCGAGCCGACCCCGCCAACTGGTCCAGCACCGGGTGAGCCCACACCACCAAACGAGCAGCAACCACCCAGTGAACCGCAGCCGCCTGGCGATAACAACCCATCTGCTGCGTAGCCTTGATGCGCCGGCTCTGACCCGCTACCAAGATTTATCTGGCACGTATTATGCTGCTAGTGCTCCCGGCCAACCGGGCAGCGAGGCCCGGAGGGTGCGACGCGGCCAGGCGCCTTACAAGACCATTGTTGACTATGAAGGGAGGAATGGATGCTGGCCACTGAACAACTGGTCGAGGAACACAATGTCATTGAACGTTTACTCGGAGTGCTGGAAGCCACGGCAACCAAGTTGGACCGCGGAGGTGATCTGCCGCCTGAGGTATTGGAGCGAGAGCTGGACATAGTACGGAATTTCGCCGACCGCTGCCATCATGGGAAGGAAGAGGGCCGCCTTTTCCCCGCCATGGAGCAGCATGGCATACCGAAACAAGGCGGCCCCATCGGTGTGATGCTGGCGGAGCACGACAAGGGGCGCGAATACGTCCGGCAGATGGGCGAAGCGGCGGCCGGCTACGCTTCGGGCGACAAACGGGCAGGAAGGAGCTTTGCCGCCGCGGCGCGTGGCTATGCCCAGCTACTTTCGCAGCACATTTACAAGGAAAACAACATCCTCTACCCCATGGCGAATAAGGTGCTATCGCAAGATGAACAGCAGAGGTTGATGCAGCAGTTCGAGCAGATCGAAACGGAAGAGATAGGCGAGGGGAAGCATCACGAGTATCTGCACGAAGTCGAACGGCTGGAAAAGCAGGTTGGGACGGCCTGAATGGGGATGTTGGCCGGTTGACAAGGCGCCCGCCAATTGGTATCATTACCGTTGCGCCGAGGTGGCGGAATTGGCAGACGCGCTAGCTTGAGGGGCTAGTGAGCATTGCGCTTGTAGGGGTTCGAGTCCCCTCCTCGGCACCAGCATCCGGCAGCAACGCCGCCATGGTGGTTGCGAGACCACCGCGATTCCACAGCCAGAGACGGGCGATTAGCTCAGTTGGTCAGAGTGCGTGGCTTACATCCACGAGGTCACAGGTTCGAGCCCTGTATCGCCCACCAAAGATAAGGCATCAGTAGCATCTAAAGACGGTGTAGCTGGTGCCTTTTTGGTTGGCCACACCAAGGCCGGCGGTTGTCATTCCGAAGGAGCGGCCGGACCGCGAAAAAACCAGGGCAAGAATGAAGCAGCGACTGATCATTCAAAGAAGGACGTGTCCGGCTGGAGAACAGCGCGGGATTGTCGCCACTCCTTCAGCACGTCTCATGATATAGTGTTGCTTCTCTCCACGGCTATTGACATAGTGCCGATAATACAAATGCTGACTTCATCGTCCTTGGCCAGGAAGGAGCAACCTGCTATGCAACGACTGATCGTCGTCCTGACATCATTCCTGCTGGTCACCATTCTTGCCGCCTGCGGCAGCGTCGCGGGATCAAACACCACGCCTGCCCCCAGTGGTACTCCGGCAAACAGTGCCACCGCGCTAACCAGTGCTACTCCGGCAACCAGTCCCACTCGGAAAGCCAGTCCTTCTTCGGTCTCCGATGCCGACCTCCTGAATCCAATTGACGGTTTTATGAGAGCAGCAGCAACTGGCGACGCGGAGACGGCCTGGCATTGGAGGACCGAAGAGACCAGTAACGTTTCGTCATATGACACTTTCGCAGCGATGATCAAACGGCTGTCGTATCTGTTCGATGGTTACCAGTCCGTGGCGATGAAACAAAAGGCTGTCGTCACAGATGCTACAGGGAAACCGGCATTCAACTTCACTGCAATAACCAAGTACGCAGACGGCACCCAAGGCACCTTCAAGGCAATCATCCGGCAGGAAGTGGATGGCTGGAAGATAGTCTCGATGGATATTGAGGCTGACCCAAGCAGGGTGGAGAAGGCTGGCCAGCTAAGTGGTAGTGCAGGCGGTTCTGCAACGCCTAGTATTGGTGGTGTATCTTCTACTGACCTGGGAAACGGCTGGAAGCGATATCAGGTAGCCGGAGCAACGATAGACTTACCATCTTCCTACATGGTTATCCCGGGGAGGCTAGGCGGCGACGTTTCAAGCGCTTGCCTGCTAACAGGCATCTTCCAGGACGGGCAGGTGCACGGTGGATTCTTCCTCACGCAGTCGTCAGGTCCCAAATCGGGCGGGGATGTAGGCAAGGAGACTATCAAGCTTCCCGCCGGGGATGCTGATAAATGGGTGATTAGCCAGAACATTAACGGCACGGCCTGGGCGGGAGCACAGTATGAACTAATGCAGGGGAGCGAGAAGTGGTCTATCAGCGTTCAGGCCACGTCCCAGACAGGCACGATTGACGAAGCCAAGTACCAGGCGGAGTTTGACAAGATCGCGCAAAGCCTTGTGCTCCCGAAGTAAGGGCCGGAGACGTTCTACGCCCTTACATGAGCCGGGTACCAACTGCTTGCGCGAAACGGAGGGTTCATGGACTCCAGGTGAGCCTGTCAAGCGGTTTAGACCGCAATTCTGAGGTTGGTGCTCACCCGTTTCCACAGAGCTCAGCCTCTCTGCCTTTCCGAGTCATGTCACAGAGGCCGCTTACCATTTTTGCTATGCCTTGCGTGCGGCCTAGACCGCCGCTTGGGCCTCGGCTTCGTCCTTTCTCCCTCGTCACGACGCCAGTATACCTCGCCGCTCCGTGTTTCTGACTCATTCCAGAGCCGGTCAACCAATTTCATGTTGTGGGGCATTATTGCTCGCTCGAAAAGTGGCAATCCGAGCCGGCTCGGATTCCCGAGGGTGATGATTCGGCTGGGCAGACTTGGCGCTTGAGGGATGACTGCTTCAGCCTCTCGCCTGGTCAAGAACAACTTGAAGATATAAACGTTAAGGCCACCTGCTCTACCTATCGCCTGTCCTGGGCCATTCTAGCAGCTTACACGCGGCTCTTGCCCTACACCAGCCGGGGAACAACAGAGCCGTGTATCTCCGGCACGTCCTTCGACCTTTCCAGATGACAACCCTGCCAGCCGGTTGGCCACACACTAGAGCGCTTTTCAGAAAAGGTACAACTGGTAGGGGACGGCGTGTTGGGAGGTGTAGGATTGTACCCCACGGCCGGCTACTGACTGCTATGCCAGGGATGGGAAACGTAGCGCGCGGGCTGTGACCAGACGGGGAAGAAGACGGCAAGGCAGATGAGGGAGACGAGGCGAAGAATGGTGGAATGAGAGAACTTCTTTTCTCACCGTGACGCCTACCACCACTTGGCCTTTCTTTTCTTCATGGCCCTGTTCCTTTGTGTCTGTAGGTTCGCACGACTTTTCGGTGCTATAATACACCCGCAATCATCTCGTTTTCCGTTGCGTAAGCCAGCGGCAGCATGGCATAGGATGCACTCACTCTCCGCACCAGTGGAGGGACAATCAGACTAGACCTGAATACGGCTCGGGGGCGCTAGGCTGAAAGGAGGCGGCAGTATGACCGGGGACCTCTTCCTACCTCTGTATTGGACCGGCCCTGTGGGAGTTGGCGCTTTCCTGGCTGGGTTGGAGTCCTGTTCTGGGGCATAAGTAGATTTCAGGCATCCAGGAAGAAGGACTGAACACCCCCACCAAAGGGCAGCGGCATCTCCTTCCTAGAGGAAATCAACGGTTTTCCGTGCGGTCTCACGGCTGGTGGGGCTCCAGCGAATCTGGCGTTTTTCTTTTTCATTTCGGAGCTAGCCTTCGCCCTCAAATACATCAACACATGAGGTCGGAATCGAGTTCCGCCAGCCGAGCCTGATTGGTGAAACAAACTCACGCACCTCTTGGACTGGTCTCCCTGATGGTCCAGAGCCAAATCCAAGGTTGAAAGGAGATAACCATGAAAGCGCACAAGTCACTCTGGCTGGTCGTTCTCTCTGTCGTCACTACCACTGTTGTCATAGTGTCCGCCATGTCCCTCGGGCCTGCCATGATTAGAGCCACATCTCCAAGTATCGCTCAGGCTGAAGACTTGCCCCCCGAGGCTTATGCTGCTGGTATCCAGGCTACTGGCACTCTCCACACTCTGTCGGTTCCACCATCCGCCTTCACACCGTGGAACTCAGCGGTCAGTTATGAGAATCACAGTACATACTTGAGACTTGTCGGAAATGCCGGCGCATTCACCGCCCCGGTCTATCTTCCGCAGGGAGCGAAGGTCACGAAGCTGGTGGTCTACTGCCTTGACAACGACGCAGCTGCCGGCTGCCAGGTGGTCCTTGGCAGGACTGCGGTCAACTCTGCAGTTCCGGAGTGGCTGGCGAGGGTAAACAGCTCAGACTCAGCGACAGTGCAGAAGCTGATGGACAATACCATTGTGCATCCAACCATCAACAACGGTTCGTACTCGTATTATCTCGATTTCAGTGTGTCCGGCACGTCCTTCCTGCTCTACTCTATCAAGATAGTCTACTACTACTGAGAAGCCTTGCACGACTTTTCATGTCCCCACTTCGGGAATTGGCGAGCTTCGGGCATTCACTACTCCCGCAATTCTTTGGAAAATCCCAGGCAGGGTAGTGGAAAATTGGGGGAGTAAGAATCGTCAAGGGTATAGCCGATGCTGTCGCCATCCATTCAGGGCGGATGGCATGACGCGTCACAGTGCAGACATGCTATGCGCTTCACCAGAATTTAAACTATGGTTTAGAAGTTGCCAGCAGTCTCGTCCGTAGTTACCGCAGGTTCTTAGACATCCGTTTCGCGGAGGTCTCGCTGCCAAACCGGTGGCTCTTCTAGGGGTCGCTTGAGAATGTACTCCCGACGCTTGAGCGGCGACGGTTCCGTTACGGCCATGGTGACGAGTTCCCATCCTTCGCGGCCAAGTCGCGCTACTTCTCGCATCACCGCATTCTGGAAACTCTGCTCTCCTGGCTCTGGCTGTAGCTGCGTCGAGGTGGTTGGAGTATCGAAAAGCTGGATATAGGCCTCAGTCTTCTCGCCGCCTCGGCCGAGTCGCCGTATAAGCACTACCCGGCAGTATTCCCATTTCTGCATGTCTCTCCCTCCATTGTGGCTGATTGGACTGCACTTCCAGCATAGCAACGGGCAGAGGAAATAGCAATCATGGGATTAGGGGTATAGTCCCAGAGGGGAGAATAAGGGCTGGAGCGACACATGGAATTCTAGCCCATATTCATGCGCAGTCCGGGGGCTCTTGACTGATTGAGCCCGTCCAAGCCAGGCATCGGCGGGGAATGTTCAGCGTCTGCACCGATCTGACGATCGTTGCCCTAGCCAGTGCTAGGTCGTCGGTCATCTTCCTCCCCCTTGGAAATCGAAGCCAGCCAGGCTCTGATGCCATCGAAGTTGCTTTCCATCGTAGCCGCTCTGATCCAATTGACCCGCCAGCCTTTCTGGAAAGTCTGGCGAATCTCCGCTTGGGTAACCCGCCTGGGACCCTGCGTTCCCGGCTGCAGATCACTGAAGCAGAGCATAAAGTACTTGCCTCCCTCGTGCATGACCGACGCTAGACTCTCGGCGAATTGAGTTCTCTCCCGATCGGACAACGTGTGGAAGAGGCCGGAATCGATCACAGTATCAAAGGTCTTATTCAGGTCCTCCAACTCGAGAACGTTGCCCACCTGAAAACTGACTTTCAGGCCTCTCTGCGCCGCTTTGGCCCGGGCTTTTTCTATGGCCGTTGGTGCACTGTCGATTCCCCATACCTCATGACCTCTTCCCGCCAGGAACAGAGCGTTCTCGCCGGTTCCACAGCCAACGTCCAACACCGCACCCGTTATCTCGCCGGCCTCTTCTAGCCCAATGATCTCTCGCTGGGCGTGGCCGATATCCCACGGGGGAATGCCCGCGTATGCTGAGGCAAACCGCTCTGCTCTCTCTTCGTCACCCATTTCTTCACCGTCCCGATGTTGTTAACCTATGTTACTTGATCATCACCTCGTCGAGACTCATTCCCGGCTCGGCGGTGCCGGCTGTGCACAAGGGAATGCTTTCCACAATACTGCGCAGCAGGAAATAGGGGACGCTGAAGAACAAATCTGAGTCCTTGAACCCTTTCACCAGGTGCCGGCTGGACAAATCCAGGAAGGTGACATTGATACGGCCTGTGGAGAGAGGGATGGACACGGCCCCGCCACAGGTCGACGATGATAATTGCGACACAACCGGGATCCCGCTTTCGAAGGTCGACAGTGTCACCAGGCGGCTGGCCTGAGCAGGGTTGCAGAGCATGAGCGCCAGGTCCGGCTTCAATTCGAATTCATCCATGGGGCCCACGACCACATACTTGGAGACTCCACTTGGTGGCTGGCTCGTGCTGAGGGCGCGCGACCGGAAGAACGACGCATTGCAGGAGCTGAATTTCTCGCCATGGATCAGGAACCTTTTCACCAGGGCAGCCTGCTCAGCATTGGAGCCTCCTAGCCCCAGCGACCTCAGACCTCCCGGGCAGGTGCACGTCGAGGCGGTGATGTTAAAGGTGACACCCTTGCGGGCCGCTTGGTAGAGCGCCATGCAGGCGTAAGACTTCGTGCTCTTACCATTGCTCGCCGGTTCATCGCTGAAAGCCACGCCGACGGGGGTGCCATCTAAGGCCAGCACGTCTTTGAGCTGCTTTGCATAGTCCTGCCAGATCATCGAACCTTCCTCCTAACAAGAAGCCTGCCGGCTACCCGCCGGCATCAGCCATCGGAACCATCCTCCACCACCGCAGAGCAACCGCTTGGGCGGGATAGAGCTCCATTCCCTTTATGGCACAGGTCTTTGCCTGCAACCCGACAATATTTTACTACCTGTAGAACGCCAAGCGCCACAAGACTTGCCTGTCCGCGACCCAATCCAAATTAGTAATGATCCTCCTACACCGCCGAGCACGGAAGGCTAAGCAGCTTGCTATACGGCCCCCTCTACAACTATTGACGTGCTACCGACAATACAAATAGTGGCTTCACCACGCTGACGCGGAGGGAGCACCATACTATGCAACGCAACACTCTCCTTGCCCTGTTCTCTGTCTTACTCGTAGCTATTCTCCTTGCACAATTCAACCCATCTCCCCCTATCGCTCAAGCTGCGGCCAGGCAATGGCAGTGGCAGAATCCTTTACCCCAGGGTAACAATCTCAACAGCGTTTACGCTCTGGACGAAACCCATGTCTGGGCGGTTGGTGACAACGGTGCCTTGGTGCATCGGGATGGTTCCCAATGGATTGTCGAGGACTCTCACGTCGCGGCCAATCTAAGAAGCGTTTCAGCCCTTGACTCGCAACACGTTTGGGCAGTTGGGCAAAACGGCTGCCTTCTCTTCTATGACGGTACGTCCTGGCAGACCATTTCATCTGATTCTTCCCCTGGTGACATAAGAGCAATGGCCGCGCTCGACTCCCGCCATGTTTGGGCCGCCGGCGCTGAGGGCATCTACTTCTTCGACGGTTCAACCTGGGTCAAGCAGGCTTCAATGTCGGTGCACGCGCTGGCGGCAGTGGACCCTAGCCATGCTTGGTGTATCTGTCGAAGCACCGACCGTCCTAACGACGATGCCTTCTGGGCTTGGGATGGTCACCAATGGGCACTCACCTTCATATCCGCAGACTGAGGTCACTTGGCAAACGAACCCGACAGTGAGAGATGTGGCGACGGTAAAGATGTCCTACTCAACAGATGCAGGAGCAACTTGGGTTCCGTTGACACCTATAGTGGGCAGCGATCCAGGTGAGTACTCGTGGACTGTGCCTTCAGTGGGAGCGTCGCCAAA
>JAMCWQ010000019.1 GCA_023480825.1 Chloroflexota bacterium | reverse complement strand
TCTCCCTTGGAGTTGTGTGAATTCCATCTTGAGGGCTTCGGCGCTATGGCTACCCGCCGGATAAGCAGGAGAAGGCCACGGAAACGGTGATCGAGCAGGCGGAGTTGCTATGCGCCGATTGGGCGGCGTGAGGATTTTTCTGTAACCCCTAACCCCTATGTACCGGGAAAAGGGGCATGCAGGCTATGGGGTTTACCATTATGGTCGGGGGTTATATTGTGGGGTCGACTTCAGTCGACTTGCCGGCCGCCAGGCCGGCCATCCCCGGGCGGTTCATCCTTCGACGGAAGGACCCCTACATGGGCTGGCTGCGCCGTCCAATGCGAATAAATTCGCACCTACAAGCCAATGGGAATAAATTCGCACCTACAGGTGGCTGGCTGCGAATTTCGGGTTCCCCAAGCGGCTTGCTTATGAGATACCCAACCCCCCCTACCCCCCCTTGTCAGGGGGGCATTAGAGGAGTTCGTCAGGGGGGCATTAGAGGAGTTCGTCAGGGGGGCATTAGAGGAGTTCGTCAGGGGGCATTAGAGGAGTTCGTCAGGTGGGCAATTGCCGAATAGGACAAAAGTAAGGGGACAGCGTCCCCTTACTTTCTTCTCTTTTTAGCCCGAAAGTAAGGGCTAAATCCCTTGACCGAGGCGAAAAGGCGGTGCTATCCTCAGCTGTGTCATGCCGGGCCCGGGATGACGGAGATAACTTGCCAGATCTTGGCGTGTCGCCAGAGCAACAGGCTATTGGAACTGGCAAAGGATGCCGATAGTTTCATTGGGCGCTATTTGTGTGAAAGAGGAGGCCTAATACGTGAATACCCTTAGGTGGGAGGCAGACTCCCGATCTTGGCTGCGACTTGCTCTGCTTGTGGCAGCAGGTGTGCTAATCGTCTTGGCGCTGGTCTTTGCCGGCGGAGGCTGGGATGTGGCTTACGGCCAGACGGCTGGCCCGGCGCCGACAACCTTGGGCGCGCCTGGTTCCGGCAACGATGCCCCGCCGGCATTACCAGAGGGCACTGCCGCCGCCGGCGCTGCTTTCCAGTTCACGGAAGCTGGGGAAGTGAGCGTGCTTCCCGATCAGATGGGCGCTCCCGCCGGCACCGACGCTTCCAAGCTTAGTCTGTGGGCTTACACCGGCACAGAATGGACCAAGGTTGACGCGACATTCAACAGCGAGACCAAGACATTCACCTTCGAAGCGAAACCAGGCTACAAGTATGTGTTTGTTTTGAGCTCCAGCTCCGTCACTGAGGTGGCAACACTTCCTCAGACGGGCTCTCCTGAGCCAGCCAGCCCGCTACCGGTTATCTTGGGCGCTGGGGGTATTGTCCTGGCAATCGTTAGTCTTGCGGGACTCCGGCGCCGGACAGCCTAAATCTCGGGATTCTCGGGTCGATCGGTGAACGAATACCGGAGACTGGTGGAGCGGGGATGGGCTGGCAAGAAAGCCTTCCCCGCTTCTTTAGGAGTCACAGCACATGGGACGTAGATTGGCCGTGATAGGTCTTGTGGTAGCAGCCCTCCTGCTATTGTCCGGAGCGGGGATGTCCGTGCGCTCCGACTACGCACGCTACCAGCAAGAACGGCAGTCTGTGGCTTCTGCAGCGGGCATTAGCACTTCTCAGCCGCCCGCGGTGCCCGATTCCGCTCAGCCGGATCAGCAGGCAAGCGCACTGCCTTTAGATCCGGTGCAGCCGGATAGCCAGGTGATGAATGCCACACCCGAGACCACTACATTGCCGCTTTCTACGCCGAAGCCGGCAGCTTATCGCCCGCCAAGCAGGATCGTTATCCCCGCGATTGGACTTGACGCTCCGGTAGTGCCGGTGGGCATCGATGCCAATGGCCGGATAGGTGCCGCCGATTTCGCTGCCGGTCATTTCAGCTTCTCCAAATATGCCGGCGAGCCGGGAAATTGTATCATCGCCGGCCACGTGGATACGAAGGGGGAAGTATTCCGCTGGATACACAAGCTGCAGCCCGGCGATGAGGTCCAACTCTTCTCCACCGCCGGAGAACACGTCTATAGGGTAGCCGGCCAGCGGATTGTCGATCCGAGCGACACGAGCGCACTGGCCGATACACCGGATGCCACTCTCACCCTCATCACTTGTTATCCTTACGGTGTCGATACACAGCGGCTGATCGTGACTGCCCGACTTGTGTCTGGAAGCTAGATCGCTGGCGGCAGTGTACCCCGTGCCCCGATGCTTCGTGCCTACCCTCTGTTGGTGGACAGGGTTGTGCCACCACTACAGGAGTCCGTTTCCTTCGGCACCTAAGAGAGCATTTTGCGGAGCATAGTTGAGGAGAAAGGTAGGCGGCGCTGGACGGTTTAGCCGTCGCGTGCTAGTATTTTGCCTACTGGTCTTTGGCTAGTTTAGCCGGTGTTTGGTAGGTGCGACTCATGCTCGTTTACCATTTGTCGCCGGTAATGGCACCGACCAGGTAGGGTACGGCTTTAGCCTATGTTCCCCTTGAGGGGTTTGGGGGTGATGAGGAGTCGAGGTTATTGGTCATTCCGAAGGAGCGGCGGTATTAGGAAACCTCTGGTGTAGGAGCATGGCAGCGACTGAGGAATCCGCAACCTGGTAGATCTGGGGAAGGAGTACGTCCCGACCAGGCACGGATTCCTCAGCCCCGCCCAACTAAGGGTCAGTGATTGTCTAAGGAAAGAGGCGGGGCATTCGGAATGACAGAATCACGAACCTATCCCCCTAACCCCCAAAGGGGGGATGTCGACTGAAGTCGACCCTACCTGTCTATAGACAAGCGCAAAGACACGTTACTCCGTCGTACCATTTTAGGCACGAAAGGACCAAGTAATGATTATCGATCCCGGGAACACCGGGCCCAGCGAGGCTTCTGATAGTAATGACGCGGCAAGCGGAGTCCCGCCGTTTGGACTCCATAGTCACCTTACCGGCGATCTGTTTTCCCCTCAGGCCTACTCGACTGTGGGAAGGGATGTCAAGGGCTCGGGTATCGACAAGATATTCAGTCTGCTCGACCGGCTGGACAGGGATATCGTCCCTCTCGTTGCCGGCTCGCCCGATCCCCATCTGCTGCCGCTGGAGACTCTTGGAAAGCTTTCGGCAGAGATGTACGAGTCCGGCGATCCTTCTTTTCTCAATTACGGGGTAGTGGATGGCGAATACGCATTGCGCACCTTCCTGGCTGCCAAGTTCCGTGACGAGGGGGTGCCGGTTGACGAGGACAACGTCACCATAACGACCGGTGGAGTGCAGGGAATCGACTTGATGTGCCGGTTTCTGCTCGACCCCGGCGACCCGGTCGTAGTGGAAGCGCCAAGCTATAGCAACACCCTCGCCTGTATCCTGAATCACCGGGGAGAGATCGTCCCCGTGGAGATGGAGTACGATGGGATCAATATCGAGGACGTAGAGCGGCAGGTGAAGCTATTTGCCGGCCGGGGCAGGCCGGTGAAGATGATAATTGTGAACCCAACCTTCCAAAACCCCACCGGAATCACTCTGCCCCTTGAGCGCCGCAAGCAGCTGCTGGACCTGGCGCACCGGCACAACTTCGTGATTCTGGAAGATGACCCCTACCGGGACCTGCGCTTCAGTGGTGCGCCGGAGCCTCTGCTGCTGGCGTTGGATGACGGCAGCCACGTAGTCCATACATCGACATTTGCGAAGACGATTTCGCCGGGGATCCGTGTCGGTTATGTTATAGCTGCCAAAGGAGTAATCGACCGGATCATTATGGCCAGGAGCACAATCGACAACGGTACAAATGTGCCGGCCCAGCGTCTCGTTTACGCCTTCTGCCGCGGCGGTTACCTCGGTCCGCAAGTTGAGCGGCTAGCCAGAGCCTACCGCACCAAGAAGGAGGCGATGGTCTCACAACTGGAGGCCAGCTTCGGCCACGATGATCGCGTGAAATGGACCAATCCCGAAGGTGGATTCTTCATTTGGCTGACCCTGGAGCCGGAAGTGGTGACCGAGGATCTGCTGGGCTACGCGATGGCCGAGGGGGTGGCCTTCGTTCCCGGTTCCGCTTCCGAGAGGTCGTTGATATTCTTGGCGCTATCCACACAGCACATCACTTCCGCGTGCTTGTTTAGGCCCATCAGCTTGGCTATCTTGGACTTGTCCACTACCTGGTTGGCAATGAGGACGTTCTTCAGGACTCCGCCATTGACCAATGCCTCGGCTTCTTCGACCTTGGCGCAGGTAATACCCACCGCCCCAGCTGCCAACTGTTTGTGAGCAAGGTTGGGGCACTTGTGGGTCTTGAAGTGGGGCCGAAGGTTGGACCTCTGACCAGCAAAATAACGCCCCATCGTAGCAACGTTCTGTTCCATTGCGTCCAGGTCGATCACCAGCGCCGGGGTTTCGATCTCTTCCTTGGGCATTCCGATCAGTACGGCTTCGCTCGACGATAACATTGATTGCCTCCTCACTTATATTGGCTGAACGACGACAGGCGGTGCAGCGCTATCTCAACGCCGCCCGGCATGGCAGCGTCCGGTGGCGGCGTCTGGTTCCAAGAGGAACCAACTGGGCGCAATTGTACATGTGGGGGCGGAAATACGTGATTCCCGAGTCACAGGCTGTGGCCAAGCCTGTACCCAAGCTGATGATAGCAAGATTCGATTGGCATATTTGAGTAATACTTGTCATGGGCCCACCCCAAAGTTGCAAGAATTAGGGCGAAAAGCCGCTCCTGCGGGACCCTTGGTCATCGGCATCATCAACGACTAGGCCAGAATAGCACGCAGCATGGCCGGTGTCAAGTATACCGGTGATGTCAGGCTGGTACTTTCACGGGGGTTGCCTCTCTAGCAGGACGGCACAGACCATGGGTCAGAATTATGAAGCTAGAGGAAATAAACAGATAGGGTCGACTTATGAACTTCAACTAACAGATCAGGTGTTAGCGTAGGGCGGGTCCCTTCGCAAGCTCAGGGCAGGCTCTTGCGGCCCGCCGTGGTGCCGGAAGCTAACATTGAGGCTGGGGACAAGCCACCCGCCCTACAGCAAACACTCCACCACTTAGTCAGACCTCTCAGTCGACTTACCGGCAGGGAGGCCGGCCATCTCGGGCGGTTCACGAACCACACCTTCATGGGCCGGCTCCGCCGGTAAAGCGAATAAATTCGCACCTACAAGCCAATGCGACTGATGGTCATTTACTAAATAGTGCCTGTTTTGACACGTAGGGGCGGTTGTCCTTCCGTGGAAGGACAACCGCAGCTATCCGGGAGGGCACAAGGCACCTCCCCTACGATAACCGTCATTAATTTGTAAATGACCATAAGTCGCACCTACCAAATACTCGCTAAATTGGTTGGGGGAGACCCCTTCCGCTGAAGGGCGTAACCCGGTGAGGAAGTGGAAGGAGTTGGCAAAGGATTGGAGGGACTATCCTTCCTCTGGATCCCTTGCATTAGAGCCATGAGATGACAGGCGGAGGAGCCCACAGCCCCCGCGCTACAGTTCGTACCATAGGGATAAGACAAATGGCAGAACAGGCGGGAAGCGGCACGAAAGCGCGGCTTACTGCAGCAACATCTCGAAACGTACGCCCTCCTGGCGTCTGAGCAGCCGGGACAGCATGCTCCTGAGAGTTGCGAACCCGGTGCGCCCGGAGTGCCACCCGGTGATCGATGCGAATGTCAGGCCAAGGGCCGTGCCGACCGCTGCACCTAGCAGAAAGATGTAGTATTGGCGCTCAGAACCGAACTCCACCACGACCGACCTCCCCGTCAAGTCCTCACTGAATCACAAGCACCGGAACCGCGCCGGCCCATACTCTCTCGAGGCCATAGTACTTTCGCTCTTCGGGAGCGAACACGTGCACGACAACATCGCCGTAGTCAAGCACCACCCAGCCGGTCTCCGGCTGGCCTTCAACGTGAAGAGGATCTGTTCCAGTCTCAGCAAGATCCTCCACAATACCGGCCATGATCGCTCGCACCTGCCGTTCTGTTCCGCCGGTGCAGATTACGAAGTAATCTGCAATGATGGTCACCGGCCGTACATCCAGAACAACAATATCGCTAGCCTTCTTATCAGAAGCCGACTGTGCTATCCGTTCCGCCAGTTCTCTTGAGTCGGGAATAACCTCCTCCTGGGTTCCAGACTGGTATCTGGATTATACTATAGGCCCAATAACCGGGCAACTGAGAAACACAAATGCCGGACGTCCCGGCACAAGCGGCCACATTCTCCTCTCACCATCCCGGGAATCTGGCTATCGCCTCGTCGGACACCAATCCCTTCTCGACGTCGTCGATCGCCTCTTCCAACCGCTCTAGAGCCTTGTCCGCCTGCTCAATAGTCATTATTAAGGGGGGCGTGAGCTCGATTACGTTGCCGAAAAGCCCAGTCCCAAATACCATCACGCCCAGTTCGAGGGCGCGGCAGCACACTTTCATGACCTCTTTGGCCGCTGGCTCCTTCGTGGCCCTGTCCTTCACTAGCTCGATTCCCAGAATAAGCCCCTTGCCCCGGACGTCGCCGATTAGCTCATGGCAATCCTTCATCTCGTTCAGACGCTCGAGCATGTGCGCACCGACCAGCGCCGCGTTATCCATGAGCTTATCACGCTCGATTATGTCTAGCGTGGCAACACCAGCCGCGCAGCTTATGGGACTGCCACCCAGTGTGAACAACAGAGCAGCCGTTTCGGCGTCCAGTATCTCCCTTCTCGCCACAACCGCGCTGAGGGGCATACCGGAACTGATGGCTTTCCCGATGCTTATGGCATCAGGCACGATCCCATCGTGTTGAAATCCGAACATCTTGCCGGTGCGGCCGATACCAACCTTAACTTCGTCCACGAAAATCCACGTATCATGGCGGCGCGCTAGTTTCTCCAATGCCGCCAGATATCCCTCAGGAGGAACGACGTCGCCGCTGTCGGCTTGTATGGCTTCCACTATTATTCCGGCTGTGCGCTCCGGCGGGCAGACGCTCTTGAACACGTAGTTCTCGATGTAACCAAGGCAGTAGAAGTTGCATGATTCCGGCTTCTTATCGAAGGCGCAGCGGTAGCAGTAGGCATAGGGGACCTGAGCCACAGCACCGGAGCCGATGAACTTGGCCTGGGCAAAGTGCCCGGAGAGCGCCGCGGAGCCAGAGGTATCGCCATGATAGCCGCCGATGAAGGCCAAGAAGCGAGGCTTGCCGGCGGCGGCCGGCGCCAGCCGGGCGATGCAGTCGTTGGCATCGGAGCCACTCAGGCCAAACCATACCTTCCGCGGGAAGTCTCCGGGCGTGAGGGCCAGCAACTTCTCCGCCAGCTGAAGGGCCGGGATGCTGATCTCTGCCGTGACACTGGAGAAGGACAACTCCGAGAACTGATCGGCGATTACTCTTCCGATCTCCGCGTTGCCGTACCCTGTACTGGCAACCGCCCAACTGGAAGTCAGGTCTATGTGCTCCCTGCCATCGACATCCCAGACCGTTACCCCCTTGGCACGCACCGGCACGATCGGGCTAAAGCGGGTCTTGAGGGCACCGCCGATTAGCTTTTCGTCCAGATCAAGGCATTTGGCCACGTCGAGGTTGGCATCCATCGTCATTCCTCCCTTGCCTATAGTTTCAGCACTCCCTGACGAGAGGCAGCTATATTCCCTTATCCTTCCGGTACTGCCTGAGCGCATTAGCGAGGAGGCTAATGCCTTTGCCGATTTCTTCCTCATTCGGGAAGGAGTATGATAGGCGCAGGCTGTTTGTTGTGGTCTTGGTAAGATCAAAAGCGGAACCGGGAACGAAGGCCACCCCCTCGGCCATCGCGTAGCCCAGCAGATCCTCGGTCACCACTTCCGGCTCCAGGGTCAGCCAAATGAAGAATCCACCTTCGGGATTGGTCCATTTCA
>JAMCWQ010000085.1:8282-32635 GCA_023480825.1 Chloroflexota bacterium | reverse complement strand
CCCCCGTTTCATCTGATAATTGCCCCTTATCCTCAGCAGTCCCGGGCAGCCGATTGAATTACCCGGCACGACTTGCTATCATAAGCGGAACACTCAGGAGGGCAGTTCATGGCACAACGGGCAATTCTAATGGATGCAGCAGACAACGTAGCAACGGCATTGGCCGATCTGCCGGCTGGAAGCGTGGTCGAGGTGTTTACCAGGGCAAACCACGCGGGCTACATAGCCCATGTTACCGAAGACATACCCTTCGGCCACAAGTTTGCACTCCGGTCGATAGAAGCCGGCAAACCGGTGATCAAATATGGCTGCACCATCGGCACCGCCACAGCCGACATCTCCACCGGGCAACACGTCCACGTTCACAACACCCGGAGCATCCGCGGCATCGCCGCCCGGCCGGCGCCGGAAAGCGAGCCGGTGTGACCGCTCGGCCCCATAGCCGGCATCGCCGCCTGTTCCTCACAGTGCCGGCGGTAGTCCTGCTCCTGGCATCTGCTTTCGGCGGGTTGTATCTCTATATCGCCATCAACGGATACAAGGAATCACCGGGCCAGGCGGACGCCATCGTAGTGCTCGGAGCCTCGGTCGCTCCGGGCGGAAACCCCACTCCCGCCCTCGCCGCGCGCACCGAGCTTGGGGTGCGTCTTTGGAAGGAAGGACGGGCCAAGATGCTGGTGCTCACCGGCGGGCTGGGCCGCAATCCGCCGGCCGAGGCTTTGGTGATGCGAGAAATCGCCCTGCGGGAAGGTGTGCCGGCGGAGACGATAGTGGTGGAAGACCAGGCTCACAGCACTCTGGAGAGCGCTCAGCGCGTCGGCGAGATTGCCAAACAGCGTGGCTGGTCCAGCGTCATAGTCGCCACCGACCCTTTCCATACCATCCGGGCAGGTCTGATGTTCCAGGACCGGGGCCTGCGAGTGATCACCGCCCCCACAAACGACACCTACTACTCGAATGAAACCCGCACTTTCTACACTGTTCGCGAGACCCTCGCCCTCACCGTCTATTTTCTACAGAGACTGTATCTGCGTTAAATTCATATAGTCTTAATTGTCCATTCATTTTGACTTAAGGTTCGCCTGCTATCCTTGACCATGGAAGCGCTATTGCCTCGACCGTCGAAAGGAGACTATGGTGGTTAGCATGTCATCACTAGGCAGGGACCAAGCAGACAATATGGTGGACTGGTCCACATGGGGAACAAACCAGGACCGTAATGGCAAGGTACGCAGGGTGCTAGTAGTGGATGACAGCCCGGCCATCCTCCGGCCGCTCAAGATGTTCTTGACCCTCACCGGCTATTTAGTAGCCACTGCCAGCAGCGGCGAGGCTGCACTCGAAGCGGCTAAGAGGTTCAAGCCGGACCTGATCATCCTCGATTTCTCCCTGCCAGGGATCGATGGACTAGAAACCTGCTGCCGGCTGCGGGTGGAGGCTGGAGCAGCAACAATTCCTATCATAATGATGAGCGCCCGGACCGATACAGACTTGCGGGACCAGGCATTTGATACCGGCGCCAATGTCTTCTTGCCGAAGCCGTTCAGCTTCGACGAGTTGTCACACTGGCTGGAAGAATTGGCGCCACTACAGTAAAAAGAAAGCAGCAACATCGTCGGAGGAAGTTCAGTGAACGAACGCAAAGGCATCAGTTTCCCGACCCTGGTGGTGATTCTCGTCGTTACGGTGGTCTTCTCGCTCATGGTAGGCGGGGCAGCGGTAGCCGGTGGCGTCTACTTACTGTCCGGTAAGACCACATCGTCCGTTGGCGCGAATACACCTCAGGCGGTCCAGGTGTCGCAGGTCCAGCAGTCCACGCCCGCGGCCGGCAGTCAGGACCAGGCGGTAATCAATGCCGTGAAGTCGGTCGGCCCGGCCGTCGTAACGGTGGTCAACAACTTGGCGTCGAATGAAGGCGCATTTCAGAATATGGGCACTCCCCAGGCTTTAGGGTCGGGGATAATCATCGAC
This sequence comes from Chloroflexota bacterium, assembly GCA_023480825.1. GTDB lineage: Bacteria > Chloroflexota > Chloroflexia > JAMCWQ01 > JAMCWQ01 > JAMCWQ01. Next base: position 30,664 of record JAMCWQ010000085.1, on the reverse strand, counting down.
AATCAAGGCCACATATTGACAAATGATCATGTAATACAAGGAGCACAGCAGCTCCAGGTGATATTCGCTAGCGGGAATGAGGTCCCCGCCACGATCGTCGGTGCGGACAGCTACACCGACCTGGCGATCATCAAAGTGAACGGTCCTGTGCCCGCAGTGGCGAAGCTCGGAGACTCCAGCGTTCTCCAGCAAGGCCAGACGGTCATCGCCATCGGCAGCGCTTTGGGCGATTTCCGCAATACCGTGACGGTCGGGGTGGTGAGCGCGACGGGCCGCCAACTGCCCAGCGACGCCACCAGTGGGAGCAACTTCGCCGTCGATAATCTCATCCAGACAGACGCTGCCATCAACCATGGCAACAGCGGCGGCCCGTTGGTCAACCTCAATGGCGAAGTGATAGGCATCAACACCGCTGTAATCCGGAGCGATACTTCCGGTATGTCTGCCTTCGGCTCGACTGACGTGGCGGAAGGTCTCGGTTTCGCCATTCCCAGCAATACCGCCCAGCAGATATCCAGCCAGCTCATCGCATCCGGCAAGATAACCCGGCCCTTCCTTGGCATCACCTATCAGCCGGTCTCACCCCAGCTTGCCGCCTACTACAACCTGAAAGTGCAAAATGGGGCGCTGGTGATGCAGGTCTCCCAGGGGAGCCCGGCGGAAAAGGCCGGATTACAACAAGACGACGTGATAACACAAATTGACGGGGTCAATATCGACCAGAACAACACCCTGCTGAGCCTGCTGCTCAAGCACAAAGTTGGCGACACCATCAAGTTGACGGTTAACCGGGGAGGGACCAATTCGACAATGAGCGTCACCCTCGCCGAGGCTCCGGCCTAAACTCAACAGCATCCTGCCGGCGGGTCTGCAGTCTCCATCCGCCGGCAGCTATCTCTTCTCGAGAGTGGCTCCGGTGATGGCTGCCGGAGCCACTCTACGCTGTTATGTTATCCTACGGATACACCTGGAAATACCCCTTCACCCCCGAATCTATCGCCCTCGCCAGCTCTTCTATGGTGGCGGGGTTTTTCAATAGCTCCGCCTCTTGGGGATTGGAAACAAACAGCGACTCCGTGAGGCTGGCAGGCATCATGGATGGCCTTGGAATCCATTCCGACGCCGGCCCGAGAAGAGCGAGGTGTCCCTCCCCACGGCTGGAATCCGAACAGGCGCCACGGTCATAGGGGGTGTAGCCCACCCTGCTCAGGGCCTGCAGTATCGCCTTCTGCAGCGAGGAGGCGAGTACCCTACTCCTGTCGGCGAACGGACGGGCGTCACAATAGAAGGTCTGGGTGCCATGGATTGCCGGGTCTCCGTAGGCGTTCAGATGAATACTTACCATCACATCGGCATGCACCGAGTTCGCAATATCGTTTCGGGCTTGGAGCTCATCGGAGTCATCGACCTTGCCATCTCCATTCCGGTCGATGTGCTGGCTGTTTACCGCCGTGTCGTGATCACGAGTGAGCACAACGTTGAACCCATCGGCCTGCAAGAGAGCGGCCGCACGTTTGGCGATCTCCAAGTCGAAGACCTTCTCCGGCACTCGCTGGCCATTGACTTCTACCAGGGTGCTTGCACCTGGATCAGGGCCACCATGGCCGGGATCCAGGACTACTGTATGAGAATTTGGGTTGCTCGTCGGGATGTCCGGATGCAATGCGCCATCCCAGGAATAACCCCAGAAGTGCCAGCGCATCGCCTGCACGAGCGATGTAAGAGTGGCATCGATGTTTGCCTTGATCGGTCGCCCGGAAGAATCGAACCAGGGATCGATCCCCTGAGGACCTTGGATATTGGCGGAGTGAGTCACCATGTCCGGCGCGGTTCCCGCTTTCCAGGAAATGCCGAACAAGTGCCAGCGGAAGGCCTCCACTAGAGACTGTAGCGTGGCCGTGGTGCTCTGCTGGTCGAGGGCGCCGTTGGGAGAGGCCCACACGCCCAAGGGAGCGCCGGTAGTGATGTCACCGACATGAGTCGGCAATTCCGGGTGGGCCGACCCGTCCCAGGATTGGCCAAAAAGATGATAGCGAAAAGCCTGCACCAGAGACTGCATCGTGGCGTTGAAGTTCGCCGCTTTCGCCCTTCCATCAGCCGTGAACCACTCGCTTTCACCGCCGTTGCCAACCGTGAAATCCCATTGTGCCACAGCTTTTCCCCCGGCAACGTCGGTTGCCGTCATCGTTAGGGTGTAGCTACCGGGGGCGAGGTTTACCGTCTTGTACACGCCGAGAGCCATGGTAGTCTGGCTCCCCAACGACTCAATAACACCGTGCCCGCTAAGCTCGAGCTGGATACTGGCAATATTGGCGTTGGCTTGGACAACTGCCCCCAAGTTCTGCGGTCCGGGAGCAACAGTGGTAAATGGTGCAGGGGATAGAGAAGTGAAAATCAACGCGTTGCCACCGGCTGCCGAAGCTGATGGAAATGAAGCCAGCAGTAAGGTTGATAGGAGGAAGGGGATCAGCAACTTGAAGCGGTTTGACATGATGCACTCCTGGATAGGGTAGGGATTCGATAGACAGTAGAACGTTGCCGCATCACTCTGTTTCACCGGCTGGAATTGTCTGGCATCACCTCCTCTCTAACATAACTGAATTACTGGCTCATTCCCTCGACGTCTGCGGTAGGAGGTACAAGGGACTTGTGGCTTCCCAAAGCCCGAAAGCTTGCCCACAGTAGCAAGCCGCGCAATCAAATGCCCATCTTCGGGCTCTAATATGGTGGTTACTAGTAACAACGCAAAAGCGGGAGCTTGGTTGCACTAGTCCGGGGTACTCTCGCGCCGATGGAGAACCGGGTCAACTACCAGCAACCGTGTAAGGCTTAGCTTGAATCTTCTCGGTGGGCGCGGGGGCGATATCGTGGTGCAGGGGAAGGGTGACCTGGAACGTGCTGCCCTCCCCCGTCGTGCTCTCGACTCCGATCCGGCCGCCATGAGACTCGGCAATCCACTTGGCGATGGCCAGCCCGAGTCCCGCTCCGCCATCCTCGCGGCTGCGCGATTTCGCCGCCCGGTAGAACCGCTCGAACACATGAGGCAGGTCCTCTTGGCTGATCCCACCCCCGTGATCGCGCACGGTTATGGTCGCCTCGGAATCCGCGGTGGAGAGCGATACCTCTATTGCGCCTTCCCCTCCGTACTTGATCGCATTGTCGAGGAGTATGAGCAGCAATTGCTTGAGGCGGTCGTTGTCTCCCAGAACTATCGCCTCGCCTTTGATGTCTACCGACAGTTCCGCCCCACCGGCAAGACCACGAGCCTCTCTCACAGCTTCGCTGACAACGCCGGCCAGATCGACTTTCTCCTGCCTGATCGCTACACCGCCATCGGCGCGGGCCAGAGTGAGGAGGTCGGCCACCAACCGCGACATCCGCTCCGCCTCCCGGCTTAGGTCGCTAAGTATCTCCTCTCGCTCGTCCTTTCCTAGATTAGGAACGATGTGGAGAATCTCCAGATTACCACGAATAGCCGTCAGCGGGGTACGAAGCTCATGGGAGGCATCGGCCACAAACCGCCGTTGGGTGGCAAAAGCGCTTTCCAACTGGTCGAGCATATCGTTGAAGGTCGTGGACAACCTCTCCAGTTCGTCCTGCCGGTCACCAACCTCCAGACGCTGCGAAAGGTTGCGGGATTGCCCGATGCTCTGGGCCGTGCGGGTTATGCGGTCAATCGGCCGCAACGCCGTGCGGGCCAGCAGCCAGCCGATTACGCCGGCGACCAAGGCCGAGACTGCAATTCCGAAGATTGCCAGGAGGCGAAGCCGGCCAAGGGTTATCTGGGTCTGGAGAAGTGATTCCCCAACCTGGACCGTGCCTATCACCTGGCCATTGAGGGAAAGCGGCAGGCCATACATCCGGATGGAATTGGAACCAACCTGCACAGTCTCATAGAAGGATCCCTGTGCTTGATTGGAAGCGGGCAAAGGCAGACTTCGAGTTCCCAGATTGTCCGATTTGGCGACAATGTTCCCGTTGACATCTACGACCTGGATATATAGACTCGCCGGTACTGCGATTTCATCTATCGGCGGTAATATCACACGGCTCGGCGAGCCCATGATCGACCGCTGAATGACAATACCATCGGCCACTTTCTGAGCCTGCATGGAAATCGTTTCATCGACTTGCTGGGACAGGTATTGGGCGAGGAAGATGTATAGCGCAGAGGTGAAGATTATCAAGGTGGCACACAGCACTGCCGTATACCAAAGAGTCAAACGGAGACGAATGGACATCCACTCATTCTTTCAAGGCATAACCAGCGCCACGGATCGTATGAATCAGGCGGGTCTCACCGCCTGCTTCCAGCTTCGCCCGCAGGTTGCGCACGTAGACCTCCAACACATTTGAGAGGCCTTCGAATTCATCCCCCCAGATTCGCTCCATGATGAAATCACGTGTCAGGACCCGGCCGGGGTGCCTCAGCAGCAGGCTGAGAAGCTCGTACTCCTTGGTGGTTAACTCTATAGACCGGTCCCCCCGCTTAGCCTCACGCGTCGACAGGTCCAAGGAAAGATCGGCGTAGTGTAAGACTTCACGTCGCTCGGGCTGCCTGCGCCGCAACAAGGCGCGAATGCGCGCCAGCAGCTCATCCAAGGCAAAAGGCTTTACCAGATAGTCATCGGCGCCGCAGTCCAGTCCCTCCACCCGGTCGGATATCTCGTCACGGGCGGTAAGCATTAGTATCGGCACATCGTCTGACCGCCGGATTCGCCGGCAAATCTCCATGCCGTCGATACCGGGCAGCATTATGTCGAGCACGATAAGGTCGGGGCATATCTCGCGCGCCTTGGTGAGGCCCTCATGACCGTCGGAGGCCACGATTACCTCGTAACCATCGTAGGTTAGCCCGCGCTTGAGGAAGTTGGTGATAGATTTTTCGTCATCGACGACCAGCACTCGCGCCCTCATAATAGGGTATTTTAACACTTCCGGGGGCAAGACTTCAAACCAGGAAACGGGATTCTTCGGGCCCGCCGAACAAAGGGTCCAGCAGCCGGTAGCCAGTAGCCAGGGAGTGCTGGACACTGGTCGCTGATAACTGCCTCGTCACTGGGGCGGGCCCGAAGAATGACAGTACAAGGCCGGAAATGTCATTCCGAAGGAGCGCCGGGATTGAGCAATATCTGGGGCAAGAATGCGGCAGCGACTGAGGAATCCGTACCTGGCTACTCTAATAAGGTGGCTTTAGCCCCTTGCCAGGTTACGTCCTTCCGCAGAAGGATCAGCCCCGCCCAGCCAAAGGATGGCATGCGCTAAAGGAAAGGGGCGGGGCTTTCGGAATGACAATTCACACTCTGTGCTCGTTTCATTAAGTAGTGGCTGCCCCAAGGGGCGACGGCGACCTCCCTACGGGCCCGCGCAACTGTGCTTCGCCTGCAGGTATTCACGGCCCAGCGGACCGGTTTGGATCTCGTCGGGAGTGCCCTGCTTTTCGGGATGGTACTCCAAGCGCGCATTCTCGAAGTACTGAACCGTGCGGCTGACCCCATCGGTCGGGCTAACCTCGGTCACCTCCTCCGAGATCGGTTTGCCGAATATCTGCTCCCCCCCATTGGCCTCCCAATAGCGGAGAAAGGCCCCCTCAATGGAGTGCCCGGTCGTCTTGAAGAAAAGGACGCTGCTATCCGTAGGCGCGACTGGAAGCGGTGCAAACTTCCCATCCTCCAGCTCGGAGCCAATTGGGCTTACCCGGAAGACCGCTTCCAACATCTTCTTTTTGGGCCACCCTTCATACTGCTTGAGATTGAGGTCCTTGTCCCGCTCGATGCGCACCTTTTCGAAATACTGCACCACCTTGTCTCCTTCAAGCAGTTGCTCGGACAGCGGTTTACCGAAGACGCTTTCGCCACCCTCCAACAGCCAGAAATCCCTCATGCCGGTCTTCAGGTCGTGCCCGGTCTCCGGGAAGTAGATCATCCCGTTCTCGATCTGGCTGAAGGGATCGGAGGGGGAGACTGCCGCTATGGTCAAGGGCGTATAGGTGATAGTGCGGCTCGGCAGCGGCGGGACCTTGTACTCATTTGAGAAAACGTCGGCGGCGGGCTTGAGCGACCCGTCCAGCCTGATCAGGCCGTAATAATCGGATTCGCTCTCCCAGTCGAAGGAGCGATAGGGCTTGAAGTCGAACAAAGTCCACTCCATGATACCCGCCAAGTCACCCTTTGTGGTCGCCTCGATCATGCCCTGGAAGAGCGCCATCTGCCTTGCCTCTGTATAGTCGGGTAAAGTGTAGCACGCCGGGCCGGTGGGCCAGCCGGTCTCTTCGAGCAGTACCGGCTTCACGGTATGCGCCTTGATATTGGCGATATCCTTGTCGATAGTCGTTATGTCATAGGAGTGGAAGCTCACGATATCCACTAGATCCAAAATGGTAACCCCGTTGGGACCGGGGCGCCACAGAGCGTCTGCTTTCCCCACCCCAACTGTGATGGGGTGATTGGTGTCGATCTGCCGGATCTTTGCCGCCATCCTCGCCAGCCAATCGATGACCTTGTCCTGCTCGCCCCCCTGCCAGATACTGTAGTTATCCGGTTCATTGTGCAGGTCCCAGGCAAGCACGCGGTCATCGTTTTTGAGAGCGCCCACTATCGCATCGAGATACTTCGTGCTATTGCGATCCTCCTCGCTGCCTGGAGGGTCGAAGCTGCTGTACCAATCGAATAGCGTCACTATTACCTTCAGCTTGTGCCTGCCGGCAATCTGTAGGAACTCTTTCAGCCGGTCGAGGTACACGGGGTTGACCGTGCCATCAGCATATGTCCAGCCGGAGTTGGAGTGATAGGGAACCAGAATACGCACTGAGTTGATACCCAGAGACTGAGCAGCGGCCAGCTCGGTATCGATAGCCGGACCATCCCACCGGTTCCACATGTACGCCCAGGGATTGTTGCTGGGGTAGTAATCTGTTCCTTTGACGCGCACCGGTTGTCCGTCCAATACCAAGTGGCTCCCATCGACTTGCACGAAGCTTCCGCTCGCCCGGGCATCCGACGAAAGAATCAGGCTGGAAGCCGACACCAGCAGGACGACAAAGATTGCAGGTAGATAGCGGAGAAAACGCATGCGCAAAGGCCTTTCCTTGTACATTTGGGAGCAGTCATTCATCGCCCCATGGGACCACCACTAACAGATGATAATACGCCGAGGACTGTTATGTCGCGGCCCGCCTCAGACAGGGTCACAAGGTCAAGATAGGCCGTTCTGTCATTCCGAACAGCCCGCCCGGTCCGGAATCCAGTGTAATACTTGGCTAGGAAGGCGGGCTGGAGGAATCCGTACCTGGTTGGGATGTGCTCCAGTACCAAGGCCTCTAGGAACGGATTCCTCAGTCGCTGCCATATTCTGACCCCGGATACCATTTCAATCTGACCGCTCCTTCGGAATGACATTTTCCGACTTTGCCCGCCGTTCCGCTACACGACAATTCAGGTCGTGCCTCGCCTACCTGGCCGTCCCCAGTTGGCCGGTGCTTATCCCTCCATTTGCCACCAGCGCAAAGGGCTGTTGGCCGCCCTTGGGAACGTTGTAACCCTTAACCGTCAGAGTGTAGGTGCCGGCGATGGGCTGCCCTATCTTCACTCCTTCAACGTTGTTCGTCCTGTCGCCGCCGTTCACACGGTTCCCCCAGATGATCTTTCCTTTGGGATTACTTATCGTGAGGTCCAGATCATTGACAAGCGCTTTCGCGGCGGAAGCTGCACCCGGATAGTCACTCCAAACCAGCATTATTCGCAGGGGGACAGATGTATTGGTGATTTGCACTGAGTAGCTGGTCGTGCCGCCGGTAGCCAGCCCGGTCTTGTTGTCGGCAAAAGCAAGCTTAGAGGGGCCTGCGCCCAGAACCTTCTTCAGATTCAGGAGCCCCCAACCTTCGACGTTGTTCGGCGATGGTCCCATCTCTTGCGTGGAACCGGTGCCATATTGGCCGGGGCTCAGATCCTTGGCGCCATCCAGAAGCGTGGCTTTGATCAGTGCGGCGCTGGGGTCGGTATCGCTAGTCCGTTCTACGTAGTATTCCCGGACCAGCGCCGCCGCGCCTGCCACAATCGGGGTCGCCATGCTGGTCCCCCCATCGAAGACGTAGTTGCTGTTATATGCCCCCCAGCCCTTACCACCCTCGCTGGAACGGTCACTGATGATATTGGTGCCGGGTGCCACGATATCCGGCTTGGTTCGCTTGTCCTTGGTCGGGCCGCGGCTACTGAAGGCGGCGATGCCGCCTGGATTGTCGCTGACGTAGTCTTTACTGACCGGCGCTACCGGAAACAGGGAAGGCCAGGCGCTTCCCCAGGTGTAGTTGGTGTAGCCTCCCAGGCCGGATTTTGGCGGCCGGTTGCTTTCACTCGCCCCCACCGTAATGGCGTTCTTCGCAGTGGCCGGCGGAGAAATGGAGCCGTTATCAATCACCCCATCGCGATTGGCGTCAGTACCGCCATTCCCGGCCGCAAAGACGATGCTCATGTCCGGGTGATTCCAGATGAATTGGTCGACGTCGACGGCGTAGGAATCGTATTCCCCGGCCGTCCCACCCCCCCAGCTATCGCTGTGGATGCGCGCTCCCGCGGTGTAAGCCTGCTGGAAAAGTGAGTTCAGATCAGATGGCAAAGTAAGGGCGCCGCTGGCGCCGCCGACCGACTGCATCACCAGCTTTGCCTCTGGCGCTACGCCGGCAAAGGACTGGCTATAGGAATGAGTCGCCGGATTACTACCGGAATTGACGCCGTTGCCCGCGATAGTGCCGGCGACATGGGTGCCATGCCCGTTGAGATCGCTCCAGTCGTTCGATCGGGCCCAGGCATACCCCTGGACGCGGCCGCGGAAATCAGGGTTGATAGTGGCGGTGTCCCCATTATCTAGACCGGTATCCGCCACGCCCACTATCTGGCCGGAACCGTAGAGCCCAAGGTTGGTCCAGGCGATTCCAGTGTTCGTGATGGCCCGCGCCTTGTTGTTCATCAACTGGGGCTCTTGGTGAAGCTCGATCCATTCCACCGCCTCATCTTGGGCCAGAGCCTGCAGTCCGGGGGCATCGGCGTGGCCATGAATCACGCCCCCCGCCGAGTCTTCCACCTGCCCGCCGATATTTGACAGGCGAGTGGCGACCGCCGCAGTATCCTCACCGTCGAAGACTCTGATATCCACGTCTATCTGCCCGGGCTTATTCTCCAATCCCGGCTGAAGCTTGTAGCCAGGCCGGTAATTACCCACCCAGCGCACAAAGCTTAGTTTGCTGACCTGAGCCCTGGTCGTAGCATCCATCTTAGCGACAAAGGCGAAATCCGGGATATAGTCCAGCAGCGTTGCCCCTACGGCCTCCACCTGGCTTTCCCAATCCGCTTGAACCGGGCCCGTGAACTGCACAAGGTAATGTTGGACACCGCTCTGCTGCCCGGCATTCCCGGCCGGTTGGCTGAGTTGAGGTCCGGGCAGAGACGGCTCACCCTTCACCGGATCGAACGTGGCTACCTTCAGTTCTATCTGCGGGCCGCCAGAAGCCTGGGCAGCCTGCCCCCCCAGGTCGCTTATCGACCCTAATCCGGCGGTGGCGAGGATAACGATAAAGGGGATGATGATCAGCCATCTCAGCCACCTGTTCGATAATTTGGGCATGTCTCCGGCACCTTTCTACGATGACTTGCGGCGGTTTCTATTAAGACTAGTCTGACTGTCATTCTGAGGGCCCGCCTTCCTCTGCCCCAAATGCCTAAATGATAGGCGGGCCCGAAGAATCCCGTTTCTCCGACTTTGGTTTCGCCATCTACCTGGTCCGGGATTCGTCACTTCGCTCCTTTTCTTAACCTCTAGTCCACCTGGCTAGCCCTCTCGCTCTCCATTGTCTGTCTGCTTTGCTGTTCTCACGCTCGTTCAGAATGACAATTCCAACCGTGGGCGAATCGAAATGAAAACCGCTGTAACTACACGCGGGGCATCGCGGTAGGAATGAGACTGGAAAGCAGTCATACGCAATTGCAGGGATAGCCAGGCGAGAGCAGCTGATGAGTGAGCCGCTCCACCGGGGATAGCGAGATGAGCGTGATGGTACTCCGTGCAATGCGCCAATGATTCTCCGATGCATGGTAATCCGCTATCTGGGGCGTCCGTTCAAGAACTGCATTGCACGAGCGGGATGGAAAGACGCTCTGCTACCATACCACAGGAACCTGTAATGTCAAGTATCAGCGGTGAAATCACTGCCATCGGGCGGTACTCAGGCTAGCTTAGACTGCAACGGCTTTCATTAGGGCTAGTCTGACTGTCATTCTGAGCTTCCCTAGGCGGTGCGAGGCCGCCGGACATCGGCAATGACATCTCGATGTCATGGAAAGGGCCTGCCATCGCCTGCAATAGTAATAGCTCCGAATAACGGGCGGGCCCGAAGAATTTAGTACCTGGTGGTTAAACAACCTGGACTAGATTCTGCTCTGAAAATGAGTTGTCATTCCGAAGAAGCGGGCGTATTGACACCGCATCCGGGACAAGAATTCAGTAGCGACTGAGGAATCCGTGCCTGGTTGCTCTAACACGGTGGCTTTAGCCCCTTGCCAGGTTGCGTCCTTCCGCAGAAGGATCAGCCCCGCCCCATTCCCTAGATCGGTCCTGACCTTGGGGATGGCGGGGCTTTCGGAATGACAGTCCTACTTTTTCATGTGCTGTGCTGACCCGCTGGGTCACGGCGAGTTCAGTCGCTCCAGGCCTCAGGTTTGCGTCGGTGCTGCGTGCAGCGGATGAGGCTTCAGCAACAGTGACCTTGTCCAACTAAACGCTCCTTCAGAATGACAATTCAACCGTTAGCCATGTAAGAACTAAGACTGTTGCGAAAACATCACCAGGCAAATGGCACCAAGTTGCCGCTATCGTCAAAGGGCAGAGGTTCCGGCTCCCCAAGGATGTCGAGGTGCTCGTTCCGGCGGGCTTCCGGTACCATGACCTCGGAAATGTACATGACGCCGAGGCGCAGGGTGTTTTTTATCCATACCACTCTCGCCTGCGGGCCGGGAACCGCCCCGATTGTCGAGAGGGAGTAGATCAGCGCCTCGCGGTCGTCATCGCAGATGATGGGTATGCGGCCATTCTCCGGCGAGATGCCGGTGAGGCAATTGACATAAGTGACCCGAAAGTCGATCTTCTCGAATAGCCGGCGAGTGGTGAAATCGGCCATGCCGATGCCGAGCGCACTGCCTCCAGTGCCTTTGGAGAGGTCGCGAACGAAGATGCGCTTGATGTGGGGCTTTTCCGGTATCTTGGAAACCACGTTATACAGCCGGCCCACCACCTTGGTGTCCATACCGGTGCCGCTTATATCCTTGCCGATTTCGTCCATTATCAGCACGTCTATCTCGTCGAAGGGTATCTTGCCGACCAGCGCCTTCGCCCGCACCAGATACTCTTTCTCCATCTCATAGAAGTCTGCAGGTAGGGCGGCAAAGATGCCGGCGGTCTCGTCGTAGACATTCTCTATCGTGCCCACTCCGGCAAGAATGGGCGCTTTTGCGAGTACCGTGCCGGCGATCTCTTTCATGACATTTTCGAAGCCGTGGCTGATGAACTGGGGGTGGGCGGTGAGGGCGCCGTTGTGCTTGCCCAGTCCGATCACCATCATTTTGTGCAAGCCGCTCTCTATTTCGCCCTCGAAGTCCGTATGCGCCTTCACCCGCGCGACCACGACTATGCCGTCGCTCTCCGCCGCGTACCTGTCCATGTTGACCGGTATTCCGCCGGGCGTCCTGCCTATCTCTACCGTCTCCATACTGGACTTTATCGGCGCTCCCACACTCTCCTCGGTTACGCCTAACGCTTCCAGCACCTTAAGCTGTCCCTCGGCGGTGGCTCCCCCATGACTCCCCATGGCCGGTATCACAAAGGGCTCTGCCCCATACTCCCTTAGCTCATCCACTACCGCCCTCAAGATCACGGGGATGTTAGCGACCCCCCGGCTCCCGGCGGTAATGACCACTCGCATGCCGGGCCTCACCTTTGCCGCGAGATTTATTCGTCTCAGTTCCGACCGGACCTTTTCCGGAATATCTTCTACCTTCGGCGCCTGGAACTGTTGGCCGATTCTCACCATCTTGGGAAAATCCGCTTTGAACATCTCGAGCATGGGACAACTCCTCTCTCCAGCCCATGGGACAGCTAACTATGCATAGTCAATTATAGGATTCAGAGACTAGGGGGTCAATGCGGGTTGACGGAAACGCAGAAGCCTTTGGTTGTAGGCCCTCCATGGGAAGAAAGGGGCCGGCAGTGGGGTGGCGTAAGCCATAGCGCCCGGCGTTATGGCTGCCTACAGGATATATGAGCGGACAATAGTATTGGCACGAATCATGCAACAGTGGTCCTCGGCCAGAGTCATGCCGGATGTGAGCCGGTGGGTAGGATGGCCAAGTTATGTGTATGCGATATGTTGCGACAAGCATATCGCCGTGGCGTTTAGACTCGAGTACTCCGGCGCGGCCTGGGTTCGCTTGCCTCGAGTTGATGCCCTTAGATGTCTGGAAAACAATGGGAGGTGAAATGAAGATCCTGAAAAGAGACGTAGAACCGGTCCGTCATCATACCGATGGTTCAGAAAGGTGAGGTTCACTGTGATGAAGAGATTGATGTCAATCATCAGCTTGATGCTGGTGATCGCAACTATCGTCAGTGGCTGTGGGGCGGCCGCAACTCCCACGCCAACAGCTACGTCGACTCCTACGCCGACTTCCACCCCAACAGCCACGCCCACTTCCACACCAACTGTCACGGCAACCTCTACACCAGCGGCCACAGCAACTGCCACGGCGACTGCCTCTAGCGCGCAGAATGTCACTCTTACCATGTTTGGTGCTGGTACGCTAGCCAAGCCGTGGAATGCTGTCATCGCGGCGTTCCAGAAGCAGAATCCGAATGTAACCGCCCAGCCACAGTATGGCGGCAGTGTGACCATGGTGAAGCAAGTAACCGAACTTGGTAAGATCGCTGACGTTGTTGGGGTAGCCGACTACACCGTGATACCGAAGTATATGTTCGGCCAAGGAGGGACCAAACAATACACCGATTGGTACGTTGGATTCGTGTCCAATGCCATTACTCTTGTCTATACGGACAAGAGCAAGTACGCCAGTGAGATCAACAATTCAAATTGGTATCAGGTGGTGTCCAGGCCGGGTGTTCAGGTAGGTAGATCCGATCCCAACACCGATCCTTCCGGATACCAGTTCATTCAGATGCTGGAGCTGTCCGCGAAGTACTACAATCAGCCGAACCTCGTGAACGATGTTCTAGCCAATTCGCCGCAGTCCAATACTCGTCCCACAGAGACGGACCTGATTGCAGCGTTGGAATCAGGCCAGATCGACTACCTGGCGATATACCAGTCTGACGCCATACAGAACGGGTTCAAGTATCTGGATCTACCTAGCGACGTTAATCTGAGCGATCCAGCCAAAGCCACTCTCTATGCAACGGTATCGGTCACCACGACAAACGGCCTCGTGAAGGGCAACCCGATCATCTACGCTGTAACAATCCCTAACAACGCGACGAATCCGAACGAGGCAGAGCAGTTCGTGGCCTTCCTACTGGGACCAGATGGCCAGTCCATCATGAAGTCGATGGGCTTCGGTGTCCTGTCACCGGCCTTGGCAAATGATATCACCAAGGTACCAGCAAGTTTGAAGTCGTTGGTGACCCAATGGCCCAGCAGCTAGAGCAGAGAAGGGCCGGCTGGGCGAGCGGGGCACTTGGAAGAAGGAGCCTTCTGCTCGTATTTTGGGCAATTGGAGGGATATTCCTTTTCCTAGTACTCTCACCGATCGTGCAATTGTTTGCCAACCAGACCCCGGCCGGCCTCTCCTCCGTAGCTGCCATACCGAGCGTGCAATCCGCGATATTTCTGAGCCTGGCCACAGCGGCTATAACAGCCGTTGTGGCCGCAATTCTCGGAACGCCTTTGGCCTACGCTCTGGTACACAGCACCTTTCGGGGCCACGGGATAATCGACGCTCTCGTCGATCTGCCCCTGGCCGTACCCCATACCGTGGCGGGAATTGCTCTGCTGCTTGTTTATGGGCGGACGGGTTTCATAGGCGGGCCGGCAGAAAGCCTCTTCGGCCTGCAGTTCTACAACGCTGCCATCGGTATTGTGGTGGCGTTGCTGTTCGTTAGCTCCCCTTTCATGATAAACTCAGCCAAGCTGGGCTTCGCGTCTGTAGACCCCCGACTGGAGAAGGTGGCGCGTACTCTCGGCGCATCGCCATGGCGTGTCTTTCGGGAGGTCTCCCTACCCCTGTCCATACGGAGCGTTTTGACGGGTATGCTCTTAACCTACGCACGAGCCATCAGCGAGATAGGCGCGGTAATTGTGCTGGCCTACTATCCAATGACTGCTCCGGTTAAAATCTATACGCTCTTCTTAGAGACCGGCCTACCCGAGTCATCTGCGATGGCAGTGCTGTTGCTGGCCATAACGCTGTCCACATTTATGGTCTTCCGGTATTTGGCCTATGGTCGACCGGCATCAGGTGGGAAGCAGTAGTGAGTTACCTGGACATTCAGAGTCTAGAAGTGCGTTTTCAGGACTTCGCACTTCAGCATGTCAGCTTGACAGTAGAACAGGGACAGGTATTCGTCGTGCTCGGGCCAAGCGGCTCCGGAAAGTCAGTGCTGCTGGAGACCATAGCCGGCTTCTACACCCCTGCTTCGGGAACCATCCGGCTGGCGGGCCGCGATATCACACATCTCCCACCTGAAGATAGGCACATAGGATTCATGTTTCAAGACTACGCGCTCTTCCCCCATCGGACCGTTGCGGAGAATGTACGCTTTGGCTTGCGGAACCGGCAAGGGAGGGATGACCATACACTCAAGATCCTCGAGATGCTCGGCATTACCCACCTGCAGGACCGGAAACCACTGACTCTGAGTGGGGGTGAGAAGCAACGGGTGGCCCTCGCGAGGGCCCTTGTCGCTGAGCCCCAACTCTTCCTTCTTGATGAGCCTTTGAGTGCCCTGGATGCTCGGGCCCGCGACGCGGTACGGGAGGAGCTGAAACATCTTCTGAAGAGCCTCGGCATTACAGCAGTCTATGTCACTCACGACCAGACGGAGGGATTGGTGATGGCTGACCGCATGGCGGTCTTTAACAAGGGACAAGTATTGCAGAGTGGCTTGCCCGCCGACATCTTCAGCCGGCCCGTGGACAAGTTCGTTGCCTATTTCGTAGGGATGGAGACCATCGTTTCGGGCACTGTAGTGTCCAACGGCGAAGGATCGTGCATTGTGGCCGTTGGGGGGATTCAGATGCAGGCTGCAGGCGATCTGTCGCCGGGGAAGCCCGTGACGGTGGGCATCAGGCCAGAAGACGTCACACTTTCCGAGCCCGGTGCAAACTTGAGCGATCCTGCCAACCATCTGCGAGCCACAGTCCGTTCTATTGTTCCCCTGGGCCCGATCTTCAAGGTGACACTGGACTGCGGGTTTGAACTTGTGGCTTTTGTGATCAAGGAGGGCTACATAGAACTAGACTTGCAAGAGGGCAAGGAAGTAGTTGCCTTCGTGAAACCCTCGGCTGTGCACTTGATCACGTAGTAAACAACGTTGGCCTGACGCGGCAACTCTGGATAGGGCGTTGTTGCCTATCGGCAGTGGCCCCGAGGGGTGGTGGGAAGCTTCTGAGCCCTATTGATAGCGCGCCATCGGGGAGCTATTATGCTGGCGACTTTATGCTCAATCGAGCATATCGGTCCGGCGCTCTGTCTCTGAGGGGACGGCGGGCCCATGAGGTGAGTGCTGGTCTCAGTGAAGCCCGGGGCTGCTCACTTCATGCTCAAGAAGCAACCGCCGCTTCCGCAGGCAACGCTGCCTAGGTGACCTTACTTGTAGTGTTATAATCTAGCGGGCTATTGTGTATGGAGGGAACATGACACGCATACTCAGCCGAATATCTCTAGCCTTCGTTGCAGTGCTGGTGGTCGCCGGATGCGGGACGGCTAGCAGCCCATCGGCAGTGGGAACACAGGGGAGTGCCGCGCAGGCACCTCGCGAAGTTACCGTGTTTGCCGCCTCGTCTCTCACGGAGTCCTTCACGGAAATGGCGACGGTGTTCGAGCATGACAACCCGGGGACAAAGATCGTCTTCAACTTTGGCAGCTCGAGCCAACTGAGAACCCAACTGGAAAACGGAGCCCAGGCGGATGTCTTCGCCTCGGCCGACCAGAAGCAGATGGACTTGGCCGCCCAAGCTAACGTTATCGCCGGGAAGTCACAGGTGTTCGCCAACAATTCGCTGGTGGTGGTAGTCCCGTCCACCAATCCAGCCGGCATCGCGGGACCGGCCGATTTGGCTAAGCCTGGCGTGAAGCTGGTCCTGGCCGGCCCTGAGGTCCCTGCTGGAGCGTATGCCCGGCGAGCGATTACCGCCATGAGCCAGAGCAGCCGATTCGGGGCGGATTTTGAGAAGAACGCGTTGTCAAACGTCGTGTCGCAGGAGGACAACGTCAAGCGGGTGCTGGCGAAGGTGCAGATGGGCGAGGCTGATGCCGGATTTGTCTATGTGTCGGATGCCAAAGGGGCTGAGGGAGTGAAGGCAATACCGGTCCCATCGGAATTCCAGGAAACGGCCCAGTACCCCATTGCGCTGGTGAAGGAGGGACATCAGCCGGATGTTGCTGCGGCATTTGTTCGCTACGTGCTCGGCGACCAGGGTCAGGCGATTTTGGCGAAGCATGGTTTTGTCGCACGGAGATAAGAGCCTTGAACCCTGAAACGGCGGTGGACCAAGCACGCGAGCAGCGGCGGGGAGTGCCAATATCTCCGGCCTGGTGGCTCGCGCTCTGCGGCGGAGTGTTGTTTCTCTTCATCCTCGTGCCCGTCGTGGCGCTGGTGTACCGTGCGCTGGAAGCCGTCTTTGCCGGCGCCCAGGTCTCGCAGTCCGCGGTTCTCGATGCCCTTCAGCTCAGCCTGGTCACCACTTTCAGCTCCATGGTGTTCATCGCCGCACTCGGCACACCTCTGGCCTATATCCTCGCCCGGTACAGCTTCCCCGGGAAGGGAATTGTGGACACGGTCCTGGACGTCCCGATAGTATTGCCTCCGGCCGTTGCCGGCCTAGCGCTTCTGATGGCTTTTGGACGTCAGGGGGTGCTGGGTGGGGCGCTCCACGCGGCGGGCATCGATGTGGCTTTCACCACTGTGGCCGTGGTAATGGCTCAGGTGTTCGTGGCGGCGCCCTTCTACGTAAAATCGGCCAAAACCGGCTTTAGCACGGTGAACCCGGAACTGGAGCGGGTCTCATACACCCTTGGCGTCTCGCGGTCCAGCACTTTCCGGCGCGTTACTCTTCCATTGGCTCTACCGGCCCTCGCCGGAGGGGCGGTGATGGCCTGGGCACGGGCGCTGGGAGAGTTCGGCGCGACGATAATGTTTGCCGGCAGCTTGCAGGGGAAGACTCAGACCATGCCGCTGGCTATCTACGCCGGCTTGGAATCGGGCCTCGGGCCGGCGCTGGTGCTCTCCCTGATCTTGGTAGTCGCCTCTTTCTCGGTGCTCCTCGTCTTCAAAATCCTTTCGGGGCGGACTGTGGGGGCCGTATGATCGAGGTGGACTTTCTGAAAAGCCTCGGTGGATTCCGGCTGAGCGCCAACATTAGGTCGACCGGGCAAACCCTTGTCCTGTTTGGCCCGTCCGGATCGGGGAAGAGCACCCTGCTCAAATGCGTCGCCGGTTTGACTCGCCCTGATGCCGGATCGATAACGATTCGCGGAGACACGGTTTTCGACTCTAGCCGCGGCTTCAACGTGCCGGCTCAGGAGCGGCACATCGGCTATGTTCCGCAGAACTACGCTCTCTTCCCCCATCTCACTGTGGAGCAGAATGTGGGCTACGGGTTGGCCGGGCTGGAGGGGTCGGTGATGTCGGCCCGGGTGAAGGAGATGCTCGACCTGATGCGCCTCTCTCAACTTGAGAAGAGGAAGCCGGCCGAGCTGTCCGGTGGGCAGCAGCAGAGAGTGGCCATCGCTCGCGCGCTGGCTGTGCGGCCGCGCCTGCTCTTGCTCGACGAGCCCTTCTCCGTGTTGGACAGCGCTATCCGCGCCAAGTTGTGCGAGGACATCTTGGAGGCTCAACATCGCCTGGGGGTGGGCATAGTGCTGGTGACGCATGACATTCCCGAGGCCTATACCTTCGGAGAATGCATTTCGGTGCTCGATAATGGGCAAGTGTTGCAGACCGGGCCGCGGGAGGAGGTCTTCAACCACCCGGCCACCAGGACGGTGGCCAGGTTTACCGGCGCCAGAAATATTCTCAGCGGTAGGGTTCTGGAGACCGGGAACGGCGAAGTGGTGATACAGGCGGGGAAGTTCACCATCAAGACGCGCGAGTTTCCCTGCCGTCCGGGGGAAGAGGTCGAGTGCTGTATTCGCCCGGAGAACGTGATGTTTCTGCGCAAGGACCGGCCAGAAGGAGCTCCGGTGCGGGAAAACCAGATTGACGGATGGGTGGTGCACGAAGTCAACCATGGGGCCTTCCACACCGTCTACTTTGCAGCGGGACCAGCTGCTGATGGCGACTACCGGGACTATGACCTGGAGATCGCCTTGCCGGCCCACGCCTATGAGAACCTGGGTTTGGAACGCGAAAAACACTGGACTGTCTCCCTGAAGAAGAACTCCATTCACGTAATTGGCCGCATGGGGGGTCTGGGCGAAGAAGCTGCTGGCACGCGATTTGATAGCAGAGGCGCGCAGCCGGTAATCATGCCAGCAGAGTAAGGTGCGGACCAGGCGCAAAATGGGTGAAGGAGGTCTTCATGGAGCCAAACGTAGGTACTATCGAGCGGATCATACGCATCGGCGGTGGGATCCTCTTGGTCTCGGTGGGGTTTCACAAAATCGGCGGTTTCATAGGCTTCCTGGGCGGGCTTTGGGGCGCCGACGAGATCGCCACGGGCATCGTCGGCTGGTGTCCGGAGTGGTACCTCCTGAATATCAGTACGGTTGAGGGGGCCGAAAATAATCCCTTCAAGGCCATCAAGGAGGCGCTTACCTAATGCCGGCCAGTTCCCCGTGGCACGCGTCTTGCATGTTATGGAGTGAGCCTCATCAGTCCCCCTTGAGGAGCTCGCAGGGAGGGCCCAAATGCTTGATAGGTATTTGGGCCCAAACATTCCAAAGTAGCACGCTTCTACGCGGGAGTGGTGAAGGAAGTCACTAGTTGACGCGGTACCTACGGTGTGCGGAGTGGATGCCCCAGCCGGAGGCAAGACGCGAGGACTATAACAAGGAGGGAACCATGGAGACAGAGCGCCAATCGACGCCGGGTGCGGTGCCTTTGCCGGAGAGTAGTACCCGGAAGTCGGAGTATGATAAGCTTCAGGTGAAGAAAGGGGAGACGGTCGAGACCATCGACGGTCCGCTGGGTAAGCTGGTCGACCTCCTCCAGTCTAAGGATAGCGGCAGGGCGACTCATGCTGTTGTGGAGAGTGCGGATGGCGGCACGAAGCTGTACGTGCCGGTCGAGTTGATCTGGGACACCGGGGGTGATACGGCGAAGATCTGCGTGAGCAAGGAGGAGGCAACGCAGCTAACGCGAATCCCGCCGCAGTACACACATTGAGGACGGAGGATGACTGATGACAGTCACAATTTACACTACTCCCACCTGACCATACTGTCATATGACGAAAGAGTTTCTTTCGGCGAAAGGTGTGCCCTACACAGAGTACGATGTTTCTACGAATCAGGAAAAGGCCCGCGAGATGGTGCAGAAATCGGGCCAAATGGGCGTTCCGGTAATTACCGTGGACGGCCAAGTGGTGATCGGGTTCAATAGGCAGCGACTCGAACAGTTGCTGGCGCAGGGACCTCAGGGGCAGCCGCAGGGCGCCCCCCAGCCGCCGCACCCCTCCCTCGGCTTGAGCATAGCCGATGCCCAGCGTCAATTGCCGGGGACCACAGGCGCATATGTGGGGAGCGTAGACGCCACGTCACCAGGAGGCAAGGCCGGGATACTGGAAGGTGATATCATCACGGAGATAAAGGGCCGGCCTGTGGCCATGGCCAACGACGTGGCGAAGGCCATGGCAGAAGTGAAACCCGGCGAAAACGTGCCGGTGACAGTGCTAAGGCAAGGCCAGCAAGTCAAGGTGCAAGTGGCATTCTGAGCGAATGGGGAGATGGGCCGGAGCCGTCTCCCCATAATAACCGAGTTAGACGTAAGAAAGCCAAGACTGTCGTGCCGCCGAGCGTAGAGCTGGCCAGGTAGGTGGCGGCCAGAAGCGGCCGACGAGCTAGTCTGGCCCGCGAAGGGTACGGACCGGTAGCGAAGCGAATCGGGCTAAGGCGGACCGGACCAGGCAGGTGGTACTACCCATCTATGAGGGAACGGGATTCTTCGGGCCCGCTATGCTTGCCTTACAAACCCGGTTCACTGCAAGGCGGTCCCAAAGAGTCTGTGACTCTGTCTACTCCGGCTGTGATTTACTGAAGAGGGGGGACCGGGACCGCCAATATCGCCTAGTCGACGCCTGGTTGTGGCCCGCAATTATCCCTATCCCGGCACCTTCAGCGCCTCTACCCCCTGGTACTATCCTGACTACATCCCAAGCGCCAGCATCTGCCGTAGGTCGTGAGTTAAGGCATTTAGTAATTCCACTTCGATACCTGCTCCCTCGCCGCCCGCTGCCGCTTGCTCACCCCAGGCTTCGGATGCTCACGCCCCTCAGCCAGCCGCTCTACCTGCTCCTTCGCCTCCTCTAAACACCGCTCCAACCTGCTCTTACGCCTAAACGAGGAGGCCCCTGCACTAGCCCGCACCCGCATCCCATCCTGCACTACCCGCTTGAGAATGATCACCTCTCCCGCCAGCAGACACCCTACAATCTGGGTGATTAGATCATCCATCTCCTCTCGATATGCTACCCGGAAATCCGAGAGCATGTGGTAGTTCACCGGTACCCCTCCCCGCAGCCACCGGTAAGCGTCGTGCTCATGACTCAGCCTGTCCAACTCCCGCCCTGTGCCCACTCCCTCTACAGTGGCATAGACCCACAACGCCAACAGCACCTCTGGGTCACTGGCAGGATGACCCGGCCTGTCTAGTACCGCCTTGATACGAGCATAAAAGCCTTCCAACTTCAACTGCTCTATCGCTGCCCAGATATCCCGAACAGGATGATCCAGCGCCACTAGACTGTCTAGGTCCCGTTCTATCCACTCTACTTGATTGCGTACCGGACGATAAACCCGGACTACCTCTCGCCGGGTAGGAGGCTCAGCAGGAGGCTCTACAGGATCGGGCATGTTCGGCAACGATGACTGGCTCATGGAACACCTCGATTAGGTACGGATTTCCTGCTCACTATAGCATGGCTCTACCCAAAACGCGAACTCAGGAACCCCTTCCTGCATCGTTCGCCTAGAAAAAATCACAGGCTTTCAGAATGACAGCCTGGCTTCCGTCCCAACCTGTCTGGCATCTTTGTAGCGGGGTCAACGCTAATGGAGACTTCCGCTGTAAGTTCTACTCCACCATGTTTCGGGCGCTCAACCGGCGAGGTTTGGGCGCAAATTTCTGGCCGATCAACAACAACGTCCGCCGGGGCACTGTACGCCGGTGGGGGGAATGGCTTATGATATGGAGCAAAAGAAGGAGGCACTCAATGCAGTCGAGCGAAGCTTTGTTGATCGGGATGCCCAAGGAAGAAATCGATACTCCAGCGCTGGTAATCGATCTGGACGTAATGGAGGCCAATATCGCCAAAATGGCGTCCTACTTTGCCGGGCGCAAATCGAACGTCAGGCCGCATTTCAAGACTCACAAGTGCCCCAATATCGCCCAGATGCAGCTTCAGGCCGGGGCGGATGGGATAACGTGTGCTAAGGTCGAGGAAGCAGAAGCTCTGGTGAATGGGGGTGTGCTCAAGAACATTCTCATCGCTAACCAGATCGTCTCCAAGCCCAAGATTGCCAAGCTAATGGGGTTGAACCGCCATGCAGAGGTAATGGTCTGCGTGGATGATCCCCAGAACATCTCCGATCTTTCCGATGCGGCGCAGCTCTCTGGTGTGGAGCTGGGCGTGTTGGTGGAAGTGAACGTTGGCATGAACCGCTGCGGTGTCGATACTCCAGAGGAAGCCTTGGAACTGGCGAAGCAAGTAGAGAAGGCCAAGGGCCTCAGGTTCATGGGCCTGCAAGGCTATGAAGGGCATGTAGTAATGGTGCCCGATTTCGAAGAGCGAAAAGCGGCCGTGCTTAGGGATATGCAGCGCCTACTCGAGGCACGGCAAATGGTCGAAAAAGCCGGGCTGCCGGTAACCATAGTGGATGGCGCAGGCACCGGGACCTATAGCATCACTGGCGACATCCCGGGGGTCGACGAGATTCAAGCCGGGTGAGCCA
>JAMCWQ010000085.1:0-8272 GCA_023480825.1 Chloroflexota bacterium | reverse complement strand
GAATGGGCGGGAGGTCGCCGACGCCGGCATGAAGGCGGCGAGCACCGACCAAGCTGTACCCCAGCCCCTAAACCTCGAAGGTGTGAAGGTGAAGAAACTCGCCGAGGAGCACGCCTTGTTGGAGCTAGAGAACCCCGCAGTAGAGCTGAAACTCGGCGACAAAATAGACCTGATACCCGGCCACGTTTGCACGACTGTGAACCTGCACGATCGCTACTATGGAGTAAGGAACGGAAAGGTGGAAGTAATCTGGCCCATCACCGGCCGCGGCAAGTTCCGGTAGGAGAGGCCGCTCGTCTCCATGACGCTCAGGTGACCGGGCCCCAGCGAAGGGGGTTGGAATACGGCATAGGAGAATCCCATGGATAGATCAGAGAGCAAGCAACTGAAAATACTGTTCATTGGTGCACACCCCGACGACCCGGAGTTCGCGGCTGGTGGTGTGGTTGCTCTCTACTCTCGCCTCGGACATAAGGTCAAGTGCGTTTCTTTGACAAATGGCGATGCCGGCCACCATGAGATCGGCGGGATAGAATTGGCGCGGCGCCGCTACCAGGAGGCGCAGGAGGCCGCCAAAGTGCTGGGAGTTGCGGAGTATCGAATATTCGACAACCACGATGGCGAGCTTGAACCTAGTCTTAACAATCGACGCGAGGTGATACGCGTCATCCGGGAGTTCGAGCCGGATCTCATCCTTTGCGCCCGGCCGAATGATTACCATCCGGATCATCGATATTCCTCGTTGCTCGTTCAGGATGCGGCCTACATGGTCACTGTCCCGAACATCCTTCCACTGACGCCGCACTTGCGAGTGAATCCAGTAATCGCCTACGTCGATGACGATTTCCAGAAGCCATACCCGTTCGCCCCAGATGTTGTCGTAGACATTGACGGCGTGATTGACAAGAAGTTCGACGCGCTACATTGCCACACCTCGCAGGTTTACGAATGGCTCCCTTATAACGAGAGGCGCCTTCAAGAGGTGCCCGCAGGAGATGGGGAAAGGAGAGAATGGCTGGTGAGGGCCTATGGGCATTACTTCAAGGACGTAGCCGATAGGCACCGCCAACTTCTTATCCAGCGGTACGGTGTAGAGCGTGGGTCTCAGGTTCAGTATGCCGAGGCATTCGAAGGCTGCGAGTATGGAACGCGACTGACAGGGGACCTGATTGTCAGGCTGTTTCCGTTCCTCTGAGCCAATAAATCAACGTTAGGAGGATGATCAAATGCCAGGATGGGAAAGCTACCTCAAGGAACATCGAGCGGAATATGTGGACCAATTGATGGATTTCGTGCGTATTCCCAGTATTTCGGCGTTGTCCGAGCATTTCGTCGACGTGAGGCGCGCCGCTCAGTGGGCGGCGGACCGCCTGAAGGCCGCCGGTGTGAATAACGCCCGGGTCATCCCGACCGGTGAGCATGCACTAGCCTATGGCGAGTGGCTGGGGGCTCCCGGCAAACCTACCTTCCTTCTCTACGGCCATCTGGATGTGCAGCCCGTTGACCCGCTGGATCTTTGGACAACCCCGCCCTTCGAGCCGGTGATTCGCGATGGGCGCATGTACGGGAGGGGCGCCTCAGATGACAAGTCGGGAGTGCTTCTCACCATCATCGCCGTCGAGGCCCTGCTGAAAACCGCCGGTACTCTGCCCGTCAATGTCAAATTCGTACTGGAGGGCCAGGAGGAGGTTGGAAGCCTCGGCCTCGCGGACTTTGTAGTCGCAAATCACGACCTCTTGAAATGCGATGCCATCATAAATGCCGATGGCTTGCAGTGGAGCGAAAACCAGCCGGCTTTGCTCGTCGGGCTGCGGGGTGTCTGTGCGGCGGATATCGGTGTGCTGAATGCCAGTGCCGATTTGCACTCGGGGCTCTACGGTGGGGCCATTGCCAACCCACTTCATGCCTTGGCGGAACTCATGGCGTCATTCCACAGCCCGGATGGGAGAATTGCCGTAGAAGGTTTCTACGATGATGTGGTTGAGCTGAGCCCGGAGGACAAGAAGCGAATAGATTCTATTCCCTTTGACGAATCCGAGTACAAGGCGCGGCTGGGGGTCGATACCCTGTTTGGGGAACCGGGCTACAGCACATTGGAGCGGGTGGGAGTGCGCCCGACCTGTGAGATCAATGGCATGTGGGGCGGCTTCCAAGGCGAAGGGATGAAGACTGTGCTGCCGAAGGAGGCCCACGCCAAGATTACCTGCCGGCTTGTGCCAAACCAGGAGCCGGCGAAAATCTTGGACCTTCTCGAGGCCCACGTGAAGAAGCACAAGCCCCAGGGAGTGAAGGTCGCCTTCCATCCGGGGGCCAACCAGGCACGCCCATACTTAGTGCCGACGGACCAGCCGATCAACAAAGTCACGCGGGATGTGCTGGTAGAAGTGTATGGCAAGGAGCCATTCTTCGCCTGGGAGGGCGGATCGGTTCCGATCTGCGACGTCTTCCTGCGGGAACTGGGCGCCTACTCCATTAGCTTTGGTTTCATTCTGCCCGATGAGCAATTCCACGCCCCGGACGAGTTCTTCCGGCTGTCCAGCTTCGAGCGCGGGCAGGTGGCTTTCTGTAAGCTCTTGGAGAGGCTGTGACGGTAGAGACTGGCTAGCTGTCATTCCGAAGGAGCGGGGTGTGAGAGCGCCTGAGGCCACGATGTTGAAGCGACTGAGGAACCCGTACCGGGTGTTATTAATGCCGGAGCCCGCCCAACGAGGTAACGGATTCCTCAGCCCCGCCCAACTGAAGGCCAGCAGTTGTCTAAGGAAAGAGGCGGGGCTTTCGGAATGACAAAGTCGGTTCCCCTTCTCCTAGGATTGGGAGAAGGGACCAAGGGATGAGGGCCTAAAGATCCAAAACCGAAGTGACAGAGCACCAATCCCGCGGCCACCCTTTGACCCTTTACCCCTTTCTTGGGCGGGCTGCCTACATGGCAAAATCAGCGCAGTTGACACCACACACTCACGCTATATAATGCAGTTGTAAGGTCCCGGGCCATTATATTGTTCCACTGCTAGCCGGCCCACAATGCTGTCCCCGGCAGCGCATAGCCGGATCGCCGCCATGGCTCGCCGGCGGTCTTGGCCATTTTCTTCGTTGTTCCAGCATACATATTGTTTGATCAAAGCAGCGTAGCTTACTTACCAGACCGTCTTATCGTCCGATTGCATCGATGATTCATTCCCGGAATCATGAAGTGCAGGAGGGAGGTGGTGAGTATAGGTATTTCCTGCGCCGAACCCTCTCTGTCTTGAGTCTGCCAGTCTGGCAGTGTGAGTCCGGACCGGTTTATCCTCACTTCTTACCCTGGACTGTCGGTTGCAGCGGTCTAGAAAGGTGCGAACAATGAATGACGAACTTGGGCGTTTGCTTGACCAATTAGTGCGGCAGCGGATCAGCCGGCGCGAATTCATCAGCCGGGCCGTAGCTCTCGGTCTGTCGGCCGGGGCTGCAGGCACGATTCTCGCTGCCTGCGGTGGTGGCACTGCCACGCCGGCAGCCACTACGACCACTGCCGCAGCCACGACGACCACCGCCGCGGCTACCGCGACTTCCGCGGCGACGGAGACGGCGACGGCAGCCGGCACCGCCTCTCCCACCGCCACCTCAGCCGCCGCCACCGGCTTAAAGCCGGCTTCTGATCAGACGCTAGTTGTGGGTCTACAAGAGGAGCCGGCAACGTTTGACCCCGGAATAAACTGGGATTATGGGGGAGTGTCGGTAGAGCCACAGGTATATGAAGGCCTGATGAGAGCTTGGCGCGGGACGACGGAGTCAATCCTTGAGCCAGATTTGGCGGATTCCTATGAGATCAGCACTGATGAGCTTAAGTATACCTTCAAGTTGAAGAGTGGCATCAAGTTTAGCGATGGAAGCCCCTTGACGTCGGATGACGTGAAGTTCACCTTTGAGCGAACCAAGAGCATTAACCAAGGTCCGGCCATCCTCTTTGAGGCGATGGACACAATCGAGGCTCCCGATCCACAGACCGTAGTGATAAACCTAAAGCACAAGTTCGCTCTATTCCTGCGAGCGCTCGCCAGCCCCTGGGGTCCCGGGATCGTAAACAAGAAGGTCGTCATGGCACATGAGCAGTCCGGCGATTTGGGCCAGGCTTGGCTGCGGGCGAATGGGGCGGGAAGCGGCCCGTACACAATGGAGACCTGGGATGAGGCCAGGAAGCAGGTGGTGCTGAACCGGAACAAGGACTGGTGGCGCGGCTGGGACAGCAACCCACATTTGGATAAAGTGATCTGCCGTTGGATCACCGAGCAGGCGCAGCAGCGTCTTCTATTGGAACAGGGAGACTTGGATGTTGCCGTCGGACTGACCCCGGAGGACTTTGACGCAGTCAAGCAAGAGCAAGGTATCGCGGTTCAGGAGAATCTGGGGTCGAGGATGCAATACATGAAGTACAACCTCACCAAGAAGCCCTACGACAACCTCAAGGTCCGGCAGGCGATGAATCACGCCTTGGACTGTGACCAGATCATCAACGGCATCTTGAATGGGCATGCCCGTAAGATGGATAGCGTGATCCAGAAGGGCCTGGCTGGCTGGGCGCCGGCCTCGACCCAGTATGATTTTAGCCTGGACAAGGCGAAGCAGTTGCTGGGAGAAGCCGGGTTAAGTAACGGCTTCAACGCCGGCGAATTAGCGTGGATCAGTGGTAACGACTGGGGAAGGGCGGCAATGGAGCTATACCAATCCGACCTGGCGAAGATCGGAGTGCAGGCCAGTATCCGCGAGGTGCCGATTGCCACGTGGTTCGAGATTATCAATGATGCGTCCACCACTCCAGAGATCAGCCAGAGTTCCGGGCTCGGACCCGATTATGCCGACGCCTTCGAGTTGCTGAACCTTGGCTACGGGAGCTCTGTCGGCCCATTCGACAACTTCGGCCGGTATAAGAATGACCAGGTTGACCAACTCTTGACCCAGGCTCAGGAGACCCTCGATGACACAGCGCGCTTTGCCATCTACAAGCAGATCATTGACCTGGTGGCGGCGGATGCACCGGCTGCCTGGTGTATTCAGCTAAACGAGTTGGTGGCCATGAGGCAGACTGTCCAAAGCTGGGAGTACAGCTTCCTGCTTACCAAGGCCTTTATGCCATTTTCGCAGATGTGGAAGTCTGCCTAGCAGTCGTTTCTTTGGGGGCGGCGCTGCCGCCCCCCGGCAATTCCAATCCCGGTTCTGTCATTCCGAAGGCCCCGCCTAACAAAGGGGCAAGTGGCAAAGGGGTAGCCAGTGACCGGGGGTGGGGAGAATCCTGCAGGTCCCGATTATGAACTGTAACTAATTAAGCGGGTGCTAGAGTAGGGCGGGTCCCTTCGCAAGCTCAGGGCAGGCTCTTGCGGCCCGCCGTCGTGCTACAGGCTGTTGTTGCGGCGGGCCACAACCCGCCCGCCCTACATCAAACACTCGACTATTAAGTTAAACTTCATTACCGGGACGCCGGCCGCGGGACTAACCATGTAGGGTAGGCCTTCAGACTACATCCCCCTTCAGGGGTTAGGGGTGATGGGCATGTGCGCTAACTTAAGGTTCGGTGAATGCCGGGTAGAGAGATTTACCCAGACGTAGGGAGTCTGGGCACAGTCGTTCCGGGGAAGGACGAGCTGGGGTATAGACCATCCCCATGGAGTATCTTGTAGGGGAGGACGGCCCTGTCCTCCCGCTCCGTTCGGGCGGGGAAAAGCCACCGCCCTACGTTCATTCCCCTAAGTTAGCGCGTATAGGGGTGATGGGGATGAGATCCTGTCATTCCGAACAGCCCGCCTCCCTACCCAGTATTTCACTGGACTCCCACTGGGGCGGGCTGGAAGAACCCGTACCTGGTTGGAATAGGCTCTGCCGTTAGAGCCACCAGGTCACGGATTCCTCAGCCGCTCCCGCGTTCCAGCCCGGATATTCTCAACGTGCCGCCGCTCCTTGTAGACGACTCCTCCGTAAGAGCCATTTTGACAGCGCTGCCATCCCGTGTATAATCAGCTGGTCTGAAAAGTCTCTTCGTAAGATCGCTGCTTTGCGGCGATTAGACAAACTTCACTCGGCATCCTGAATCTCATCTGTAGACCGGTCCGACCGCGCCCTATTACCTCCCTGAAAGGAGGTCCGCATGTAACTACTGTCCTGCGTCTGGGCTGAAACCTTGTCATTGGTGGTCTTCGCATATCATTGTTGTCTTATCGGCCCTGTCTCTGGGCTTTTAGCAGAGTCGTATGGGCCGGGAATATGAATGGAGG
This sequence comes from Chloroflexota bacterium, assembly GCA_023480825.1. GTDB lineage: Bacteria > Chloroflexota > Chloroflexia > JAMCWQ01 > JAMCWQ01 > JAMCWQ01. The sequence continues at coordinate 2,030 of JAMCWQ010000085.1, read as the reverse complement.
CGTGACCGATGAGTAGGGAAATTGGCGAGTTGCTGGACGAGTTGATCCGGCGGCGGATTAGCCGGCGGCATTTTATCAGCAGGGCGGCGGCCCTGGGGCTATCCGTCGGCGCAATTGGAGCGATTATCTCGGCTTGCGGAGGGGGCGGCACCGCTACGCCGGCAGCCACCGGGACGGGCGCGGCGACAGGGACCCCAACGGCAGCCGGAAGTGCCACAGCGGCCGCCGTAACTGGAGGCAAGCCTGCGGCCGACCAAACGCTGGTTGTAGGTGTGCAGGAGGTGCCGGCCACCTTTGACCCGGCCGTGAACTGGGACTACGGAGGAGTTGTCATCGAGCCTCATGTCTATGAGGGTCTCATGCGGTCTTGGCGAGGAACAACAGAGTCCATTCTCGAGCCGGACCTGGCCGCATCCTACCAGATTAGCGACGATGGGCTGACCTACACCTTCAAACTGAACGACGGGATTAGGTTCAGTGATGGGAACCCGCTAACCTCAGCGGACGTTAAATATACTTTCGACCGCGTGAAGACGATGAATCAGGGGCCGGCTGCTCTATTCGTCGCTATGGACACCGTAGAGGCGCCCGACCCACTTACCGTGGTAATCAAGCTCAAGAACCGTTTTGCCCCCTTCTTAGGAGCAGTCGGCAGCCCCTGGGGTGCGGGCATAGTGAACTCCAAGCTGGTCCAAGCAAACGAGAAGGACGGCGATATGGGACAGGCCTGGCTACGTGACCATGGAGCAGGCAGCGGTCCATTCCTGTTGGATACCTGGGACAAAGAGCGAAATCAAGTTGTCATGAGCCGCAACAAAACATGGTGGCGGGGCTGGGATGAGAAGCCGCATCTGGACAAGGTAATCGCGCGCTGGATAACAGAGCAGGCGCAGCAGCGGCTGCTTCTGGAATCTGGCGAGTTGGACATGGCGGTCGGGCTGACACCGGAGGATTTCGATGCCATCAAGCAGGAACAGGGCATTGTTGGCGAGGAGTTCCTCGGCTCCCGGATGCAGCGGCTATGGTGCAACTGCGCCAAGAAGCCTTTTGACAACGTCAAAGTCCGGCAAGCCATGAACTACGCCTTCAACTGCGATACGGTCATTAGCGGAGTGTTGAACGGCCATGCCGCCAAAATGGAAGGAGTGTTCCAAAAGGGGTTGGCGGGCTGGGCCCCGGCCACCACTCAGTACAACTTCGACCTCGATAAAGCGAAGAGCCTGCTGGCGGAGGCTGGACTGGCGGATGGCTTCGATGCAGGGGAAATGGTGTGGCTCACCGGATTTGACTGGGCTCGTGCCTCCTTGGAAGTCTACCAAGGAGATCTTGCCAAAATCGGGGTGAAGGCTCAGATTAGGGAGATACCTTATCCCACCTACTTTGAGGTAATAAACGACCCAGCCACGACACCGGAGATACTACTCGGTGGTGGCCTTGGCCCCGACTACGCCGATGGGTTCGAGATGCTGTACGTGGCCTACGGCAGTGACAACGTGCCGTTCGACAACGCAAACCGTTTCAAGAACGACCAGGTGGACTCTCTGCTGAAGACGGCGATGGAAGAGCTGGATGACACGAAGCGCTATGCGCTGTACAAGCAGATTATCGATCTTGTAGCCGAGCAAGCTGCTTCCTCTTGGTGCATCCAACTAAACGATTTGATAGGGCGGAGAGAGATAGTACAGGGCTACGAATACAGCTTCCTGTTCACGAAGCACTTCTTCCCCTTCCCGCAGATGTGGAAGGCCGAAGCCTAACAAAGGGGCAAGGGGCAAAGGGGTAGCCGGTGGCCGGGGGTGGGGAGAATCCTGTAGGTCCCGATTATGAACTGTAACTAATAAATCAGGTGTTAGAGTAGGGCGTCCTTCCTCGGAAGGATTGCGGCCCGCCGTCGTGCTACAGGCTGTTGTTGCGGCGGGCCACAACCCGCCCGCCCTACATCAAACACTCGACTATTAAGTTAAACTTCATTACCGGGACGCCGGCCGCGGGACTAACCATGTAGATAGGATGGAAGGGCTGACCTTGCA
>JAMCWQ010000046.1 GCA_023480825.1 Chloroflexota bacterium | reverse complement strand
AACAGGGGCATCGCAAGCTCGTAGTCCCCGGATTTCGCAGTGGCCACTCCCAGACGCAGCTGAGCTTCAGGCCAATCGGGCTTGAGTCTGAGACATTCGGAGTAATCCGAAATCGCGTCTTTAACCGATCCCTGCGCCTCCTCTGCTATTCCCAGGCCGAAGTGCGCTTCCGGGAAGTCCGGCTTGATCCTAATGGCCCGGTTGAAGGCTTCCTGCGCTGTCGCGAATCTTTGCCGTATTGCCGCCAGGTTGCCTGTGGAGTAAGGTATCCTTGGATCGTCCGGACGCAGAGCTTCAGCAGTATGATAGGTTGCCTCCGCCGCATCGAACTCCCCTAGCTGAGCCAGCGCTACCCCTCGAAGATAGGTCGCGTCTGCGCTGTACTCTCCTTGCTGCCGCGCAGACTCTTCAGCCTGCTGGAAGAATGTAGCCCCCTTGGCCCAATCACCCTTCTGGCAATAGGCTGATCCAAGATAGAAGAGCACATCGGGGTCCATCCCGTGTGCTGTCAACCAAGCCTCATAGCTTCGGATCGCTTTCTCCACCATTCCGGCTTGACCATAACATCTGCCGAGAGCATAGAGACCTGCTTGCGAAAGCGTTCCTGCCTGCTTCAATTCCTGGATTGCCTCGGGTGGGCGACCACGATGGAAAAGAGCTCTCCCTAGTCCCTCTCTGACCTCAGGATTGTCGGGTGTGCTCTCCAGTGATTTGCGGAAGTGCTCTTCCGCCTCTGAGTACTCCCTTTGAAGCAGAAGCTGATTTGCCAAAAGCAGGCGAGCAGAAATCTGCATAGGGTCCAGCGCTACTATCTTTCTCAGTATCGTTATAGCATGGGCTCTGTCCGCCCCTTCCAGGTAGACGTTGGCTCTCTCCATCATGAACACAGTGTTCTGTGGTTCAAGCTTGATTGCCTCGTCTAGCGCCGCTCCCGCAAGGTCCTGATGCTGTGTCAGCAGCTCGACTTGGCTCAGCAGGTGCCAGTAATCTGCTCGGGCTGGCTGAAGGGTGCAGGCAGTACGCGCTGCTGTCAGCGCTTCTGTGAGGCATTGTTCGTCCTGCCCTGCAGCCTTGTTGGGTCTCTCAAGGATCATTTGGGCAATTAGATGAAAGGCTTCATCATTGCCAGCATCCTTTGATACTGCTCTCCGGAGTGCCTCCAGTGCTTTATCGTGTTCGGACACGCTTAGGTACTCTTTGCCGAGTTGCAGCGAGACATCGGCTCTATCCGGCATCAGGCTTTCTGCCCGAATTAGCTCGTCGATGGCTTCGATGTGCTTCCCTGATAGTCCTAGTGTCACTCCTGCGTGATAATGAGCCCAACCGAGGTCAGGAGCTCCTGTTGCGATACGTCGACTCAGCCGGGTGCATTCGTCTAGATGGTCTAGACTACGCTCGTACAAGCGGCACTGTGATTCCAGCAGGCTAATGACCGTGTTGCTTTGGCAGTCCTGTAAGCCAGGGAGAGATACGTAGCGCACGTAGCAATCAAGAGCTTCCGAAGATACGTCGTGGCGAGCGGCATAGCCTTCGGCCACTGTGCGGATTATCTCCGACGGCACGTCAATCAGTCGCGCTGCTCTGTGGAATGAGAAGAGCGAGGCTTCTGCATGGCCCAGTTGCTCTTCCACGTGGCCGAGGAGCAAGAGGGCCCGTCCTTGCGTATCAATGAGGGTCGCAGTTGCATCAGGAATGCGGTCAGTTCCAGAGATTACCCTCCGGTACAGCTTCCGCGCCTTTGGCAGGTTGCTCTGTGATTCCTGCCTCGTTGCCTCCTCCATCAGCCGGGCATAGTGACTGGGGTCTGTGATTAGCCGCCTGGAGTACAGGACAAAGGCAAAGCCAGCCAAAAGCGCGGCAAGAACGATCACTGCAATTGCAACTTCGACGCTCATCTATACCCCTTGGTGTTATGCATGCTCCCGACTGGGGTAAGGCAAATGCGCGGTGAAAGATCAAGATGAATTGCGGTAGGAGGTTTTGTATCTACTGAAGAACTGGAATCTGGATCCCTCAGCGGTACTCCGCCACCGTAACCGCGAGACAGATGCGCAGAGTATATCATCAGACTGCTCATCTGACTATGGGTGCCATATTTGCCGGCATGGTAGGTGGCCCGCCTGAGGCGGACCACCTCTTACTGTCATTCAGTTATCTTGAAGTAGATCACAGACTCGTGGCCGCTGTTCACACCATGGAAGACCAGCGACCAGATTCCCGGCGGCATGCCATCGGACGTCATCTGGAGGTGGTCCACCCGGCCTGTAGGGCCGATGGAAACGGTCTGCACCGTCCCGTACACCGCTCCGTCCGGTGTGTTGAACCAGTATCCCACTTGCTCATTCGGCTGGAAGCCCCAGATGCTGACGTCGAAGACTGTTCCCGCTCTTCCTTCCTTGGGCGATACCGATCCGCTAATACTATCTGGTACGCTCTGAGTGGGGGCTGGCGCCGGGGCGGGGGCCGCGCCTTCACCGGTTAGCTTGAAGTAGGCTATGGACTGGTGCCCGCTTTGCGTCCCCTGGAACACCACTGACCAGATGCCTAGCGGGTAGCTGCTGTCGGTGGGAAAGGTTAGGCCTTCGACCCCTCCGGTAGGACCGATGGAAACGGTTTGGATAGTCCCGACTATGCTGCCGTCAGGTGCATTTACCCAGTAGCCTATCTGCTCATTTGGCGTGAAGCCCCAAATGTTCATGCTGAAAGTTGTGCCCACAGGGCCACCCTTGGGCGTCACCGAAGCATCCACACAGGCCGGGACGTCGGCAAACGGGTCTGCCGGCGCGGGCGGTGTGCTGGGTTGGCTGTAGCGCCAGTCGTGATAGTGACGGCCGATATTGCCCATCTCCACCTTCCACCCTTCGGGATTGGATGGAGTGTAGGTGAGGACCCGGCGCTCGAAGGCCTGGATCAGCACCCATTTGCTCTGCCCGCCCACTTTCACCTGAGACCAATAGGGCTCGCTGATTGGATATCCGGTGGCAAAGAACGTCGGATCGAAAAGCTTGCCGGTGCGGTAGGACCCGTTCTCGTAGACCATTCCGCTGGAGTTCAGGAAATCCCAGAAAACGTTGGGGATGTTATGGCCGGTCTCGCTCACGAAATGGGCGTAGCTGGCGTAGCCTCCTAGTGAAGGGTTCTGGCCGACGTTGCCGGCGCGGCCCACTGTGTCGGTCACTGCGCCGCCACGCCCTCCCACTTGGGCTAAGAGGTTACCGAAGGTGGCGTAGGTTGGACCGTTGGTATCGTCTGAGTCCCCGGCCACCGGTATCTCGGCTGGGGCCCTGGTCTCAAATTGGGCGTCCCCAACCTGCATTTGCCCGGTCACCAGCTCCTTGGTCAGCAATCCGTTTGTCACGTACCACTTGCTGTTGCTATCCGCTAAGGGCTGGGTGATCTCCATTCTGCTCTTGTCGAAATAAAAGACTGTGCGCGTGCCACCCGGGGATTGGGCGTATGGCTCTTCACGGACGTCGAAGCCATTGTTGCCGAACGCTCCGGGCGGCCCCCACATCCAGGTCCTAGATATTTTCCCGTTCTGTATCGGCAAGTCTGTTCGTTGCCAAACTTTCTCGATAGCGGCGACCGGAGCGACCCCCAGGCTGGTGGCAGAAGCCGAGGGGGTTGCAGCGGTGTAGCTGACCACCACGGAGGTGAGAAGGATCGCGATGCATAAGGCTGTTAGAATGGCTTTCTTCATTGCTTACTCCTTTGGAGGTGGGTGGCTGGATAAGTTCAAAGCAGGTCTGCAACCGGTGTCTCCTCCATGCTTGCCAGTAGCCTCTTAGAGCACGGCATTCCCCCCTTCGCGGTTCACAAGGGAACCACTAATAATTATCGGCAGTATCCGGCCAGACTATAAGACTGCGGGTCATTTGCGGGACATGATTGGGTACGACAGTATTATCGCATGGCATGCAAGAGGGTAGCGGCACGGCTCTTGCCATGTGAAAGCACGCTAGGAAAGCGAGAGCTGTCATTCCGAAGGAGCGGCGGGATAGAGAGAATTCTGGGCTTAGATGTAGGAGCGACTGAGGAATCCGTGTCCTCGCAAGGGGCTGAAGCCGCCTTGTTTGGGCAGCCAGGGACGGATTCCTCAGCTCCGCCCAACCGCGAGCCAGGATGTACTGGAGGAAAGGGGCGGGGCTTTCGGAATGACAGAACAGGCACGTCTTTCTGCGGAAGGCTGCTGGGGGAAAGAGTGAACGAGAGACTAAGCTTAGGCAGGGACCTGGGCCGTTTCCTCAGCAGCAGTTGGCTGAATGTGCTGCTGATCTTTGTTCCTGCCAGCATTATCCTCGATTTCGCACACTTCCCACCGCTACTTGTCTTCTTGACCGCGGCCTTGGGCATCATCCCGCTTGCCGGGCTGGTCGGCATGGCCACTCTTGCTACTTCCCAGCATATCGGCCCGGGCCCTGGTGGTCTGCTGAACGCGACCTTCGGCAATGCCACCGAGTTGATCATCGCTCTCTTTGCCCTCAGTAAGGGGCTGGTTGTGGTGGTGAAGGCCTCGATCACCGGCTCCATTCTGGGCAATATGTTGCTGGTCTTGGGAGTCAGCATGCTGGCCGGGGGGTGGGGCCGCGAGCGCCAGCGCTTCAACCGCACCACCGCCGGAACTGCAGTCGCTATGTTGATGCTTGCGGTCACCGCCTTGGTCATGCCGGCAGTCTGGGACCTAGTTGTCGCCGGCAGCCTTGCCAGTCACGGCCCGGTCGTGGACCTGCTTAGCCTACTGACGGGCCTTGTACTATTGGCTACGTACAGCGCCAGCCTCGTGTTCTCACTCGTGACACACCGCGAGCTGCTGGCTCCTTCAGATGAGCAAGAAATGCTGGCTCCGGCCCATCGCCTATCATCGGCAGTTGTGCTGCTCCTGCTCGCAACCGCATTTATCGCCTTGGAGTCGGAGGTCCTCGTGGGCGTCCTCGTGCCCGCCACCAGCGCCCTTGGCCTAACGCAGTTGTTCGTGGGAGTGATCGTGGTGGCGGTTATCGGCAATGCCGCCGAGCACTTCACGGCTACCAGTGCTGCTACAAGGGGCGAAATGGACCTGGCGTTTCAGGTGGCTATCGGTGCCAGCTCCCAGGTTGCCCTGCTCGTGGCTCCGCTTCTGGTTCTGGCGTCATACCTATTCGGCGCTCCGATGGACCTGGTCTTTAACCCGTTCGAAATCTTCGCCCTTTTTCTCGCCGTGCTTAGCGTGGGCATCGTTACCCTCGATGGGGAATCGAACTGGTTCGAGGGGATACAGTTGGTCGCAGTCTATGCCATTCTGGCCCTGGCCTTCTTCTTTGTGCCTGGTTGATGCTCATCCCCGCCCGGGCGGCTCTTCTTCGAGGAGCCGGCTCTCGATGGTTGAGGGGTCTACATGGATGTCGCAGAAATTGGAGTTGGTGGCCCCGCACACCGCCCGGCGCACTTCCTCGGCAATGCGGTCGGCTTGTTCGATGGGCATTCCTTTGGCCACCTCAATGTGCATGGTGGTGTGGACATCATCCGGGCCGACGTACTCGGCGCGCATGGTGTGCACGTCGAGCACGCCGGGCACCGTGCGGGCAATGGCGGCAACTTTGTCGAAGAACTCCGGTCCCGGTGAGCCTCCAATCAGCACGCGGGCGTTTTCGGCCAGCAAACCGCCGGCATTAACGGTGATAATGGTCGCCACGATTATCGTCGCTATGGGGTCGGCTATCGGCTGGCCCATAGCGATGAAGAAAGTGCCGACGAGAGCCGCTACCAAAGCCAGCTCGTCGTTGACCAGTTCGAGCATCTGCGCTCTAGCCGCTGCTCCGCTTCTGCCCTGGCGGAGGAAGTTGAGTAGCGGGACCGCAGCCAACACCATGGAAACGCCGAGCACGGCGGCCACCAGAGGCAGGTTTCTATGAGACTCCGGTGAGGGAGAGATGAGCTGCCCTACTCCCTCCTGGTACAGCTGGAAGGCGGTGAAGGTAACGAACAGGGTGGCGGCGATCAGGGCGCCGACGTTTTGCGCCCGGCCATGGCCGAACATATGCCCTCGATCTGCTTCCCGGTGAGAGATGACGGCTGCGGCCAATAGGAACCCCGAAACGAAGACATCGGTGAGAGTGTGCAGAGCCTCAGCGAGCAGCACCAGCACGCCGCTGAGCACGTAGACCCACAATTTCAGAGCGAAAATGACGGCGTACAGTCCTAGGGCAAGGTAGAGCCCTCTCTGGCCGGCGCCTCGAGTCGATGCGTTCAGGGTCCCGCCTCCAACTACCTTTTCAGCTATCCAGCAGGCGTTTTTCTCCCTGCAAGGTCTTGAGCTTAGATATGTCCTGCACGACCTCCACCGTCCCCAGGTACTGGCCATTTCTGTCGTGCACCGGATAGAAGACAATGTAGACGAAGCGGCCTTGGTAGTTGATCCAGAACTCCGCCTTGTCGCGCCGGCCTTGCTTGAAGCTCTCTACGATCTCCAGCACTTTGTGCAGGCTGGCCTGAGGGTGACAGTCGGCGACTTTCCGGCCGATTACCGCCTTGGTGCGAATGAAGATGCGGTCCTCGGCCTTGTTGAAGTAGCGCACCTCATCGTCTTTGTCCACAAAGGTGACATCCACCGGCAGGGCGTTGAAGAGGCCCTCGATCTGCTCGGGCGTGAGCTCTCCGATATCGAACTGCAGCTTGCCCTGCTCTATGACAGGCGCCGGCGCCGGTGCTGCCTCCACCGTCTCTGCCGCCCTCACGGCGTAGTCGGGAGTGAAGCAGCAGTAGCCGATTTCGTCGGCCTCGCGCCTGATTTCCGGCCATTCATTGTCCGGAATCACCCTCATGGCCGCCGGGAAGAGGATGTTGTTCTCCTTGTAGAAATGCGCCGCTAGCAAATCGCCCAGGTTGGAGGCGATTTCCACCAGAGAGCCGGCGAAGGACTGCACGGTTTCGCTTTCGTACCGGTCGATGAGGGCGTAAAGATCCTTCTCTCTAGACCTGATCTCGTTGTGCTCGGACCACATGATTCTCGGCGGCTCGACAATGCCGTGCTTCTCCAGATAGGGGAAGAGCACGTTTTCCTCCCGCAGGTAGTGGCGCTGAGACTCTTTGAAATGCTCGGCAAAGTGGTCCAGTTGCTTGAGGTCGGCTTCCGGCGTTCCGGGAGTCCGCCTCTCCCGCATCTGCACGGCGAACTCTCTAAGCTTGCCGGCGAATTGGAGCAGAATGTTGTGCTCCTCCATGAGCGTGTGAATAGGATGACCGGGGGGAGCGAGGGTCTTCTCCTTCTCCAGCGATTCCCGCATTACCGCGAGATGCACGTCGCAAAGTCGCTGGATCTCCTGCCTTGGCATACCCTCGTGGATAAGTTCTTCCTCGATCTTGGCGATCTCGACTGATGTGACTCCTTCCAGGACCTCTTTGAATTCCTCCTTGACGCGCTCAGGGTCTGCGCCGGCGTGCAGTTCCCTGATCATTTCCTTCAGCATGGCTTTCCTGTCATCGCTGTTTCCCAGTCCCTCGGTCATAGCTGTCTCCTCCCTCTAGGCTTGTCGAAGCTAGATCGCAATGGAAAAGGCAATTACATCGTACGGGTTCCACAGGCATCATCCTTATCGAATACCCAAGCCCCCTTATCAGGGGGGCATTTGCTGATCCCGCTCTTGCTGCCTTGAAAGAGCACTAGTCCTTGCTGTTGCGGGCGCGCCAATACGCGATAGCAGCGGCTAAACCATGCAAGTAGTGTGCCAGAGGAATGAAGGTGCTGCTTGTAGGGTCCGACTTGTCGGGCCGCCGGCCGCCAGGCCGGCAATTGGCGGGACCACCGGGCCGGGGTGCGCAAACGTCGAGCTGCGTTCTGCCCCGATGGCATTCCCCCCTTTATCCCCCCGTACACGGGGGGAGACCTTGTCCCA